>CADAWN010000061.1:1344-2048 GCA_902791625.1 uncultured Erysipelotrichaceae bacterium | reverse complement strand
GTTTTCTTCTAATATCTTCTCAATTTGCTGAATTGAATTTACCTTAAATGAATGTGCAATAAATTTGGATTTTTTTATTGTTAGTTCTGATTCAGAATTATTATTTATTGTATTAATGTTTTTCTCCTTTATTTTATTATTTTGTTTTATGTTTTAACTTGTTTGCATTTTTCTTTTTCCTATTATTTTGTTTTATTTGTTTGAGTTATTTTCTCTTTTCTTTTTCTTATAATTTTGTTTTGTTTGTTTTATTTTGTTGTGTTTTTCTTTTTCTTATTATTTTGTTTTATAGGTTTGATTTAGTCACACATTTATGATTAAAGCTATAACTAGTTGTAACTTTCTTCATCTTTATCATTTCTTACTTCTAGGAAGATTGGAAATCTTAAACTTTTCTTATTATCTTTCTTATTTGTTGTTTCCTCAAAATATTTAATTGTTATTATTTTTCCCATTATTAGGTTTTTGTCTTTCCAAAATTCTTCCCTTTGTTCTTTAGATAAGCCACTTCCGACTTTAAGTGGTGTACCCTTATAATTTACTACTAATGCTCCTACTTTACCTTTGTTTGCTCCGCTTCCTTCTAATACATCTACAACTCTTAGATCTATTGGATACATTTGTTTAACTTTTATCATATTTTTGCTTCTTTTAAATTCGTATTTTGAACCATACACATTTATCATCATTCCTTCTTGATTTAG
>CADAWN010000061.1:0-1259 GCA_902791625.1 uncultured Erysipelotrichaceae bacterium | reverse complement strand
TCTATTTTTTAATTCTGATTTTCTTTCTTCCACTGGAACTTCATAGTCTTCCATTTCATCGAAATTCTGCAAAGGTGTCATATCATATAACCAAATATTGATATCCTTTTTATCTTCTAAATCTGAATTAACAAATCTGAATTAACTAATGAAGTTGTTTTCTTAAACAGTTCTTTTGATGGCATTGGAGCATAGATTATCTCTAGTAGAGATTTATCAAAATCTTTTTTTCCTTTTTCCCCTGTTTTTTCTTTTTTCTCTAATTCTTTTCTTATAAACATTGGTATATTGTTTTCATCTCTTTTGTCTTCTGCATTTACCAATAATTCTCCATCATACATGCCATCAGGAAAATTTGCTAGTTCACTTTCTAATTCGTGTAAACCTTCATAAATGTTTCCATTTCTTGAATATAATGTAACATTTCCATTTTCTACTCTGCATGTCAAATTTTTGTGTAACTATTATATTTTTGTTTTCTACTTTGTCAATATTTTGCTCTAGCCTTTCTCCTTGTTGCACTTCATAATCAGGAATTAATCCAGGCCACACTTTGTTTATATTCTTTGCATTAATTCCTATTGTTAAGCTCTTTGAAATTATGTCTTCAAGTAATTGTTTATACTTTTCATTCTGATTGTTAATAAAATATTGAACATTTGCTATATCTTGATCTGTGCCTGTGTTGTTTTCTTTTAAGTGCTTAAGCAATTCTACTAAATCTTCTGTTTTAAAATTTGGTTCAATTTTTACTTCTCTATGCAATTTCTTTGACGATATTCCAAATACATCTAGCATATTAAAAGTATAGTAAACTTTAGTCTTTCATCTTCTTTATTTTCTTTTAAATAATCAATCTTTTCCAATGTTCCATTTTTGTTTCCTATTTCAAGCAAAATTTCCAATTCGTTATCTAACTCTTCCATCCTTTTTTCCTCTCAATTTTTGTTTATTTATGTATTCTTCTTTAAGGCTACATTTATTATGTAATTTATTTAATTGCATTTTCGTATTTTATTATTTCTTGCTTTATTGATTGTATTGTTCCTTTTGTCATTCTTGCTTTATTTCTTGCATTATTGCTTTTGCCATTCTTGCTTTATTTTTGTATTATTGCTTTTGTCATTATTTCTTTATTTTTTTGTATTATTGCTTTCATTATTCTTGTGTTATTTTATTGTAGTAATCCTGCGGTGTAACCTGTTGAGTATGCAATTTGCAGGTTAAATCCTCCTGTATATGCATCCACGTCTATTATT
>CADAWN010000060.1:410-2128 GCA_902791625.1 uncultured Erysipelotrichaceae bacterium | reverse complement strand
GGTTGTTATTTCCAACAATTGCTTTCACGTCCGCTGGACTTAAGTTATCTCCCATAACTTTTCTCTCCTTTCTTTTAAAATATTTATAATAATGCTAAATGCAATTATTATCTATTTCATATTTTGTAATTTTGCCAACATCTCATTAGGCATACCGTACTGTTTACATTGATTTAATAAATTTTGTTTTTGTTCTGGACTAATACTTCCAAATATTTGATTTACTAAATCTTGTGGATTATTTTTGCCTTGCATTAGTGCGTTTATTGTTTGAAAGTTTTGTGGCATTTTTACTTTCATTTGATTCATCATAGTCTGAATTATCGACATTGGATTCATTTGCATAATTAATCATCTCCTTCATTCTTTGCAATTCTTGTTTTAAATTATTTATTTCTACATCTTTTGGATCTTGTTGTATCACTTCATTTAGTTCATAAGTTTTTATATTTCCATCTGTTGTTTTTACCCACATAGAAGTAAAATCTTTATTCACAAACACACCTGTTTTCATTACAAAAGTATTTTTTACTTCATCAATATTATTTACATATTTGCTTTCTAATTCATTATTAGTTGGGTTAGGTGCTAACTGAAATGTTTGATTTACTTGAGGAATTTGTGGTTGTTGTTGCATTTGATTTTGATTTAATTGTTGCATTTGTTGCATTTGTTGCATTTGTCTGTCTATTTTTTCTCTCATGTTTTGTAAATCTTGCATATTTTGCATATAATATTGACTATTTGCATAATATGGATAAGCCATTTTGTTAATTACCTCCTATTTGTTTTGTATTTTAGTTTTAAGCCATTCTTATGCTTAAACTATATAACTTGTTTGTTTTAAAATTAAATTGCTTTATTTTTGATTTTAGAGCTTAATAAATTATGTTGTTTAACTTCTTTAAAATTAAAAGGAGATGTCCGAGCATAGTTTCTCTCGTTATGATTAAACTATCTTTTTTCACTTCTCACATCTCCTTTCTTTATATTTAGATTATAAAATAGAATTGTTGATTTAAAATATCATAATTAAATCAAAAAAAGGTCAAAAAAAAGAAGCATTATGCTTCTTTTTATATTTATTATTTATATTTCCATTTAAATCCATAAGCAGTTTGTCTTTCTCCAGTACAGCAATCTTGTATTGCTCGTTTAATAGTATAAAGATTATTAATTTCTTTTCCAAAAAAATTATTACCAATTATAGCCATTCTTGTATTTTTCCATTCTTTTATAAAAGTATTTTCTTTTGAATATTGTAAAATAGTTTTAGAAAAATAATTATTTTGACTTACTCTATCAGGTCTAGTGCCATAATTATTGTTGTATTGATAAGTACACCATTCAAGATTATTTACGTAATTATTTTGCTTATTTTCATCTTTGTGGTTTATACATGGTAATTTATTAGGGTTAGGAATAAAAGCTTCTGCTACAAGTCTATGAATCAAATATCTAAACATTTTACCATTTTTATATAAATTTACTTGCAAATAATCTCGTGAATTCAATAGTGCTTTTAATATTTTATCTTCTTTTCTTCTTCTTCGACATAAAGACTTAACTCTACCACAATTACTTATTTGATAAGTTCCTTCATATCCTCTTATATCTTTCCAAATTTCTTCCATATTTAATTCTCCAATCTCTCCAATCTAAAAATAAAATATAGGCAACACGATTGGAGTTGTGCTTTCGATAAAGTAGCTACTCTT
>CADAWN010000060.1:0-397 GCA_902791625.1 uncultured Erysipelotrichaceae bacterium | reverse complement strand
TTATTCTTCTTTTTACTGTACTTTCAGACATATTCATAGTTAAAGATATATTTACAATAGAAGCTCTTCCATATTTACTTGTTAACATTTTAAATATTTGTTCTTCCTCAATAGTAAAATTTGCGTTTTCTAGTATATAATCTAGTTCTGGTTTAGTAAAATCAAATTTCATAATACTTTTCCTTTTTATCTTCTTCTTCTAACTCTTCTTGCTCTTCGTATAGTTCTTTTTACTGTTTTTGTTTGTCTTGCTCTTGCCATACTATCACTCTCCTATATGTTGATTTATTGGAGAATTATCTCCTTTTGTATCGGCATCCTGTGTTGTTGTGGTTTCAACTTCTTCTATTGGTTGATTAATATACCAAATAAATACTCCTATTGTTGCAAACCATAA
>CADAWN010000059.1 GCA_902791625.1 uncultured Erysipelotrichaceae bacterium | reverse complement strand
TAATATATATAACCAATGAAAGAGGTATTCTCTAGAAATGGAGGTACAGCTATGAAAAAACAATCGAAATTAATAAATCTTTATAATGAATTATTTAGAGGTGTCGGTAGTATTTAAACACTTTAATACTATTGACACCTTTTTTCGTAGTATTTAGAAGTAAGGGTGGTAAAATGATTAAAGTAAAGGATGGTAAATTACAAGCTGAATTACTAGATAATAAAGGAACATTATCTAACAAAATAATTGAACAATATGATTATATTGAACTAAAAAATGATTTTGCTGAAATAGTAGATATATTATCTACAAATATGTTAGTTCATGCTATGTATCAAGAGGCATTGAAATATGAAATAACTGAAGACTTGGAATTTAAAATTTTTATTGATGAAAATGTTAAAGATTATACAATGACCTATGATTTTGCAACTAATTACTCATATTTTTCAAAAACAAATACTGGCATAATTACATTAGATAGAAAAAACTATGATAAATCTATAGAAATGTGCATGATTCTTTTAAAAAAAGTAAAAGCCTCATATGATAAATTAAATTAGATTAATGACATATAAAAATGGTTATTATTTATCAAAGAAAAGTGCATATATTAAAATGGCATTACAATTGAATATTAAAAATGTTATAAAAAGAGAGAGAGCAGATATAATAAAACAAGCAATGGCAGATGCTTGTATTGTTACAATTTCTGATAATAAATAATAATCGGAAATTAGTAATATTACGCTCAATTAAAATTAAAAAAATGTGGTATAATTAGAAAGACAAAAATAAATTTGAGAATTTAAAGCCTACAATATGGTTTGAAGTAGAAGATGTTGCAATCTTCTAAAGTAGAAGATGTTGCAATCTTCTATAAAGAAATGTTGAATAATGGTATAAAATTTTTGAGTGAGCCTTTTAAAATTGGAACTGGTAATGCAGTCGAGTTTGAAGATCCATTTGGAAATAGACTTGGCGTTACAGATTATATTAAGTAAGGAGTAGAGATTATGTCAAATATAGATTTGGTATTATTAGGACTTATTAAACAAAAATCACAAAGTGCTTATGATATTAAAAAAAATATAGAATATCGTAATATACCAAGATGGGTAAAAATTAGTGAACAGTCTATTTATAAGAAAGTATTACAATTAGAATCAAAAGAATATATTGTTAGCCATAAAGAGAAAGAGGGAAATATGCCAGATAAAGCAGTATATACTATTACTGACAAAGGTAATGATTATTTTAATAGACTTATGAATGATATTTCAAATTATGATGTTAGTCTATATTTGGATTTTAATATTATTATTACGAATTTAGATTTAGTAGATGATGAACAAAAAAAGATTCTTGTTTCTAATATAAAATCAAAGATATTAGAATTAAAAGAATTGCCAAATGAAAGACAATCTCATAGACAACATATTCCTAATGTTGGAAAACAAATGTTCAAACAACAATTAGCATTAGTAGAAACATTAGAAAAGTGGATAATTGATTTTGAGAATAGTTTAAAAGGACAAAATTAGCAAATATTGATTTTAAGTTAAAAGATAAATTTGTAGGGAGGGAAATTCCATGAAAATAATCAACATTGGTATTCTTGCTCATGTAGATGCAGGAAAGACGACTTTAACGGAAAGTCTGCTTTATACAAGTGGAGCGATTTTAGAATTAGGCAGTGTAGATAAGGGAACAACAAGGACAGATACTATGTTTTTAGAACGTCAGCGTGGAATCACAATTCAGGCAGCAGTTACTTCTTTTAATTGGAATGACTACAAAATCAATATTGTAGATACTCCTGGACATACAGATTTTATAACAGAAGTGTATCGTTCCTTATCTGTTCTTGATGGAGCTATTTTAGTAATTTCTGCTAAAGATGGTGTACAAGCACAAACCCGAATACTATTCCATGCACTTCAAAAAATGAATATACCAACAATTATTTTTATAAATAAAATAGATCAGTATGGAATTAACTTAAATAATATTTATCAAAATATCAAAGAAAAACTTTCAAATGATATTATTGTTATGCAAAATGTAACATTAACTCCAGAAATATCAATTAAAAATAT
>CADAWN010000058.1:483-2714 GCA_902791625.1 uncultured Erysipelotrichaceae bacterium | reverse complement strand
TTCTCTATTGTTGTATAATAATGTTGGAGGTATGTAATGATGATAAAACGTACAGAATATCTAAATATATTAAAAAGATTTAAGGATAAAGAATTAATAAAAGTTATTACTGGTTTAAGAAGATGTGGTAAATCTACATTATTAAAAATGTATCAAGATTATTTATTGCAAAATGGAGTAAAGGAAAATCAGATAATTGCTATAAATTTAGAGGATTTAAAGTACAATTTTATAAGTGATTATTTATCTTTATATAATTATATAACTAGTAAATTAAATAAAAATGCTAAAAACTATGTATTTATTGATGAAGTACAAAATATAGATAATTTTCAAAAGGCTGTTGACAGCTTATATATACAAGAAAATGTCGATTTATATATAACTGGATCAAATGCTAAATTATTATCAAGTGAGTTATCTACATTACTTTCAGGAAGATATATAGAAATAAAAATGTTGCCATTATCTTTTAAGGAATATAAAAGTGTATATAAAGATTATACAAATGATGACTTATATAGAAGATATATTTCATTTGGTTCACTTCCATATGTTACAAACTTTAATAGCGAAGATGATGCAAGTTTGTATATAAGTAGTATATACAATGATATAATAATAAAAGATGTGATGACTAGAAAGAAAATTACAGATGAATCTATGCTAAAAAGTGTAGCTAATTTTGCAATGGATAACATAGGAAATTTAGTTTCAATAAATAATATTGCTAATACAATGACTAGTAATGGTAGAAATATAAATGTTAGAACAGTAAAAAAATATATGGAAGGATTTACAGAATCATATTTTTTATATAAAGCAAGTAGATATGATGTAAAGGGAAAACAATATTTAAAAACATCAGAAAAATATTATGTTTCTGATTTAGGGTTAAGATATTTTATACTAGGCAGAAAGATAGGAGATTTTGGGCATATATTAGAAAATGTTGTTTATCTAGAACTTTTAAGAAGAGGATATGAAGTATATGTTGGAAAAGTTGATGAATACGAAATAGATTTTGTTGCTATAAATAGCGATGGAAAATTATATGTCCAAGTTGCAGAAACTTTAAAGGGAATAGACTATCATGATAGCAAAATATTTGATTAGATAAAATTCCTAAATCAAATGATGAGGGAATAAAAATTTTAAATGTACTAGATTGGCTATTAGAAAATTAAAAGCAAAGATTAAAAAGAACAAACAGTATATTTGCGGTTTTTAATTGTAATTTATTTGCTATTATGTTATGATACCATTAAAAGTATGCTTTAAAATAAAATTAAAGAATGAGAAGGGGGTTGCTTGGTAAAGATGAATATATCAAAAATAAATTCAAACATCACATTAGATTATTTAAGTAAAGAGCCAGAAAATTTATACTTAGATAGAAAACGCGCAAAAGTTTCTTTACAAGATTTGGCAAATGAAATAGCTTCATTTGCAAATGCAAATGGTGGAATAATTGTTGTTGGAATTACTGATGATGGAAAAATCGAAGGATTTAATCCATATGGAATAAAAAAATTAAATGAGTGTCAAAAAGTAGTTACTTCTTATTTAAAAACTACACCTTCTTATAAAATTGAGATAATTAAAGTAAAGAATTTTAAAAATGAAGATGATAATATCTTATTATTTTATATAGAACCCGCAATGAATAATATCATTAGAAATAATAAAGATGAAGTTTATTGCAGACAGGGAGATTCTTCAATAAAATTAACTTCTGACCAGGTTCGAAGCTTGGAATATGATAGAAAAGAACGTAATTTTGAAACTGAATTATTAATTGATTCATCAATAGATGATATTGATAATGAAATGGCTGAGCATTATAGACAATGTTTAAATACTGATTCTTCAATTGAAGAAGTTTTAAAGGCAAGAGGATTTTTAAGAGAAAAAGATGGAAGTTTGCATTTTACAAAAGCAGGAATGTTACTCTTTGGAAAAAATCCAACTGTTTACTTGCCAAGTGCAAGAGTTAGAGTTATAAAATTTGAAGGTACGGAGTTCAAAGTTGGTACAGAAATGAACATAGTGAAAGATAGAACTTTTGATTCATGTTTATATAAAACAATCGAACAAGCAAGAGATTTTATTAGTTCTCAGCTTAGAGAATTTACTCATTTAAATCAAGATGGAATATTTAAAACAGTACCTGAATATCCGGAATTTGCATGGTATGAAGGACTCGTAAACGCTGTAACCCATAGAGATTA
>CADAWN010000058.1:0-405 GCA_902791625.1 uncultured Erysipelotrichaceae bacterium | reverse complement strand
GAATTAGGAATTGTTAGAGAATTAAATGAAGGTGTAAAAAGAATTTATAGTGAAATGAAAAGGTTCTTTTTAAAAGATCCAATTTATTCTGAACCTGACCATAATTCTGTATTATTAATCCTTGATAATAATATTGTTATGAGAGGGCAAAGAAAAGAAGAAAGTATGCTAAAGAATCAAAAAATTCAAGAAACTTGGAATAGTTTGAATTTAGTAGAAAGAAATATATTAACAGCAATATTTGATAAAGGAGAAATAACATCAGGAGAAGTTGCAAAATTAATTAATAGAAGTAAACCTACAGCTGTAAAATTATTAAATAAATTAATGGATATGAAACTTATTGAGTGGACAGGAACAAATAAAACTGATTCTTATGGAAAATATATTATAAATAATTTAAAA
>CADAWN010000057.1 GCA_902791625.1 uncultured Erysipelotrichaceae bacterium | reverse complement strand
TATTTGTTATTCTGATTCACATTATATTTTTCATCTAATTTTCTAAATTTCTGCATATATTTTTTACTACATTCAATAATCTGTACAATTAGATTCATGGTATTTTGCAACTAACATTAAAATATAATCTATATTTACTTCAACTTGTTTTACAAATTCCATTTCAAATACTACATCATCTTTGGATCTATGTCAAGTTTTGGACACAAAAGCGATAGCATAAATTTTTTATAGGAAAACATTTATTAAAATTATGAATGGCTTTTATTTCATAATTTAGAAGATTTCCCAATTTAATATATTTTTACCTTTTTATTAATTGTTTTTAGGTTCACTTAATAAACCTTTTTATAGGCTTTTTTTAACATCACATTTTCACTTATATTTCAATACTTACATTGCTTTTCCATACCATATACTAATATGTTATCAAGTTAGTTATGTCCTCAATAGTTACATCTTTGAAATTACTTTCCTTAATTTGATTTATTACTTGTTTTAATATAACACATAAAATATATTCAACATTATTGTATGTTTCTCCAATTAAATTTGGAGCAGATACTTTAATAATTTTACCTAATGTATCGTTTTCATAGATATATGTTTTATAAAAAAATGGTTTAATCTGTTCTACTTTACTTCTACAAAATTCATTTCTTCTTTTACCTTCAAAGCTAAATGGATTACAAAAGATTCCATATAATTCTTTATTATTAGCTCTTATTTTGCTTACTATATCTATAATTAAATTGCAAAAATTCAAATCAAAAAAATTATAGACAATTACGTAGCAATCAGCATTTATATCTTCTTCATTAAAAGGATTATTTTCATTACAATAATCCAATACTTCTTGACTTATGCGATTATAACCTCCATCTAGATGCCCAATATTTCCTTTATATCCCCAAAAGTATTTGTAATCTGTTATTAAGTCTTGCTCATGATATTTATCATAATATAAAAGAGTCTTTATATTACTTTCTTTGTTTTCTAAATTAGAAAATATAATATGTCAATTACAATTTTTTTCATATAATCACACCTTATAAAATAAATTTCTTCTTTATCAAATTCTTTTTTAAACTCTTTAGCAAATGACAATTGCTCCACCTGCATAATCAGGTATATCATTTTCATTAAACATATTATTTAAATGTTTTGCAATAGCAGGTCTTCGAACATCGAATAATTCTGCAATTACTTACAATTTTTTATAAACTCACTGAATAAATTTTGAGTAAAGTCATCTTCTAACATTAATTCTGTGCCAAATATCTTCTCCGTATTGTGGTTGAACTTTTCCTATTATCCCTATAATTGGTTTTTCCATCTTAGTCTCCTTTTTTATTTGGTAATGATTTCATAAGCATATCAAAATCACTTTGAAGTTCTTTCATTTCTCTTTCTCTATATATTTGAAATTCTTTTTCTGCTTTTTTTATTGCTTCTTCATGTGATATTTTACCATTACCTTCTAATATTTTTCTTCTATTTAATAGTATTTGGTTATCTAGTTCTTCTACCCAATCTTGCATTTTCATTGTTCTTTGTTCTAATGCTTGTAATTCTGCAAAATCCAAGAATTGTGATACTAATAAATTTAATCTTTTTAATTCAATTTCTGATAAATAATTTTTTGCAATTTTTACATCATCTATTGTAACATAGTCACCTTTAAAATTAGTCATTCCAACATAAGGCTTTTCATTATCTACTCTATCATAAATTAATTCTGCTGCTGTATGTTCATGAACAGCATAATGCAATTTGTTTTGAACTGTTGCAAAAAACTTTTTAGTTATGTCCGCTCTTGGATCATAATCTATGCTTGTTGCATATATATCTGTTACTTGCTGATAAAAGTTTCTTTCACTTGAACGAATATCTCTAATTCGTTGTAATAATTCTTTAAAGTATCTATTACCTCCCTGTTTTAACCTTTCATCATCCATTGTAAAGCCTTTTTGTATGTATTCGTGTAGTCTTTGTGTAGCCCATATTCTAAATCTTACTGCAACCTCTGATTGAACTCTATATCCTAAGGCAATTATCATATCTAAATTATAATGGTCTATATTTCTTTTAACACTTCTTGAACCCTCGTTTTGAACTGTCAAGAATTTCTTTACAGTTGAAGTTTCTGGCAACTCTTTATCCGCATAAATACTGCTAATATGCTGACTTATATTTTGTTTCGTAGTCTTATAAATCTCTGCTAATTGATTTTGTGTAAGCCAAATATCTTCATCAGTAAATGTTACATTTACTTTTGTAATACCATCTTTATCTTCATAAATTAAAACTTCATTTTTATTATCCATAACTGCCTCCTTTTTATATTTTTTCTTAAATATGTAATAATCTGTTTTTAAGAAAGTGTGTGTTTTGAATACTTTGAGCTAGGGTTTTCTTAAATTCCGATCCCCCA
>CADAWN010000056.1 GCA_902791625.1 uncultured Erysipelotrichaceae bacterium | reverse complement strand
TTTTTTATTTTAAGGAGGAATTTTTATGTTAGAAGATGAAAGAATAAAAATAATCAATTTTTTACAAGATTTTGGGTGTGCTACACTAAAGCAATTACAGATATTATATAACAAGCCTAATGATAATTTTAAAGATATATTAACAGGTAATTTTGTAAGTAAAAAGGGCGATATTTTTATACATAATAATGCTGAATTAAATATGAAAACAATAAATGCTTTAAATGTACTATGCAGATATAAAGGCAGATTTAAGCAATTTCACAAAGGCTATGATCCAGTTTATATTACTTTTCTTACAAAAGATAATACTTTATATAATGTTATTGTTACCGACAAAAATAGTGAGCAAGGTGTATTGAAACTATTAAAAATAAATTCTCCAATTATTCCTGAAGCAGATAAATTTATTTTACTATTTCAAGATGATTCTTGTTTTGAAACGATAGAATGTAATACACCTTTTGCTTATTGTGTTTATCCAGAATTAAAAGTAATAAATCGCAAAAAAACTTGATTTTATATTATTTTAATATTATAAATATGCTAAATATAAATGAATTCATATATTTTATCATTTGTTTACTAAAAAAAATACTGGTATAACTTTCGCTATACCAGTATCTAATTTTATTATCTTTCCATATCTTCTGATTTTCTCTCTTTTTTTGCTTCCTTTAAGTTGTCTGTTTCCATTTGTTTTATGGTTCAGGATCTGGAGTTCTAGGCTCAGGTTCAGGTAATGCTTGTTGTTTCCTTCTTTCATTCCAATTTTTAAATCTTTGAATAAATTGATACCATTTTGGTTTTTCTGAAGTCGTAGGCTCTGGCGGAGTAATTGGGTCTGGTGCAGGTGGAGTAATTGGATCTGGTGTAATTGGGTCTGGTGTTCTTGGTGTTACAGGTACACTCCTATTATCAATATTTTCTAAAGCTATTTGATGGTTTCTTATAGACTTATCATAACCTTTAATTTGTCTATTTAAACTTGAAATACTTTTATTCATTGTTGAATTTAAATCAATATTTCCTTTTCCATCAACTGCAAATCCTTTTTCAGCTAATTCATCAATATCTTGTTCTGTTATATTTAATCCGTTTTTTGATATATATGCCATTAAAGGGGTTTTATTTGTTGCAAGTTTGGCTTGTGCTTGTGGTAATAAAGTATTTATTATCTCATTTGCTCTAGCTGGGTCTTTATATGTATATGCACTTGTTTTTCCTGTTCCAACTATCATTTTCATGCCGTCAAGTTCTGCTTGTAAATCTTTCATTTCCTTAGTTGCCGTCAAAATACCTTTTAAATTATTACCTAAAGCAGGATGGTCGGTAACTAATTGTTTTAAATCTGTCAATCTGTCTTTCTTTTCAACAGCTTCTTCTTTTTCATTTTCTAATTTAGATAGTTTTCTATCATATTTCTTTGACATAACTTCATCTAAATGCTTTTTCATTTCTGGATTTTCTTTAATTTCTTTTATTCTAACATTGATTTTTGCCTGTATTAATTCCATTTCTTCTTTTTTCTTTAATGTATCATCTTGAACTGCTTTTATTTCTGTATCTATTCTTTTTAATTCTCCTTCTGCTTGTTTTTCTGCAACAGAATCCTTATTTCTTTTGGCTTCAACCAATTTTCCTTTCCAGATAATTTTATCATCTGCTAAATCATTTGCCTTACTTTCAAGGCTTTCAATTTCTTTACGGGCTTTTTCTAAATCACTTTTAAATTGAACATACTCTTTATTGAGTGTTTCTAAATCCATATTAATTCCTCCTTTTATTTTAAGAATTTAATGCTACATTACAAGTATTTAATATATTGTCTATTTTGCTTAATAAATCATCAACCTCAACTTTTAATTCTGCTATCTCATCTATTGACAAATTTTGTAATAATTCGTCAGAGATTTCTAATTTCTCTTTTTGCATATCAAAACCTCCTTTTTATAAACATGATATACCTATCCTACATACAATAATACCATAATTCAAGAAAAAAATCAAGTATTCTTATAATTTTTCTGTATATGGTATGTGTCAACATTTTGTTGGCAATTTTTTTATCTTTTTTGTTAATCCTCAAATGCCTAGCATTTTCACTATTTAATTATTTTTACGTTCACTTAA
>CADAWN010000055.1:534-2256 GCA_902791625.1 uncultured Erysipelotrichaceae bacterium | reverse complement strand
ATTCTTAATTGCTAATGTATCAAAAGCTCCTATTTCTCTAATATAGTTCTTATATAAGTCCTCTTTGGGAATTATTAACTTGTCTTGTAACTTTCCTAACAACTCCCAAAGATATGCATTTGCATTTTTTGACCTTTTTTCTTTGTATTCTTTTAACTCATATTTTTTATTTTCTTCAATTTCTGTGTTAATTGGAACATTTATTATTATTTGCTTTTTTATTCCTTCATTTACAACACTCTCTATTGTAACTATCATGCTATTTCCTCATTAATTGACTTATATCCGTATTTATTTAATATTGTATCAATTATTGATTTATCTATATTATTTGTTTCAACCCATTTGTTGAACAAATTAATAATGTTATCAGTAATTAGTTTTTTGGTTTCTGCATTAGCTGTTTTATTAACTATCTGGTTTTTATTTGACATATTATAACTATCACTTGCGTCTTTATCTGGATCATCTCCAGTTGAAACCTTGTAACATTTCATTAACGCATATTTATCCGAATATGTCATAGCTTTTCCTGGTGCTTTATCTCCTGTGTCTATTCCATCTCCATAACTTACTATGTCTATATATTCTTCTGGCTTTTCAATATTTATAAATCTATAAGTTGTTTTTATTCTCATAAATTGAGAAATTGTTTTTGTTTCTTTGCCGTTATATGTACTAATCTTCTCTAGTTGCTCATCCGCAATTACTTCTCTATTTAGTGGATAGCTATAAATTTTATATTTATATTCAATTGGTTTGATTGCGTCTAGTACATCTTTTTCGGACACTGCTTTATAACTTCCTCCTTTTCCCGTTGAAACATTCAAGTTCTTTTCGACTATTCCTAATTCGTTTATAATTTCGTTTAATTTCTCATAAATATTCATTGTCTTTCCTCCTTTTCTATTGGAGCATTATAATCTCCATTTTCCCATTTACACTTAATATCAATTAAATCTAAATAATCCATATTTATTCCTCTCTATTACTTAAATAATAAATGTGTATTGTTTGTGTTATATTGAACTCCTTCAATAACTTCGCCAGTTTCTTTAAAATCATTTTTTATTTTAGTTTTATCAATTTTTGTTGTTATAACTTGTGTCTTGTATTTTTCAGGAACTTTGCTTTCATCTGTGATTTCTACTGATAGTGGACTTTTTGCAACAGTTACACTTCCAACAGGAGTTTCAATTTTTTTAATGCTCAATGCATTCATATTTTCTAGTAAATAACTATTAAATCTATCTTGTCTATTTTGTAACATCTTTTTATAACCTTGTATTCTTTTAATTTCTATATCTGCATTAGCAATTAAATCGCTTAAATAATTGTTATAATTTATAATGTTTTTTGATTTATTTTGTAATGCTAAACTCAATTCTTCGTTGATTTTAGCTTTATCCTCTTCACTAATATCATCAGCATTATTAAGTTCCATAAAACCATTTTTTATTTGATATAAACTTAACTCTTGCATTTTTTCTTCCTCCTAATTAATATATTCCTTTGATTTCATCGCAGTAGAAGTCTTCTTCGTAAGCCCTTTTTTGGTCAATGAAGTCTTCTTCTTCGTCTTCTGGCTCTAAATATTCTTCTTCCCATTTACTTAACATTCTGTCGTTGTAATAATCATTATCCATAATTTTCTCCTTCCTAAAACTTGCTAGAGTATTCAGCAAAGTAGTTTTCTTCTTCTTTTCTTCTTGCTTCCTCTAC
>CADAWN010000055.1:0-518 GCA_902791625.1 uncultured Erysipelotrichaceae bacterium | reverse complement strand
TCGTTGTAATAATCATTATCCATAATTTTCTCCTTCCTAAAACTTGCTAGAGTATTCAGCAAAGTAGTTTTCTTCTTCTTTTCTTCTTGCTTCCTCTACATTGGCATTAAGTAAATCCCTATGTATTTCCGCCCATCTTCTTCTTGCCCTTGTAATGCTTTCTAGGCTTATTTTCTTGTATTTTAAATTAAACATTACATTAGCGAATGTAGTGCCTGCTAAATCAGGTTCTAGATCTTGTACTACTTTTAAGATTAAATAATTATCATCTTCTCTTGCCTTTTCATTCTCATCAAGTATACTGTAGACAGTTTTCTTAATTAACTTATTCATTTTTTCCACCTCATTTTCATTTAATTTTGTTATATAGTAAATCAATCAATAGTCCAGAAAAAATTGCCATAAACTCAAACCAGTTCGCAGTTGTAACTATCATTGATTTTGCCTTAAATATTAAAATAAAGATTGCTATAACCTCTAAAATTGTTGCTGTTTTTCCTAAAATTTTATCTAATTTC
>CADAWN010000054.1 GCA_902791625.1 uncultured Erysipelotrichaceae bacterium | reverse complement strand
CTTATAATTTATTACATTTCTAATAATTTACCTGATATTACATTCTTATAAATTTCACTGCCATCACTAGATTTTTCTACTTTAAATATTCCATATCCACCATCAAATATTTGATAAAGGGTAGAATTAGTTTTATTTAGAATAAGTACATATTCTTCACCAATATTAAATTCATAATATGGAACTGACCATTTATATTCTATATATTGTTCCGGATTAACTTGTGAAGCATCATATACTCCCATATATTCTATTTCGTTGCTTTTAGTATATTAGCAATTTTTATTTTTCCACCTTCCATATACGTTGTTATTGTTCCATTTAATTTATTATTATCCAATAAATTATCTTCTATTTGTATTTTTATTGGTGTAAAACAAGTAAATGGACAATAAAAATTTTCTTGTTTTGGTAGCATTTCTCCTTCTTCAACAGAAAGTACTTTTGCTTTAACTAAATATTTACTTTCTGGATGGTCATTTAATATGTTTTCAGGTACTGTTGGATCATATGCCCAACTTGATTCTCCGCCTTCTATGGTTTTATAAATTGTACCCTTTGCAACTTGAATTTGTGAACTATTATCATTAGGAACTTTTTTTTCATTTGCTTTACTATCTTTACTTTCACTATTGTTTCCTGTTTCTACTTGTGTTGTTGGAGTTTCTTCTATTATAGGAGTTTCAACTATTTCATTTGCATCTGCAATTTCTACAACAGTATTAGTTTCTGGTTGTTCTACTATCGTATTTACTTGTGCAATACCTTTATGTTCATTATCATTGTTTTTCATATTTGGTATTATAATTGTAGCAAGTATAATAGCACATGTAGGAAGCAGTGCAAGTTTAAATATTTTATTATATGATATTGATTTCTTATTAACACTATATAATACTTTTTGATAATTTCTTTCTTTGCTAAATTGCTCTTGCAGAATATCTTTTACTTCCTTATCTAACATTGTAATCATCTCCTTTCTTAAATTTGTCCTTTAATTCTTTTTGTGTTCTGTATAAATGATTTTTTACATTTGATTCTGTAAGTTCTAATTCTTCTGCTATTTCTTTTATAGGAATATCAATAACATAGTATAGATAAAAGATTTTTGCTGTTAGTTCATTCTTGCTTTTTAAATAATTCCAAACTTGCAAAACATTATCTTTAGTTATTATATCTTGTTCTATGTCTATCTCATTATCACGATATTGGTCTAAATTTTCATTTTCAGACTTAATATGATAAATTACCTTTGATGAAGAATAATGGCTTTTAATTTTGTTTTTAGCAATTCCTATAATATAACTTTCGCTATTTTCTAAATTGATATATTTTTTGTTTACTATTGCTTGATATAATTCTGTGTATGTATCCTGAATTATATCGTTTACGTCATCTAGATTTCTACAATGGCATATTGTGTACTTTAATATGCTTTTATATGTGTTGTTGTATAGAAATTCAAATGTTTCTTTTGTAATTTGAGTACCCATTTTTTTATCTCCTTTCACTTAGTAGTGTGAAAATAAATCAAAAAAGTTTCATTTTTCTACTAAATTTTATACTAAAATTATAAAAAATAATAGCATTTTTAGATGTTCGACAAATTTCTACAAACTTTTCACTTAAAATTTGTTAGAATATATAAAAGGAGAGTGGTTTTATGAATTGTAAAATACCTTTAAAAAAACTAAAGGAAACTGCAAGACTTGAAAAACTAGAAATTAGACAGATATGTACTTATCCAATATAAACAAATGAATAAATATAATAATAAACAGCAAAAGAAGCTAGTTGGTTAGCTTCTTTCTTCATTTTCTTGTTTTTCAAATATTTTTGCTTTTAATATCATTCTAGATATTCTTACTTGATCTGATAATGGAATATCCCATCTACTACCTGCAATAGATTTTTTTATTTTAAATTCCTGTGTTGGCTCTCCTAATAATTTGTTTAGTTGTTTTTGCAATGATACCTTATTTGTATATATTGAAAAGATATTATCTTTATATAAAACATTTATATTTGTTTCTTCTTCTGTTTTGTTTGGTTCTTTATAAATTTTATCTTTCATATTTAATATTACATTCCCCTTATTTTAGTCATA
>CADAWN010000053.1 GCA_902791625.1 uncultured Erysipelotrichaceae bacterium | reverse complement strand
ATCTATTAATATCAAATTATGAAAGATGTTAAGTTTATTAAATGTTCATTTTAGAACACTTTTAGGAAGTTTTGCATTTGACTATTCTTCACAGTTGATTAACATTTTAGAAAAACCTTCTTTATTATTGATATTACTATCTTTCGTATTCATTTATCTTACTTTATTTTACTTACAATTTTTTATAAACTCACTGAATAAATTTTGAGTAAAGTCATCTTCTAATATTAATTCTGGGTGCCATTTTATTCCTAGTATAAACTTTTTATTTTCTAATTTCAATAAATCACTTGCTTTTATTAAACTATTGGAGGTGTACAATGAAAGTTATTTTAATAATTGGTGTTACTCTAACTTGTAATTTCTTGTTATGTTTTACTTATTGTCACTTATCATTTTCTCCTTAAAAATAAGAATAGAAATAATTAAAGCTAGTATAGTATATATACTAAAAACAATTATATTTCTTATTGTTATACTTTCTAAATTAGCATTCATTACACCTTTAATAATAGTTACACAAGATTCAAAAGGTAAATATTCACATATCCTTGAAAACACATCTCCTAATAATTCTCTAGGAAAATACATTCCACTTGTAAAGCAAACAAGTTGAATTACAATACTTGATATTCCTGATGATGCCTTTTCTGAAAACAGACTTCCCAATATTATACCTATTGCTATAAAAAGAATAGCAACAACTATTGAAATAAGTATAGCCCAAATAATATTAATGCTAAAACTTAATCCTAAAGCAATAGCAAGTATAAAGAACAATACATTTTGAATTAGTATAAGTGGAATAATTGATAACATATAGCCTAATATATATTCTATTGGTTTCATCGGACTTATACCTAATCTAATAAGTAATGATGATGTTCTATCTTTGCTTACAAGCATTGCTGTAAATAAAGTTATAAATGAAAATCCAAACACTACAATTCCTGGAGTAAAATTGTGTAACTCATAACTTTCGTTTGGAATATTTATTTGTTTAAATATAAATAATAAAAATAGTGGTAACAATACAGAAAATATTATACTTAATGGATCTCTTATTATTTCCTTAAAATTTCTTTTTGCAAAATTTAGTGTTCTCATTATAATTCACCTCCAGTTGCAATTTTTACGAATGCATCTTCAAAATTTTTTGTACCTGCTCTTTTTATAAGTTCTTTAGCAGTTCCCACATCTACTAAATTTCCTTTTGCCATAATTCCTATTATATCTGATAAACTTTCTGCCTCTTCCATATAATGAGTAGTTAAAATAATTGTAATTTTGCCTTTAAGTTTTTCTATTACATTCCATAATTCTTTTCTTGCAATTACATCAAGACCTAGTGTTGGCTCATCTAAAAATAATATTTTAGGCTCATTTATTAGAGCTATTGCAATAGATACTTTTCTTTGCCATCCTCCTGATAATGTCTTTGCTTTTTGATTTAAAACTTCTTCTAATTTAAACATTTTTACAAGCTCATTAATCTTTTCTTCTTTATTAGGTATTTGATATACTCCTGCCATAAATTCTAGATTTTCTTTTACAGAAAGATTTGGAGCAATGGCTGTTTCTTGAGGAGATACATTTATGATTTCTTTTATTTTTTGTCTATCCTTAATTATATCTAAACCATTTATTTTAATTTCTCCATCTGTTGGTAAAATTAGTGTTGATAGCATTTTTATAGTTGTTGTTTTACCTGCACCATTTGTACCAAGTAAAGCAAATAGTTCTCCTTCATTTATCCTTAATTCGATTCCATTTACAACTGTTTTTTCTTTGAATTTCTTTGTTAAATTCTTTGTTTCAATAGATATCATTATTTATTTCCTCCTTTTGAAAATACTTTATCTGTTAAATCTTCTATTGCATCTGCCTTCAATAAAGCTATTCCTTTTTCTTTGTCGCAAAGAACAATAATAGAATCTCCTGGCTTTATATCAAACATATCTCTTGCTTCTTTTGGAATTACAATTTGTCCTTTTTCTCCAACT
>CADAWN010000052.1 GCA_902791625.1 uncultured Erysipelotrichaceae bacterium | reverse complement strand
TGCCAAACTCCAATGATAATTATTATTAAATTAACTAATAATACGATAATAATAAAGTTGTAATATCCCTTATTTCTTCCTGTAGGCGGTAATGCTACTACTTTTTGAGAACTTGCTGCATCAATCTCTTTGACTTGAATGTAATCTTCACCTGAAGGCTGAATTGAGTCTGATATTGTGCCAATTGCTTGGTTTGCCATTTCTTGGTTCCCTAGAATTGAATAAGCCATTCTTCTTCCTGTGTCACTTTTTATATGGACTATCTCCATTAAATTGTTATAAGTCAAATTATTTTTAGTCCACATTTCCATACTCATCATATTTTTTAATTTCAAGTAAAATTCAATTTTAGATTGTTCATTACTTATACCGCTATCATTAACTATTTTAGGAATTAATTGTTGTCCAGTGCCAAATTCAGAAACAAGTAGAGTATTATACGTTTCTAAAGTATCAATATATATATTATTTACTTTTGATTTCATATGGTCATTAGCATTTATTAATTCTCTAGTGGTAGTTACTTTCCAATTTCTTTTATTTTTATCAGAAGTAGCGTCACTCAAATTTCCATTTCCATCATCTTTTATATCAAATGACAAACTATTTGGAACATAATCAACTATTTCACTTATCTCTAATTTTGACAGATTATCTTTTGGATTATTTTCTACACCAGTATAGTAGAATACATTATCATTGAAATCAACTTCACTTTTATTTTCCGCAGTTATTTTATATGCTATTTCAATATTTGCACCTATCATCAATTCATCATCGATGGTTGCCTGTATTAGAGATGGTTTTTCAGCTTGTTTAGAAGTATTAACATTATCTCCATTTAATAGATTTCTATTTGTGTCTAAGATAACATCATTATATCTATTTTCTCCAAAATATAGATTTCGAACGTTTTTATCTGCATTAAAAAGTATTTGCCCATTTGCTAAAATAATCTTAATATTAGATACATTTTGGTTTAATACAATTTGAGCCTTTGGTCTTTCAACCAATCCAAAGTTTACAGACGAGGTTTTATTTATATTCCCATCGTCATTATTTAATGTATCAATTACTCCTGTTTGTGCAACCATAAAAGTATTTGCAATTAAAGCATTTACACTATCTTTCTGACGTTCACTTTCGTTAGTTTTACATTGAACCTTTTTTTCAAATGAATCTAGAATTTCTCCTTTATAATTTGTTAAATCTTTTGAAAATTCATTTCCACGCATTCTATAGTATAATACATCTTTTGCATCAGAATCATTATCAGAAATATTGTTAAAATCATAAAAATTTATCTTGTCTTGTACATTTCTCATGTATTCAGCTAAATTAGATTGATACTTTTCATAATCGTCTTTATTATTTATGTAATTTTTATTATTATAAAAATCTTGGATGTCGCTATAATTATTTATTATACCTTTATAATCTTTATTAGCAAAATCGGTGTCACTATATTTATAGTCTATCTTGTTTGTTGATTTTTCATATATTGTACTTTTATAATCATGGCCATTATAGGATTTTTCATTTAGCCCTTGAGCCTTTAACAATTTATTTACTTCATTATCTGCATTATTTGTTAATACTGTTCTATATGTATCTCCATATTTAAATCTAACCACAAAATCTCCTGACGGAATATTATCAAACATATATTGACCATCACTAAGTTCTGTATCAAGAACCTTAAATCTATCATCATCACTATTCAGTATTATTTTAGAATTTCCCATTCCACTATAGTAGTCAGTGTTAGAGGATTTAGCATCTTGCACTATTTTTCCATTTGCATCATAAGTATAGCTACCCCATATCACTTGGAATACCTTTATCGTCAACAGCTCTTACTAACTCAACCAATTCAACTGTAACCCCATTTATTTTAGTTTCCTTATCATCTAAAAGCCCATCACCAATAACTGCATTACCTACAGTATTAACTTTTCTCTTGTCTTCAAACACCGTTCCAGAAATTTTACTAGTGGCATTGTTTATCTTTATTTTTAATTCAGGAGATTGATCTGTATCGTTTTCAATTCTTTTTGTATCATAATTTAAACTTCTAGAAGCAGTAAAATCATTATCCCTCAAACTGCCAGGATTTGAGTTTACGTCAATAGTCCCTTGTGCCATTCCATCTGAAAAATTTTTATTTATTAGATTGCCATAACTATCCATGTAATCCGGAATATTATTTATTCCTCTTTTATAAAATGTTTCATATTGAGCAATTTCGCAAACATTTCTCTTACCTATTGTACTACTTGTTGAATTTTTTCCTTGTTCAATCATTAATTTGCCATTACTATCATTATTTACCTTAAATGTCATGTAAATATATACTTCATCAC
>CADAWN010000051.1 GCA_902791625.1 uncultured Erysipelotrichaceae bacterium | reverse complement strand
TGTATGTCGTCGTACATGTGGATATCTTGGAGATAACTTCTGGAATAAAGGCCGTACTCAGGAGATCAAAGAAAGATTTGTTCACTTAGATAACAGAGTTTATAACGATAAATAGATGAAATTCAAAAGTTTATATTTAATTTAAAAACTTAATATCTATAAAATGAGGCATAAAAAGCCTCATTTTTTGTTATATTTAAAAACTTAATAAGTTTAATTAAAAACTTAAAGCATAGATAGTGTCAAGAATCTTGTGTAAATTCTTATTTCCTGTAAATTAAGTTTTCAGTAGATAAGGTTAGTTGTTATCTATTAATTTGGAAACCATTGATCACGACCAACTAAACCAAAACCTTTGTGAATTCTATTCATAAATTTTTCATTGTATTGATTGAATTGTGATACTAAGTATTTTTCCATTGATGTTTCGGTTGGAAACTGTTCCTTCAACTTAAATTTCTTCTTAAGCTGCTTGTTGAAACCTTCAATCAGATTCGTTGAATAAATACTATGTCTTACTTCCTTTGGATAATCAAAATACGTTAATAGATGCGTATTTTTATCTAAAATATCAATTACTCTAGGATACTTTCTTTTCCATTTTGAAGTAAATGTTTCAAGGTTTGATAATGCTTCTTCTAATTTGGATGCATTATATACTTCTTTGAAATCATCCAGTATTTCTTTTCTATCTGTCACACGTACTTTGGCCGCTATATTTCTAGATATATGCACTAGACATCTTTGAATTTTAGCTGCTGGAAAAGTCTGTTCAATAACTTCTTCCATACCAGCTAGACCATCTGTACAAAATAACGATACACTTTCTAAGCCTCTTGATTTGAAATCTTCTAGAAGTTCTTTCCAAATTTCAGCAGATTCGTTGGGTGCTATAGAGTATCCTAAAATCTCTTTTGTACCTTCAACAGTAATACCAACTGCTATATGTACTGCTTCTTTTGCGACAGTATCTCTTCGTAAGGCCATGCATGTTGCATCCGTATAAACAACAGCGTATTCTTTAGATAACTGTCTAGATTTGAATTTATCAATGTTTTCTATGCATTTATCTGTAATATTGCTTACTGTTTGTTTAGAATAACTAGCACCGCATAAATGATTGACAATACTAGAAATATCTTGATTGGATAATCCCTTATCAAATAGGTCAATGATTGTTTGATCAGTAGAATGATCATGTCGACGATATTTAGGAAGCAGACTTGAGTAAAATAGACCTAAACGATCTCTAGGCATTTTAATATTGAGTACACCATATTTAGTATTGAATGTACGAATATAGCTTCCATTTCGATAATCTTCATTATTACTTCTGTCATAACGTTCATAATCTAGAAATAAAGTTAATTCGTGTTCAAGAATTTCATTGATAGATTTTTCAAGTTCACTTCTAAAAAGTTCGGCAACAGCTTCCTCAAAAAGAGGAAGATTATTGTCATTAGCAATTAGATTTTTCATTAAAGATGTAGTAAAATAGTTCATGGGCATATCTCCTTAGATTAATGTTTTGGTCGACTTAATTTTACTAGGAAATATGTCCATTTTCTATAATTGAAAAATCATAATTTACACAAAATATTTTACACTATCATTTAATACTTACGTCAACTTATAATTTTATGATTAAAATAATTGATTTCCTAGAAAGTGGCATGTAAAATACCGTTAGTGAACAAAAACAATAGTTTTTAGCGAAGTACAATGCCTGCGTTGTACTCCGCTTTTTTATCAAATATCCAAAGAAAAAAGATAACCCCAGGCACAAATGCGTCAAAACATGAAATCGATATTGGATAAAAAATGCAGTTTTTGAAAAAATTAGAAATTTTTTAAAAATTAACTTTTTAATTAAACCTGTAATTTTGTTAATATTATCAAATATTAACTATTAAATTAAACCAATCATGCACTAGTCAACATATTTTGGACACAAAATTATAATAATTATTCAGTTACAGCGTAAGGCTGTACAAGCCGTACGCCACCCTTGACATCGCTCCAGGAAACGCTGGTCGGCTTTCGCCGACGGTATGAACTCATGAACAGATTAAATTAGTCATTCGCCGGACATTTATTGTAGCGTT
>CADAWN010000050.1:341-2517 GCA_902791625.1 uncultured Erysipelotrichaceae bacterium | reverse complement strand
AAAAACCAGTAATATCAAGGACTACATAAATTTCGACAAAACGAAAATAATGTTAAAAAGCGTTTTGACATCCATTTGGCAACATAAAATACTAAATATGGATGTCAAAAGTTTTATGAATACTGTGATTAGTTTAATTATTATGTGTATATACATTAAACAAGAAAAACACATTGACAAATATTAAAAAAATATGATGAAAATAATGATATTTTAAAAGAAATATACAAAGTATCAGATCAGGGAGATAGAGATTTAGCTTTAAGATATGATTTAACAGTACCATTTGCAAAATATATAGCTTCAAATAAAGACATAAAACTACCATTTAAAAGATATGAAATTGGCAAAGTATTTCGTGATGGTCCTATAAAAAAAGGAAGAACTAGAGAATTTATACAATGTGATGTCGATAGTGTTGGAATCGAAGGTCAAATGATTGAAGCTGAACTTATTTCAATATTTGTAGAAGGCTATAAAAAATTAGGTATGGACGTTATTATTAAATATAATAATAGAAAGCTTATGAACGGAATAATTGAAATATGCGATATTGAAAGTAAGAAAATTAATCAAGTTATAACTATAATAGATAAAAAGGAAAAATTAACAAAAGAAGAACTGATTCAAGAATTCAATAAACTGCAATTAAAAGAAGAGCAGATTGATAAAATGATTAAATATTTATCAATGGAATTTAATAATCTAAATAAACTCTTTAAAGATACAACAAATATTAATTTAAAAGAAGGTTTAAATGAGATTAAAGAATTGAATAATTATATTAGCGAACTAAATTTAACAGAATATGTAACTTTTTCTGCAACACTTGCACGAGGTCAAGAATATTATACAGGTACCATATTTGAAGTATATGTAGCAGATGGAAGTATAAAATCAAGCATCGGTGGTGGAGGAAGATATGACAATATGATAGGAGAATTTATAAATGATGGAAAAAAATATCCTGCTGTTGGAGTTAGTTTTGGATTAGATGTTATTTTTGAAATATTAAAAGACAAAATGAAAAAAATAAGTAATATAGATGTATATATAATTCCAATGAATAACAATATAACAGCTTTAAAGATAGCAAATCAATTAAGACAAAATGATATTAAAGTTGAAATTGAAATGAATAATTTAAAACTAAAAAAAGCACTAAGTAGTGCAAATGAAACTCAAATTCCATTAGTTATTATATTGGGAGAAAATGAGCTAAAAGAAAATAAGTTAATTATTAAAGATATGAGAAATAATTTTCAAATAACTGAAGATATTGATGATTTTATTGATACTATACAAGAATTAATTTTTTAATAAATATTTTTTTGGTATGTTGCGATACGAAATTTTAGTAAATTTATTGATAATATATGAAAAATATAGTAAAATAATTATATAGGATAAACGAATAAGGAGGTGCATAGAAATGACTGCAACAAAAAGAGAATTATATAATACAATTGATTTGATTCCAGATTCAGTTGCTAAAGAATTATTGAACTATGCTGATTACTTAACTTCAAAATATATTGAAAAGACTATGCCTGATGAATTAATTATAAAAGATAATGCAGATTTAAAGAAAAAATTAAGTGAAAGAATTGAAAAAATTGAAAGTGGAAAGGCAAAAATGCTTACAATTGATGAAGCTTTTGAGGAAATTGATAGTTTATAATTGAGGTGACACAAAAATGGATAAATACAATGTGAAGATTTTAGATGAAGCCAAAGACGATATTAAAAAAATTATAATATATATAAAGACAAATTTAAAAGAACCAGAAATTGCTAAGCAACATCGTAAAGCTTTCAAGGAAGAAATATCAAAATTAAAAGATACGGCTGGTATATATAATGTTATTGATAATGAAATAACAGGAAAAAGTGATATTAGAAAGATAAATGTAAAAAACTTTATGATTTTTTATAGAATAATCGAAGAAATAAAAGAAGTACAAATTATTGCAGTATATTATTCTGGGAGCAATTGGCAAAAGAATATAAAATACAGATAAAATGTATATTAAAGAAGGAACACCATAGGGTGTTCTTTTTTGATGGGAGAAATTAAAATTTTAAAATTAATTAATAAATTCTTTAAAAAAGAAGAAGATAAAATCAAGGCAAAATACATTTACATTCAAGTAGATGAAGACCACATAAAAGAAAG
>CADAWN010000050.1:0-328 GCA_902791625.1 uncultured Erysipelotrichaceae bacterium | reverse complement strand
TTAGCAGGAGCCAGAGACGAATTATATTATGAATTAAAAAATATTTGGTATGGAAAAGCTGTGTAAGTATTGAAATATAAGTGAATATGTGATATTTTACAACTGCACAACTAAAAATATTAAATATGTTGATAATTATGAGTTAATTGCAGTTATTAAAAACAGACTGTTTAAAATCCTTGCTCATAGAAAAATGAAAATAATAAATGAAGAAATTAATAATTTGTTATTAGTAGGAATGTTCAGTTCATGTGGTTCGGGTAAAAAGTATAAGAATTGTCACGGGAAGAATGTTTAAACTCATTGTAAAAAGTAGTATAAAAAAGTC
>CADAWN010000049.1 GCA_902791625.1 uncultured Erysipelotrichaceae bacterium | reverse complement strand
CTGTGCTGATTACCTCTGCGGATTCTGTACTACTATCCTTTATGGTGTTCGTATACTCACTTGCATCTGTTCCTTTATTCTGTCCTCTGTGTGATAAACCAATTATAAGTAATATTGCAATTACTACTACTGCTATCACTACTGAAATTACAAGCTTCTTTCTCTTCATGACTGCTTTTCCTCCCTAATCTTTAATTAAAATAAATTTTTATTTTATATAATTCTAATGCTATTATTTCTGCCTAATAAAAAATAACTGACATATACTCCACCAATTATCAGGACAAAAGGTGAAAGTATATGTCAGTCGATCAAGTTTATCTTAAATCTCTAATGGTTTTTATCATAAATTCTTTGATTCCTATGTATTCTTGTTTACTAATTCCAACATTTTTTAGTATATGCTCATCTCTTTTCCATACTGCCCCTGTATTTATGCACCAATGCAGTATTTCAAATAGCACGGACCAGTATTCACTCCCCATCAGCATAAAAAAGGTAATATACTTTTTATCTATTTTCTTCTTATCATCATCGTGCATATTTATTCTTGTATACTGTTCTAATTTACACAAACAATGCAATACATCTTCATCTATATAGCAATTATAAATTGCATTGCTATTATATAACTCATAGAACATATCTGTCATTTTATCTATTTCACTATGTATATAATTTATACACTCCATCTTTGTTCCTGTATCTTCTATATTACTCATGCTTAAATCTTTTAGACTATTTAGCATCATACCCCTGAACCTGAACCTAACTGTCTGCATACTATGATACTCTATAATGGCTTGCACTATAATAGATGATGTAATTCCGATTAATATTGATAAGAGTATACCATTTATAAGCATACAATTATTTTTATATAAGACAATGCAAGAGATTATAAGTATACCAATTACCCATCTAAACAGTATAATATATTTCACAATATATTCAAGCATACAATGTCTATGCTCTTTGTCCATATTACTTATGCTCCTTTATGACTGACTCAATGATGTTGATTTCTTCATCGGTGAGATTGTATTTTTTGTACAGCTCTTCATCGGTGAATATATGATCAAATGCTTCTGGCATAGGAACAAACCGGAATGTCTCATTATTTATTACTGTTAAACCATTTAATGTTATTAGCATTAAAAATGCTACAAATTTAGTATTTATGTAAGATATAAATGATTTAATTTCATTTTCATTGTCTGATGTAAAAATACACTTTGATGTTCCAGAAACATTACTGCTATTTGCATCTAATATAGTGATTTTACCAATAACAACTGCTTTCCCATCTTTATCAAATATAGCCCCTCCTTTCCCAACTAAGTCTTGTCTTATCTTCCATTTGCCATATTCATCCTGCTCCTTAATTGCAAAACCTCTCATTAGAGAAGACTGTGTATTTATACTAACTGTATATTTCTTTCTATCATGTACCTCTTCAACTCTGAAAGGACTTTGCTTTCCTATTCTCTCCACTATTTCATTTCCTATGTTCCATAAACTCTGACCTGACAGTATACTTCTATTTTCTATGCTGTTAAATTCCTTTTTCATTGCACACTTATTATGTATTTCACATATATCATGCTCTTTACTATCTATCAAATAGTAACTTATACCACATGCATCTGCTATTGCAAACACATCCAGAATATCAGGGTAATAAACAATTTTACTCATGTACGGTACTACATCCTTTCGGAAGTCCTCATTCTTTTTACCACCTTTTGCCTGCCATTTTGCAGGTGTAATCATAACTGTATATTTAGAAGATAAATGCTGTGCAGCTGTAACAAAGTCCAAATATAAATCATTGTTGTATGGAGGATTGCCAATGACCAAATCAAATTTCATATTCTCAAAATTCCCTTCTACTGTTCCTACAAACCTTTTACTGTCCTTAATAATTGTCTGCATGTTATCAATCATTCTGATGTTCTTTTTGCCATACTGTGCATATCCATAAAGCATACGTTCTGAAAGCATTAAACATGTGAAATCATCTGTTATACCATAAAGTTGTTCATTCAGAATATGATTCTTTCTCTTTGCAACGTCCATATCTGCAAGGTATGGTGAGTTAAACAATTTCTTGTATGCAGCCATTAAAAATCTACCAGATTTAGAGAAAATGTCTAACACCTTAACATCTGGTGTCCAGAAATCAGCTGGAAGCATGTTGATCATG
>CADAWN010000048.1 GCA_902791625.1 uncultured Erysipelotrichaceae bacterium | reverse complement strand
GTGCATTTAGTTCCTTATGACAAGAATAAAAAATATAGTAATTTAGTGGGTTTCAGCCTATAATTTATATAAATTTATAATGGAATTGTTATTTGAAAAAGATAATAATTCTATTTTTTTATTAAAAATAAATATGGAGGGAATAAAAATTATGGAAAAATATAATAATAAAAATGAAAATTTTAAAAAAGAATATTATGATGAAAAAAATGGATTTTGGTATAAGAAAGTGGGAGACTATTACTTCCCAGAATATTATGTAGGAAAGAATTTAAGTATTGATGAAGCTATTAAATTAAAAGAAGAGAAAATTAAAAATGGAACTGAATCAATACTTGAATTTAACAACAATAAAAAGAAAGTTAATTTAGGAAAGTATGGGCTTATGAGGCTTGAATATTTAAAAGAGCATAAAAGAGTCTTGTATGAGCATTTATCAGAGGTAGATAAAATGGCAAAAGAAAGAGTTGATGAAATTACTAAATCAATGGCGAAAAATGATAATATTCCAATACATTACGATGAAAAGATGGATCAACTCGAATGGGTTGGATTAATGAATAACTATAAGCATTGTGCAGAAGAAATAATTTTGAACGAAATTATTTGGCAATAATTTTAAATTTTTAATGAAATTATAAAGAAAAAGTGTTATAATAATTTAGGATAAATCAATTGTGCAAGAGATTCTTGCACAATTATAAATAATAATTAGGAGGATAAGCTTGAAACAATTAAGTAAAGAACTTTTAGATATTATAAATGAACGTGAAAAGGCAACAACAGAATTCAAGGAAGCTAGAAATAAATTGCCAAAAAGTTTATTTGAAACAATTTGTTCATTTTTAAATCGTGGTGGTGGAAGAATATTCCTTGGCGTTAAAGATGATGGAACAATTATAGGAGTTGATAAAGAAGCTATTCGACAAATGAAAGTGGACTTTGAAAATGCATGTAGAAATCCTGAAAAAATAAATCCATCAATTAGTTTAAATATGGAAGAATTGGAATATAATGATAAAGTAATTTTATATATTTATGTATATGAAGGTTCAACAATATATGATTCACATGGAGTAATATATGATAGAGGAATTGAAGGCGATTACAAGGTAAAAGACACAATTCAAATTGCAAACTTAGGAATAAGAAAAAGTGCCGATTATACAGAAAGCATAACTTTTCCATATGCTACACTCAATGATCTTGACTCTAATTTAATTCAACGTGCAAGAGAACTTGCACAATTTAATTATAAATCAAAATATAAAGATGATACTGAACATCCTTGGATAAGGATGAGTGATGAAGAATTATTAAGAAGTGCAAGGCTATATGAAAAAGACTTAAAAACAGGTCAATTTGGATTAACTCTAGCAGCAATTTTATTATTTGGTAAAGATGAAACAATTATGTCAGCATTGCCTCACCATAGAACTGATGCAATATACAGAATAAAAGATTTAGATAGGTATGATGATAGAGACGATATAAGAACAAACTTAATAGACAGCTATTATAGATTAATTGCTTTTTGCAATAAACATTTAGATGATAGATTTTATTTAGACGGGATACAAAGAAAAGATTTAAGAAATCTTATTGCAAGAGAAATCTGTTCAAATTTAATAATACATCGTGAGTTTTCAAATCCCTTTGTATCAAAACTAATTATTGAAAAAGACTTTATAAAAACAGAAAACGCAAATAAATGCAGAAGACTAGGCAAGATTAATCCTAACAACTATGAGCCATACCCTAAAAATCCTAAAATAGCAGATGTATTCAGACAAATGGGATTAGTTGAAGAACTAGGTTCTGGTGTTAGAAATTTAATGAAATACACAAAAATATATTCAGGAGGAACTCCTAAATTTGATGAAGAAGATATATTTACAGCAATTGTACCAATCAATTATAAAGATGACACAATAAATGACACATTAACTGACACAACAAATGACACATTAAAACTAAGTGAAAATAACAAGAAAGTTTTAAAAGAAATAAAAGCTAATAATTCAATTACAAGAGAAGAATTAAAAATAAAAATTGGTTTAAGTGATAGAACTATATCAAGAAATATAAAAGAATTACAAAATAAACAAATAATTAAAAGAGAGGGTTCTAAAAAAGCAGGATATTGGAAAATATTAATATAAAATAATTATAATACAATTCTATTTATCCAATCATAAGAAGATCGTTTTAGATTAAAAAGTCTAAAGCGATTTTTTTGTGGGAATTTTAATTCTACATATATAAAATACAAAGTTATATAAGAATATAATAAAAAATCTTTATAATTAGTTTTAAAAGCATATAGAAGGAAGAAGGTGAGATTATAGTTGAATTTAGATTTAAAAGGAATATGGATTCCAATGGAAGTATTAACAGATGAAAAATTAAGAAATAAAGAAAAAGTAATATATTCATTGATTTTATTTTTAAGTAAAGAACGTAATTTTTGTTTTTGCAATAATAAAGATTTAAGTGAATTACTAAATATATCTGTAACGCAAGTTTCAAAATTAGTAAATTCATTAAAAGAAAAAGGTTATATAAATATTAAAATTGTATATAAAAAGAATAGTAAAGAAGTTGGTATTAGAAGATTGATACCTGTTGAAGAAAAGTTAAATACCCTATTAAGCAAAAGTTTAATACCCTCCCCAACAAAACTTCAACACCCTATTGAAGAAAAGTTTAAGGATAATAAATATAATAAAAATAAATATAAATATAAAAATAATAATAAAAGATATGGAGACAGAAATAATAAATCTTCAAATTTTGAACAAAGAGATTATTCAGATTTTGATTTTAATAAATTTTATGTTAATGTAAATTAGTTTCGTTTTAGTATAAAGCTAAAGCGAATTATTTTTATGAACTTTTATTTGAGTGTCTGTAAGTAGATATGTTTTATTAATAACGAATAATGTGTATTGCCCTGTGTATTGCCAAAAAGGTATGTCTATAAGTATAGCAAGCAATGAATTTGGGAGACCGAAAAATCGGCTCACTTAAATTCTGTACAATGGGGCTACTCGCCCCAATCCCCAGTTTAGTTTCAAGGCAAGGAGGGTAAGATGAGAAAGAGAAATATAAGAATACAAGTTAGGCT
>CADAWN010000047.1 GCA_902791625.1 uncultured Erysipelotrichaceae bacterium | reverse complement strand
TTATTAAAGAAAGCTAAAATACCACATGAAGTATTAAATGCTAAGAACCATGCACGTGAAGCTGAAATTATATCTAAAATAGGACAACATAAATCTGTAACTATCGCAACAAACATGGCTGGTCGTGGTACAGATATTAAATTATCTGATGAAATAAGAGAATTAGGTGGTTTATGTGTAGTTGGTACTGAAAGACACGAATCACGTCGTATTGATAATCAGTTACGTGGACGTTCTGGACGTCAAGGAGATCCAGGATATACTCAATTCTTTGTATCAATGGAAGATGAATTGATGATTAGATTTGGATCTGATAGAATTAAAGGTATGATGCAAAGTATGGGATTTGGTGAAAATGCCATTAGAAGTAAAATAATTACAAGATCACTAAGTTCCGCTCAATCTCGTGTTGAAGGTAATAACTTTGATATAAGAAAGAATATCTTACAATATGATGATGTAATGAATAGTCAAAGAGAAATAATTTATGAAAAGAGAAATAAAATATTAGATAGTGAATCAATTCATGAAGATACACTAAATGTATTCCGCCATCATATAGAAGATTTAGTTAATTCACACTTAGTTATAGACGGTGAAATAAATGATGATGATATAAAAGAAATTACAGAATTTGCTAATGAAAATTTATTAGTAAAAGATATTAAACCATCTTCATTAAATAAATTAGAACCAAATGAAATAATTGATAAATTATATCAACAAGTTGAAAGTGAATATCAAGAAAAAATTGGTATTTTACCTCCAGAAGTAACAGATGAATTTGAAAAAGCAATCACTCTACAAGTAATAGATAATTACTGGATGGAACATATTAATACTATGTCTCATTTAAGAGAAGGTATTTATTTAAGAGGATATGCTCAAGAAGATCCACTTCATGCTTATGCAATGGAAGGTTATGATATGTTTGATAGAATGCTTCAAAATATAGATAAAGATACAACAGTATTCTTATTAAAAGCAGAAATCAGACAAAATATTGAAAGAAAAGAACCAGCTAAGAAAATGTCAACAAATAAAGATGATTCAGAAGGAGCTAAAAAGAAACCGGCTAAATCTAAAAAAGTAGGTAGAAATGATCCATGTCCATGTGGCTCAGGGAAAAAATACAAACAATGCTGTGGTAAGTAGTAGGAAATATAAGGGTTTGCGAGGATTTTGTCCACGCAAAAATTGACCGAAAATTGCCATTTGTCCACATTTTGTCCACGTAAATTTAAAATTGTGGACAACAGGACAAAAAGTGTTGTGAAATTTAGTACACGTTTTGTGGACAATTTATAAAGATAAATGTCATCATTCGATGGCATTTTTTGTTTACCAATTTTAGAAAAGGAGAGTATAAAAATGGTAAGCGTAAGAAAACGTGGAAAGGTATATGAATACCGATTTGAAACAGCTTCAGTTGATGGCACAAGAAAATGGATATCTAAATCAGGATTTCCAACAAGACAAGATGCATTAAATCAAGGTGCATTAGATTATACAGAATATTATAAGATAGGAAGAGTAAGAAAAAATAAAGATATGTCATATTCAGATTATTTAGATTACTGGATTGATACTTATTGTAATTTTAATTTAAAATATTCAACTATTGTTACATATTTAAATATTATTAAGCTATACTTAAAACCTATGTTAGGAAGATATGCACTATGGCAAATTGATTCTCAAATGTTACAAGAATTTATTAATAAAATATTTGTAGAAAAGAATTTATCTAAATGGTATTTAAAAAACATTATGAAAGTAGTTAAAGGTTCATTAAGATATGCATGTTATTCGGTTAATTTTATAAATGAAAATCCTGCTGAAAAAGTACATATTCCAAGATATGAAGTAGTATGTGGAGATCCAGCACATATATTTACTCAGGAAGAAATAGAAAAAATATTAAATAGATTTAAAGATGTTCCTTATATTTATTATTCATTTCTAACAGCATATTACACAGGTATGAGAGTATCAGAAGTATATGGATTAACTTGGGATAATATTAATTTTGAAAAAAAGACTATAACTGTTAATAAAAATATTATTAAAAAGAATAAGTATGGACTACCTAAAAGATATTGTATAAGTAAAGGACACTCTGTTGAAGTATGGAGTTATGGTACTTGTAAAAATCCTCAAAGTCAAAGAACAATATCTATAGGAGATACATTAGTTAAAGCACTAAAAGAATATAAGAAACTTCAAGAAGAAAATAAAGAATACTATGGCGAATCTTATCTAAAACATTATGAAAAAAGAATTATGAATGAATATACAAATAGACCTGAAATAAAAATAGTAGATGCTAAGGCAGAAATAGAAGTAGATCTACCTGAAGCTAAATTAGTATTTGTAAGAGCTAATGGGGATTTTAGAGGAACTGAATCACCAAGACATGCATTTAAAGTTATTAATTATGAACTTGGAATACCTTGTAGATTTCATGATTTTAGAGATACTCATGCAACTAGATTAATAGAACAAGGCGCTGATATAAAAGCAGTATCTAAAAGATTAGGACATTCAACTATAATGACTACATATAATATATATGTTAGAGTAACAAATAAAATGGAAACTGAAACAGTTAATAAATTTGAAGATTATGCTAATACTTTAGATATTCCACCTGTACAAGATATAGAATATCAAGATTAGTCATTCCCTAAATAAGGAATTGACAAATTTTTAAAAAGTGATAATATATATAACCAATGAAAGAGGTATTCTCTAGAAATGGAGGTACAGCTATGAAAAAACAATCGAAATTAATAAA
>CADAWN010000046.1 GCA_902791625.1 uncultured Erysipelotrichaceae bacterium | reverse complement strand
TTTAGGTATCTTACCTTCACGAACTAAATCATCAAATCTACTTCTACTAATATTTAAATATATACAAGCAGATTCTTTACTCATACTTATATGGCTAATTACTTCTATTAGTTCAGTAGCTTCTGTAGCATTTAGTTCACAAGTTCCTGCATCAATTTTATTAGCAGTATCTCTTAATAAATGAACAACTAATTGTTTAAGTGCTTGCATAGTTTAAATTTTAAGTATAAGATTATGAATAAAAATATTGCAGCTACTATTAAGTGCAATACTAAATAACTTCTACAAGAAATAGGAATTCCGTATTTATCATCTATAAAACAAATAACATTATTTGTAAATATATAATAAATAAACATCCTATGATATGTACAAAACTTGAATACAAAAGAACTTAAATATATAAATAGAAGAGGAAGAATACCAATTCCAGCAATATAACTAAGAACTTCTGTTTCAATACCAAAATAAGATAAAATGGTATTAGCTAGAAAACATCCAGCTAATACCATTGGAATTATCTTTAAAAATAGTATTTCTAATTTATAAAGAGCCACCTTTTCCATATCTACTACGGTGCATTGTAAAACCTGCTTTAGGAACCATTGGCTTAGCACGTCTACTAGAATTATTAGACATTGCTCTACTAGAAGATTTAGAACTTCTACTACTATTTGACTTTGTCATATCTTACTAACTTTTATATTATGTAATAACTTACTAAATTAGCTGTAACATTTTGTTCAAAAGCATTCTGTTCATCAGTCTTACGAGTACTAAGAACATTATTTATATATAAACAAACATATTATTACTTGATTTATGTCCACCATTTAATGAACTATTTAATCATGTTATTCTACGCTATTGCCGATAGCGTCCTAATTCTTTTATCTTCATAGTGAATAACTTATTAAATTATTACTATAAATATAATAAAAATTATTTAAAGTACGAAACTACCTATGTATACCTATTCTATAGTTAAAATAGTCACTTCCATAGCCTAATTTATATCAATTCTTGCCTTAACAATAACTATATCATATTCTCTTTGAACATTGTTATCTCAATGTAATCAGATAGACTATCACTTGAAATATCAGCTTGAGATTTGTCTATATTTAGACCAAAGTAGATAAGTGATTGATTCGGATTTATATCATCTAAATTCAAAGTATATACTCCTTTTTTTGCAATATATCCATTCGAGCCATCAAATGTTTTTCTATTGCTCTCAGCATTTCCAGTAGGTCCAATCGAAGTAACAAAAGGATGACAGCCTAATGATTTTACATTTACAGATATAAACCGAAAACCTGATTGTCTATACTGTTCGATTGAAAATCTTGGATATACTCCTTTTCTGTTGGAATCATCGTTACTGGTAACGCCATTTTTGCTATCTACAAAAGTAGTAATAAATTTTGTAATATTGATTTGACAACTAATTGCATTTGTGCTGAAATCAGCGTTTTTAATTATTAACGTTTTACCCATAGTGTTTATTTTAGATTAAAGAATTAAGTTGTTTATAATAATTGAACATCTGTTCCCCCATATATGCAAGGGATTGACCATTATAATGAAGTCCATCGCCAATACTTGTATAGTGACCTGCCATATCAACAGTCTTCATATAATCATCTATTTCATTTAATTCAAGAAATATTTGATTGACTTTTGCATAATTTGCATTATAGTCATTTTGCACAAAGCCATTGATAAATGGTAGTGCTGGTGCTTGGAAAATGCCTCTCATAAATGAAATGACTTCACTTGTATTTTCCTTAAAGTTTGTTATCAAAGAAGCATCAGCATCATGTTCGCCTTGATGCCATAGTATTGCTATTGGGAATAGTATTTTATTATTATTATTGCACCATTTTTTTATGTCATTTATTTTTTCTAAAAGTCTCAAAATTAAATAATTTACATCAGTAACACTATATTTATTTTCAATATATCCTATTTTGGGTTGCCATGTATTCTTCTTACCTGCCCTTACAACATAATCTCCAATTCCTATTCCTCCTAATGTCTCTCTAACAGCATATAATGGAGTATTAAAAACTTCAATGAATTTCTTAGCAAAAAATGGGTCAAAACTAAATTTCTTTTCACCACTTCCGTCACTTCCACTGCCAGAATCCGCTCCATTATTTGTTAAAACATTATAAGTTTCAAATGTTTTAACAGAAGCCTTCCACATATTATAATTTTCAACAGAGTAATTAGCATCAGCTAACCATTTGGTACTTTCCCAATTAGATGCTGTATTATATGGTGCTCTTCCATCTGCATTGCTTTGTCCCGCAATTACAATAAGAGGAATAACATTGTTTGGTAAAGTTCTTTTTGCAGCATCTTTATATACAATATTTGGACCAACACCAAAAGGATTATCTCTATTATATATTCCAGATAAACTTATCGACATTGCTTGTGACGGATTTGTAGGAATCTCTGAACTATCAAAATTCTTGGTCTTAATATGACCATCCTTGAAACGTGCTAAAACATTGCCCTTTTCATCTGCAACATCTAAATCTGAATCTGAATTTTCATTAACTTCCACTGGGTGCTCAATGCTGGCAACTTCTTCTTTTGTTACTACTTTTTCAGAATCGAAATTCTTGGTCTTAATATGACCATCTTTCCACAAGCAAAGGGTATTACCCTCTTCATCTTGTATAGAGAAATCATCTGGACCATTATCAGTAACCGGTATCTCCTGATTTTTTATTTCATTTACACTATCTTGTAGTTCCTCTATGTTACCTTCATGTGTGTTTATAAGCTCTCTCATTTCATCAACAGCTTGCTGCACATTTGTAGCATCAAGTTTACTATCACTATGATTATATGTTACATTACTCGCTGCACTTGCTTCACCAGTCTTTGAAATATTCTCCAAAGTTGTTTGCATTGAGTTTTCTTTAGTTTCCAAATCTTTTATACGTTCTGTATGCTCTTTGGAAACATCTTGTGTACTCTTATCTTCGTTAGCATCATATATT
>CADAWN010000045.1 GCA_902791625.1 uncultured Erysipelotrichaceae bacterium | reverse complement strand
TTGAGCCATTTGAGGTAAGCACATATCAAATATATAATTTTAATACCATAGTGAGTATCTTTTTCTCACTACAATTATAATTATACTCAAAAATTAGCAGTTGTCAATACAAAGTGCTAATCTTTATTCTTTTGGATATAGATTTAGAAATATTTAATCCTAATATCTTAAAATTCAAAGCAATGAAAAAGGCCAAAATCTTCATTCTAATCTTAACGGAATATTACTTTTTCCGAACAAAAAAAGACTAGAAATTCTAGTCTTTTGTTTTATTATTTACTTATTTTTTCATTGATTGCGGCCTGAATTGCAGTTTGATTGCGGCCTGAATTGCAGTATAACTCGCATCACATATATGAATTAATTCTTATTTGTGAAAATATATAACTATATTTATATAATTATTATAACCACTCACCAAATTTTTTAATATATATACTTTTTACTATTTGTGCAATTACTCCATATATTACTACAAAACCAATTAAATATAAATAATATATAGCTGGTAATATTACGAAGTTAAATCCTGTTGTAAAGCTTAATACTATAGGTACAGTTATAGTTGCAACTATTGTTAAGAATGTTAATAGTAATAAAGTATTACTTGGTCTAGATTTTGTAATATGATTTGTTCTTATATAGAATATCATAAATGTTTCTGTAACAATACACTCAACAAACCATGCTGTTTGGAAATAAGCTTGTAAATTCATTGAATTATATTTTAATACAAACCAGAATACTAGGAATGCTACTATATCTGTAATTGATGAGATAACTCCAAATACAACCATAAATCTTCCTATTGATTTTATTTCCCACTTTTTTACTTTCCTTAAGAAACCTTCATCAACATTATCATATGGTATACCAATTTGTGATAATTCTACAATAAAATCTTGTATTAACATTTGAATTGGTAATAACGGTAAGAATGGTAAAAATATAGATGCAATTAAGATACTAAATACATCCCCAAAGTCTTGACTTAAAGCTAGTTTCATATATTTTAATATATTTCCATAAACAGTTCTACCTTCTATAACACCATTATGTATTACTTCTAAGTTTTGTTCTAAAAGAATTATATCACTTGATTCTTTGGCAATATCTGTTCCTCCATCTACACTTATTCCGACATCAGAACTTCTTAGTGCTGGAGCATCATTTACTCCATCACCCATATATCCTACTGAATGTCCATTTTTTCTTAGAATTGATACTACTCTTTCTTTTTGCATTGGATTCATTCTTGCAAATATATCTATTTCTTCTACTTTTTTACTTAGTTCATAATCATTTAATTCATCTATTTCTTTTCCAGTTAAAATTTTAGTTTCTATTCCAACAGCATTACATATATTTTTAGTTGCAAAAGCATTATCTCCAGTTAGTATTTTTATATCTACACCATATTCTTTTAATTTTTTAATAGTTTGTTCTGCTGATGGTTTTGGTGGATCCAAGAATGCAATTAAGCCAATTAATGTAAAATCCACTTCATCTTCTGCATCATACTCATCTACACCAGTATATTCTGGTTTAACTGCTAGAGCAATTACTTGCATTCCATCTTTTGCCATTTCTTCGGCTTTTTTATTTACTTTTTCTGTTATTTCTTTTGTAATTGGAACCTCTTCTCCATTTACTCGCGCCATATCACATACTTTTACTATTTCTTCTAATGCTCCTTTGGCAATTACTCTAATTTTATCATGATGAGTCACAACTATTGATGATCTTTTTCTCATATAATCAAATGGAATTTCATCTATTTTTTTATAGTTAGATATATCTACATTATGACTTTTGGCATATTGAATTATAGCTTTATCTACTATGTTTTTATACCCCGTACCAAGAGAACTATTAACATATGCACATTTTAGTACATAATCATCATCTTCTCCATCAACATTAATATACTTTTGTAGTTCAATGTTGTTCTTTGTAAGAGTTCCTGTTTTATCAGTACATAACACATCCATAGAACCTAAATTTTGAATTGATTTAATACTTTTAACTAGAGTATTCTTTTTAGCTAATGCTTTACTTCCTTTAGTTAAGTTAACATTAACTATCATTGGTAACATACTAGGTGTAATACCTACAGCGACTGATAAAGCGAACAATATTGCTTGATTGATATTTCCTCTTATCATTCCATAAATTACAAATACTAATATACAAATTATCACCATACATTTAATAAGAAGCCCTGTAATATGATTCATACCTTTATCAAAAGTTGTTTCTTCTTTAACTACTTCTTTTTGTTTGTTCATATTACCTATAAATGTATCAAGTCCAGTTTTAATAACTACACCTTTTCCTTGACCACTTATAACATTACAACCCATTAAACATATATTATTCATATCTATAGGATCATTAGGTTTACTTTCTGTATTGATATTCTTTTCTACTGCTGCACTTTCACCAGTAAATGCTGATTGATTAATAAATAAGTCTTTACTTTCAAACAAATATAAATCTGCTGGTATAACACTTCCTGCACTTAATGTAATAATATCTCCATAGACTACTTTTTCTTGTCTTATTTCTTTTTGTTTACCTTCTCTTATAACATCAGTAAATATCCTTATTTGTTCTTTTAATTTTTCATTAAATTTATATGTGGACCAATCTTGACTAAACCTTATAATAACACTTATTAATGTAATACCAAGTATTATAAAAGCACCTATTTTATCATCTGTAATAAAATCAATTGTGGCAAGTAAAAATAATATTAAGACAAACTTATCTTTTAATGCTTCAAGCATAAAATATAATGGGGTTTTCTTTTTTCTATTAGTTGCGATGTTTTCTCCATATTCTTCTAATCTATGACGAAAAGCATTTATATTTAGTCCATCTTCATTTGTTTTAAATAGTTCCATTATTTCTTCTTTACTTTTAGAAGATAATTCTTTGTACTCTAAATCATTATTCATTATTCTCACATCCTACAATTATTTTACCATAAAATTAAATGATTAAATTATTGAATGTGACTTAATTTAAAAAGACTAGATTTCTCTAGTCTTTTTTAGTTTAATTACTTATTGTTTTTTGCTTTGATTGCGGCTTGTAGGGCAATTTTCAAAAGAAGGTGATAAAATATTTAACTTTGGATTAAGTAAAACTTTGATTTATAATACTTCCCAGTATCCTTTTTTTGATTGATCTTACCCTTTCATAGTATATTTTATCATAAATGTTACTACATTTTTTTCTCGTAATATCTTAATCTTGCGAACTAAACGAAATTGTAATTTAGCGAATAGTAACTTAATTTTCTTTTTTATTAAACATATGGCGTACTTTATCTATTCGATTATTTGGTCTACGTGATTGAATAACTGGTTCACAAGTAGCAATTTGATAATCTTTTAATTCTGTCAAAAAAACTGCTTGCCCATTTGTATATAGAGTTAAAGTATTACGATATTCATTAATACAACGTACAGGAATATGTCCTGTAAAAATAATTTCATCATTTTTTGATTGACTAGTTTCAATTATTGCACAATGTTTTTGTGCATCATTATATGCACGAGAAAGGTATCCCTGTGGTGTAAAAAGTATAAACGAAAGATATGGCTCTAATAATTGCGTTCCCGCTTTTTTCAATGTTTGTTCAAGTACAATTGGGGCAAGAAAACGAAAATCCGAGGGAGTACTAACAGGGCTATAATAAACACCATATTCAAAACATATTTTACAATCTGTTACTTCCCAGCCATACAAACCTTGCTCCAGTCCATAATTAATACCTTCTCTTACTGCATTTTGGAAACTTTGATTTAAATAACCGAGTGAAACTTTGCTTTCGTACTGTATTCCACTGCCAATTGGAAGTGGAGTTATTGATAATCCAATTGATGCCCAAAATGGATTTGGTGGTACTTCAATATGAATAGTATAATCTGCCTTTTGTAATGGCTTTTCCAAATAAATTACGGTTGGATCTTCGATTCTTATGTTTATGTGATATTTTTCAATCAACAGAGAACAGATAACTTCTAACTGCACTGTTCCTAAAAAAGAAATGACGATTTCATGTGTTATCGTATCAACACAATAACGTAAAAGAGGATCAGTATCTGCAATTTCTGTAAGAGCATCCAATAATTTTTCTCTCTCTTCTATTTTTATCGGTTCAATTCTTGTTCGTAGCATTGGTACAGGCTTGTCATTCCATACATTGCATGGCAAAATCTTTTCATTTCCTATAATATCGTTCAATCTTAATGTATTGTTAGGTATTATAAAAATATCTCCAGAACAAACTATTTCTGTCTGTATCATTTCTCCATTTGAAGGAATATATATTTCTGTAAGTTTCACTTTCTTTTTTTCTGACAATACAATTGTATCTCGTAAGTGTAATGTTCCACTGTAAAGACGCAAATAAACTAATCTTTGCTTATGGTCTGTATATTCAATTTTAAAAACTCTTCCACATAGTTCTGAATAATTCTTATTCATTTCAGGACAAAAAAGATTTGAAATAGCTTCAATGAGTTGTTGAGTTCCTATATTATTTTTAGCACTTCCATGGTATATAGGAAACAACGAACCTTTTTTAACACACCTATATTCTTCCTGCGTTAATTCCTGTATAGTCAATTTTTCTCCTGCAATATATTTTTTTAAAAGTTTATCATTTTTGGAAATTACAGGATCCCATTCATCTAAATCAATGATATTTTTAATTGATATTTCTGGAGTTAATGTTACATTTTGCATAACAATAATATCATTTGAAAGTTTTTCTTTGATATTTTGATAAATATTATTTAAG
>CADAWN010000044.1 GCA_902791625.1 uncultured Erysipelotrichaceae bacterium | reverse complement strand
GGTAAGGTGTCTCCACCGACTGGTAAGGTGTCTCCACTGACTGGAATTCTTTCTTCACCATAGTCTATAAAAATTTTACCATCTCCAGTTACATAAAACGAACCATCTACTACAGGTATATTATCTAATTGTGTAGAATCCTCCACTCTTTTAAACAAAACATTAGCCATTACAATTCCTCCCATTCTATATTGTTATATTTATTCCATTGTAATTGTGTTATACTACTATTCCATATTGTCATGTTATCTAAATCATTAAAGTTCGTAATATTCAGATCATCTACCCAACGATTTAAGTCTTGATAAGATATATTCTTTATATTAGTACCTGATGTTTTTAACCATTTTTTACAATCTATCCACCCAATGGGTTTATAATAATACTTACCTATATTATCAACACCACGTTCTATATTTTCCATCTTTTGCATTGTAAGAAATTGATTGTCAACCCAAGTGTTTTTAACGTAATCAGGGATGACATATTCGTTATCATATATTTTTATATATTGATATATTTCATTGCTACTATCTATTTCGGTTACAACACCTGTATCATATGGTAATTTAAAACTATAAGGTTGCACTAATACTGCAAAATTATCACTTTCTTTTTTATACAATGTACCATTATTTATATTGTTACGTTGTATTCTAACCGTATATAAATTATAAGAACTTGTTTCAGTAACATATGCGTTGAATTCATAGTCGTTATCTGTTTTTATAAATATATTTTCACTACCTGAAATACTTTCATATATATTTCTTGGAAATTGAATATATATTGTTTTACCATTTAAATTATCACCGACTTGGATGTTCCTAAGAGGAGAAGATTGATTATCAAATATTTTTTCTTGAATTTCGTTTGTTATATTTTCTATTGTATTTTCTATAGCATTTAAATCACTAGGTTTTAAATAAATGCTATCGTTATATCTTTCTAACATAGTTATTTATCTCCTTTATTAGTATACCACAACTTTTAAAATTCATCAAATCAATCACCCTCTCCTTCTATAGAACAAGATAAGCCACCATCATATGAAAAACTTTGTTTTGTTATTATGATATTTTTATAACCATTATTTATATCCTGATATCTTGTTTGAACAGAAATTGTATCACCAACTTCTAGACTAGGATCACCCATTGTCTCCAACGCAACGTGATATTTTTTTCTTAAATTTAAAATACCTTTACAAATTCTTTGTCTTTTAGCACCATCGTTTACTCTAAAATATTCACTAACATCTACTGAAATCGTTTCTCCATTATCGGCGTTTTTAACAGTTGTTGTTATATTACCATCAACATCAAATATATTGGTTGTTAAATGTAATGTAAATGTTTCGTTTTCATCACCAACGAAATGTATATAAGCCAATCTATCATTTACATCTACGAGTGTTGCTGTACCATTACCTGTTTTTGTATAAGTGAATGTTTTAGAAAAACTAGGTAAATAACTAATTAAATTATTGTCTATTTCTATCCATAAATATTCATCAGGAGAATTTAAACTATAACTCAAATTCAATACATCTTTTGTTGTAGAACTAGTATTATGAGCATCTTTCATAGCTGTAAAATTCAAATATCTTACTGGTTCATTTATTGTATATTTAGCATCTTCTACTAAAAGGTTTCTAGCAATATTATCAACAGGTGTCAAAATAATATCACTTATTTTAACAATATTATCTCTACTTATTTTTAATATACGATTCACAGTAGATTCTTGACCACATATTGCTATCATTCTCAAATAGTTCATTATCTCCATATGTTTTAAAACTTCATTACTAATTATGTCATATGGGAAACTTAAATTAAATTCATAGTCAGTTGTTCTTGTTAAATATCTACTAAGTGAATAACCACTCCAATAACTATTATTATTATAACAAAAAGTACCATCACTATGTAATTGTTGAGTTGTTAATTTATCCATCAAACCCTTACCATTTATTGTAACATTTCCATCGGCATCGGAACTCCAATCACTTATGTAGAATGTACCCATCTTCACATATTCAATACCATCTTCTTCTGTCAAAACCCCTATATATGGTTCTAATGTTGCATTATTTGTTAAATAATCAGTTATTCCTCTAGGGTTTATAGGATCAAACTTGTTTCCACCATCAGCACTTGGGTAATTATTAACATTTATTGAGCAAGTATTTGTCGGTACATTACTAAGTAATAAATCTATTTCTTCATCAACATCAAAACTTACTAATTCATCACCTTCATATAAATCACTAATGTTAAAATCAATGCTAGCGATTCTTAATCTATTCTTTGGGTATTCAACATTTAAAACATTTAATGATATCTTAGAAATATATACTTCTTCTGGAAATATATATTGATATGTCATTGATGTGTTGTTTCGTATATTACGTATTTCATTAGTATCATCAGAATATGTATATATAATATCAAAATCAAAGGGTAAATTTTCTTTAAAATATATCGTTATACCTTTAACAAGTACATTTGGTGTATTATTTTGTATAACTATCGTGCTATCATTTATATCTTCGAAAACATTATTGCTTATAAATCCAGACTCTAAAGGTCTATTTTCGTTCCAAACCATAAAAGAACCATCTAATAATGTATAATTATCTTCTAACGATGCAAGTTTCTTCAATATTTTTTCTCCACCAACCAAACCATTGCTAGTTACTACTTCTGATATGGTAGGTGTTTCCAATACTTCTAAATCATATTCATTATCTTGATATTTTACTTCCACATAACCATGAATTTCTCTATTTTCATTTTTAATTGCTTCTTTAAAACTATTACTTACATTTATCATTAATACTCTATAAAATCAGCAGTTACATCAGTTCTCAAAGTCATTTCATAAGTTTGTGGATTTATGAATTTAGTCTTACCATCAACAGGACCACAGTAACATTTGATTTCTCTCCTTTGATTAAAATTATCGGTATATCTTAAATAGATATAATCTTGGTTATATAAAGTTTGTAATAAAGCCACTTGCGAACCATTTAATTTATTCCATCCACAAACTATTTTCGCTCTATTTCTTCTAATAATATCTCTATGTA
>CADAWN010000043.1 GCA_902791625.1 uncultured Erysipelotrichaceae bacterium | reverse complement strand
GAATAGATTAAAACTAAGTAGAAATACTTAGTTTTTCTATTGAAAAAAATGTATGAATTTGTTATACTTATAGGGTGTAGTAGGAGACGTGTATATGGCTAAAAGAGAGAATAAAAAGAAAAGAACTATAAAAACTAAAAAAGATGAAGAACTTGAAATAATTGGAGAACCAGAAAAAATTAAAAAAACAAAGAAAACTAGAAAAAATAAAAGACCTTATGGTAGAAAAGAAAAGATTTTTATAATAACCAGTTTTGTGATTGCTATAGGTATTTTCTTATATTATGGTTATAGAAGTCTTAAATACTATAGTAAAGAAACTGCTACTAAGAAGTCTCAAGTTGTAACTATTGCTAGTGCTGTTATTAATAATAATAAAATAACAAAAGAACAGAATGGTTTTAGAGCTATTAAAAATGGTTACTATTTTTCAGGTAAAGTTGAGAATAATTATTTAAAAGTATTTAATAGATTATATAGAATAATAGATGTAGTAGATAATAAAGTTAAAATAATATCAGCTGATAATGAGGCTACTTTTGTATATGGTAATGATAATGATTATAAAAATTCTAATATAAATAATTGGTTAAATAAAACAGAACAAGAACATACAGGAGTTTATTATAATACAATTCCTGGTGTAGAAAAATTGTTAGATAAAACTGAATATTGTGATGGAACTTTAAAAGATAACAAAGTAACATGCAATAATAAGAAAGAAAATGCATATTTTACAATTTTAACTATTGATGATTATATTAGAGCTTATGGAAAAAATAGTTACTTAAATAATGGTAAATATAGTTTTGTTCTTGGTTATGATGAGGATGGTAATCCACTTGTTAAAAATGATCAAGGAAGTGTTGATGGTGTTAATAATACAGAAGGATTTGGTGTTAGAGTTGTTATGACACTAAAGAAAAATGTAAGAATAGCTGGAGGAAATGGTACTAAAGAAGACCCTTATGTAATTAATCAAGTGGGTAATGATAATAAAATTAATAAATATGTTCAATTAGGTGAAGATAAGTTCCAAATTATTGAAGAAAATAATGATATGTTGAGATTAAGAAAAACTGATTATTTAGTTTATAAAGGACAACAAGCTTTACAACAATTTAATAAAAACGAAGCTGTATTTTCAATAAAAAATGTAAATAATATAGGTTATTTCCTTAACAAGTTATATTATCCAACACTTACATACAAAGATATTTTAAGTGATTGTACATTTAATATTGGTGAAATATCTACTGAAACTAGTTTCTCATATTTAGAATCATATAAAGATGTTGCTACTGTTAAAGTGGGACTTATGAATATGTTTGATTTAAATACAGATACGGTAAATTCAGATTATTATTTAATTAATACTACTTCAAATATTGGTAGTATGGTAAAAACATATAATCCGTTAGGAACTGTAGATGATGATAAAGCAAGAGAAAAGAAAAAAATAATACCTGTTGTTTGTATTGATAAAAAATTAATTAAGTCAGGAGATGGAAGCGATTCTAATCCTTATAAGGTGGAGTAGTATATGGTTAAAAGAAAATTAAAACTAAAAAAACCTAAAATTCATTTATTAACTGTTTTAGTATTTTTAGCTGATTTATGTGTAATAGCTGCGTTTGTTATTATTTATTCTCCTTGGTTTGGATTCAAAGATTTTTGGATTCCTACAGCTATGACAACTATGTCACATAGATATTTAGCTTATACATTATATGATGAAAAAACAGTGGATAAGGTAATGAGTGAAAATTATACTAAAGGTGTTGAAGAAGATGTAAAATTAGATGATATAGTAATTGATACTAATTCAGCTAACAAGCATTATACTTCTAAGTATGAAAAAGAAATGTTTACAAAAGATCCAGATAATGATTTATACAAAATTATTAGATTAGAAGAAGATAACTTTAAAGGATATTTAACAGTTATATATGATCCAGCTGATGTTGATTTGGCTATTCCTAAAAAACTAGGTAAAGCAGGACAAAGTGTTGCTAAACTTTGTGTTGAAAATGATGGTTTAGTAGGTATAAATGGTGGAGGATTTGAAGACCTTGATGGTTGGGGAAATGGTTCTACACCATATGGATCTATTATTAAAGATGGTAAACTTGTGTGGCAACATGCTGGTGGATCTGGTGGCTTAATAGGATTTACTAAAGATCATAAAATGTATTTAACATTTGAAGCACCAGATGTAGCTATTAGTAAAGGAATGGATGATGCAGTTGAGTTTGGACCTTTCTTAATTGTAAATGGTAAATCAGCAGAAATAAAAGGTAATGGTGGTTGGGGTAGAGCTCCTCGTACTGTTATTGCTCAAAGAAAAGATGGAGTTGTATTGTTTTTAGAAATAGAAGGAAGATTACCAGGCTATAGTATAGGTGCTACTATGGAAGAAATAGTTGAAGTGTTACTAAGATATAAAGCTTATAATGCAGCTAACTTAGATGGTGGAGCAAGTGCTACAATGGCAGTTAATGGTAAACTATATAATAGACCAAGTGCTGGAGGAGAATATGGAGGAAGAACTGTATCAAATGCTTGGATTGTTACTAATAAACAAAATAAAAAAGTACCAACTACAACAGTAAAGAAACAGTAATATAATTACTGTTTTTTTCATACTTTAAAAATACCAATAAATATTATATAATATAAGAGGTGATGTATATGAAAAAAATAATGGATGGAAATGAAGCATGTGCTTATGCAGCATACCCTTTTACAGAAGTAGCTGGAATATATCCAATAACTCCTGCATCTACTATGGCAGAGTTAACTGATAAATGGGCAAGTGAAGGAAAGAAGAATTTCTTTAATCAACCAGTAAAAGTAGTTGAAATGGAAAGTGAAGCAGGTGCAATAGGACTTGTTCATGGATCACTTCAAGCAGGATGCCTAACTTCAACTTATACAGCTAGTCAGGGACTTCTTTTAATGATACCTAATATGTATAAAATAGCTGGAGAACTTCTTCCATGTGTTATAAATGTAGCAGCAAGAAGTCTTGCTACACATGCTTTATCAATATTTGGAGATCATCAAGATATATATGCAGTAAGACAAACAGGTTTTGCTATTATGGCATCTAGTTCTGTACAAGAAAGTATGGATTTAACTGCAGTTAGTTATTTATCAACAATAAAAGGCAGAGTTCCATTTATTAATTTTAATGATGGTTTTAGAACAAGTCATGAACTTCAAAAAATAGAAGTATTAGATATGGATAAAGTAAAAGAGTTAATAGATACTAAAAGTTTAATAGATTTTAGAAAAAGAGCACTTAATATTGATAATCCAGTAACTAGAGGGACTTCACAAAATGAAGATATATTGAATATTATAATAAATTACCTAAAATAGTAGCTAACTATATGAATGAAATAAATAAAATAGCTGGTACTAATTATCAACCATTTAATTATTATGGAAGTATAAATGCAACTAAAGTAATTGTAGCTATGGGTTCAGTTTGTGAAACTATTAAAGAAACAGTAGATTATTTAACTAAGAAAGGACATAATGTAGGTTTATTAGAAGTACATCTTTATAGACCATTCTCAGCTAAATATTTCTTAAAAGCTCTACCTAAGACAGTTAAGAAAATAGCTGTACTTGATAGAACTAAAGAAGCAGGTTCAACTGGAGAACCATTATATTTAGATGTATTACAAACTGTAAAAAGTGTAAATGATAAGATTAAAGTAATTGGAGGAAGATATGGACTTTCTAGTAAAAATACAACACCTGCTATGATAAAAGGTGTATTTGATTACTTAGATTTAAAAGATAGTCATTCTAACTTTACTGTAGGAATAAATGATGATGTTACAAACTTAAGTATTAATTATGATCCTAAATTTAATTTACCATCTACCAATACAGAATTCTTAATATATGGATATGGTTCAGATGGTATGGTAAGTGCTTGTAAAGATTTAATGAAAATAACAGGTACTCATACTAACGCTTATGTACAAGGGTATTTTAAGTATGATTCTAAGAAAAGTGGAGGGGTTACTATTTCCAATTTAAGATTTGGAAAAGACCCTATTAGATCAACTTATTATGTTGAAAATCCAAAACTAATTGTATGTACTAAAGATAGTTATTTAGAAAAAATGCATATTTTAGATAATATAGAAAATAATGGTATATTCTTACTTAATACTAAAAAGAATAAAGAGGAAGTATTAAAGTTCTTAACTGATTATGATAAGAATATAATGAAAAAGAAAAATGTTAAATTCTATATTGTAGATGCATCAAAGATAGCTAAAGATAATGGTATTGAGGGGAAAATTAGTACTATTATGGAAGCGTTAATCTTTAAATTAGGAAAGATTATTGATTATGAGTTTGCAGTTAAACAAATAAAAGATAGTATTGCTTTAAGATTTAAGAATAAAGGTGAAGAAATTATTACTAAGAATATTAAAGCAGTAGATGAATCTATAGATAAAGTAGAACAAGTTAAGATACCTGATGCTATATATATTCCTGAAGTAGATAATAAGAAAGATATGTTTTCTGTAATTGAAAGAATGGAAGGAAATACTCTTCCAGTAAGTAGTTTCTTAAATTCTTCTGATGGTACATTAGAAGGTGGAACAAGTAAAAAAGAAAAAAGAAATATTTCTGATATTTGTCCTAATTATAATAGTGAAAACTGTATTCACTGTGGATTATGTTCTTTAGTATGTCCACATGCAGTTGTAAGAAGTTTCTTACTTGATGAAAATGAAGTTTTGGATGCACCTGATTCTATGCAGAAAAAATTAGTTGATGCTGGTATAAAAGATGAAAAACTAAAAACAACTATTGGTATTAGTTATCCAGATTGTACTGGTTGTGGACTATGTAGTAAGATTTGTCCTGGTAAAAAAGGTAATAAAGCATTAACTATGGTTAATAGAGATGATATAACTAAAGAAGAACAGATAGAGTCTAACTATTTATTTAATGAATTATCTGATAAGAAAGTTGATTAAAACCATTATTTGAGTTTAGTGGAGCTTGTAGTGGTTGTGGAGAAACACCATATTTAAAATTACTTACTCAATTATTTGGTGATAGATTAATGATTGCAAATGCAACTGGATGTTCTTCAATTTATGGTGCAAGTAATCCATCTAGTCCATATTCAGTACCTTGGGCTAACTCATTATTTGAAGATAATGCTGAATTTGGTTATGGTATGGTAATTGCTGAAAAAACTATGAAAGATAGAATTAAAAATATCATAGAGGAAAATATAAAAGATGTTAAGAAGAGTGAAGAAAAGATTTATAAAGCTTATCTTAAAAGTATAAATAGTGAAACAGCAGAAGCTTTATACAATATAATTGACAATACTAAGATAGAAGAGTTAAAAGAATTAAAAGAATTCATAAAACCTAAGTCAATTTGGTCTGTTGGTGGAGATGGATGGGCTTATGATATTGGATATAATGGAATAGATCATGTTTTAGCAAGTGGTGATAATGTTAATATATTAGTACTTGATACAGAAGTATATTCAAATACTGGTGGACAAGCATCTAAATCTACAAGAAGTGGAGCAGTTGCAAAGTTTGCATCAAGCGGAAAACAAACCAATAAAAAAGACTTAGCTCGTCATGCATTATGTTATCCACATGTTTATGTAGGAACAATATCACTTGGAGCTAATCCAATGCAAGCAATTAAAGTATTAAGAGAAGCAGAA
>CADAWN010000042.1 GCA_902791625.1 uncultured Erysipelotrichaceae bacterium | reverse complement strand
TTATTATTAATCATCATTTTAAGTGGTTTACTTTAGAAGAATTAAAAACTATTAATCTTTTACCTAATATAGTAAAAGAAGATATATTAGATAATAAAGGATTTTTTCATCATATAATAAGTGAATTATAGAGGTAGTATAATGAATGGTAATAGAATAATTGTACATGGGTTAATAAAATATAATGATGGATATTTATTAACTAAAAGATCAAAAGAAGAAAGTGTATACCAAGAGTATTGGGATATACCTGGTGGTTTAGCTGAATATAAAGAACTTCCAAAAGAAGCATTAAAAAGAGAAGTTAAAGAAGAAGTAGGACTAGATGTTACTCCAACTATAGTTATTCATGAAGATAGTAATTATGATAAGAAGAAAGATATGGTATTTATAAGACTAGTTTATATATGTGAGTTTAATGGTAATATAAATGATATAGTTTTAGATGAAAAAGAACATACTGAATATAGAATAATAAAATCACTAGATGAATTAAAAAATGAGAAAATAGTACCATTTATTTATGAATTATTTAATAGTTTATAATTTACACTCTTTTACATATAAAAATATTCTTTAATGATATACTAAAAATTGGAGGATATTCTTATGTGGTTAGTAGTAATAATAGTATGTATTTTATTTTTATCTTATTTAGTATTTGATATTATTCTTAGTAATTACTTTATTTCTGTTGCTTTAACTAGAAATAAGAGAAAGATAAAAAAATATAAAAAGAGTATATTTAAAATATCTAAAAAAGTAAAAGAACAAATGGCTAAAAATAAAATTGATATGGAAAAGTGGTTAAATAAAATTATTTATAATGAAGTAAAGACTACTTCACATGGTTTAAGACTTACAGCACTACATTTAAAAAATAGAAGTCATAAATGGGTAATATTATTACATGGTTATACAGGTGGTAAAGAAGAGTTATTACATATTGGTAAATGGTATTATGAACAAGGATATAATGTATTACTTCCTGATTTAAGAGCTCATGGAGCTAGTCAAGGAAAGTATTTTGGTATGGGTTATGTTGATAGACTTGATATTATACATTGGATGAAGTATATTACTTCAAAAGATGAAACAGCAAAAATTATTTTACATGGACATTCAATGGGAGCAGCAACTGCTTTATTTACAGCAGGAGAAAATCCATCTCATTTAGTAGGATGTATTAGTGATTCTGCATATACTAGTGTTTATAGAGTATTTCTATATTATTTGGTCTTAGAAAAGGTGGATATTATTTAAGTAGTGGTAATGTAATAAAATATACATCTAAAATAAAAGTACCAGTACTTTTTATACATGGCAAAAAAGATGACTTATTACCAGTATCTATGTGTGATGAATTATATGATGTATGTAACTCTAAAAAAGAAAAGGTAATCTTAGAATGTGGACATGCTCAAGGTGATTTAGAAGACTTTAAACTATATACAGAAACTATAAATAAGTTTTTAAATAAACTATTTTAGTTTCTTTTTTTGTATTATATAATACTTATAGGAGAAAAATTATGGATAAGATATATACTTTAAGTTCTAATTTAAATAATAGCTTAAACGGAATAATTATTTATTGTCATGGATTAGGTAGTAATAAAAAAATGTCTCAAAGATTTAGTGATAAACTAGTAAAAAATAATATTGGATTAATAGCTTTTGATTTTCCTGGACATGGTGAGGATAGTACTGATTTTAAAGATTTTAATTTAGATTTATGTATAGATTATTTAAATAGAGTGATTACATCTATAAAGAATGAATATGATGTTCCAATATATTTATTTGGATCTAGTTTTGGAGGTTTTGTAATTTTAAATAGATTAATAAATAAAAGTAGTGATATAAGTAAAACTATATTAATGTGTCCTGCGATAAACTTTTGTGAAATAATGGAAAATAAAACAGAAATATCTCTTGATTATTTTAATGATAACGAATATAAATATTTATATAATAATATAAAGATTTATAAAGATCCTTATATTAGTTTTAAAGAAGGAGATAATAATATAAAAAATAATTATTTTAAAAATATATTTATTATTGAGGGAACAGATGATCAAACAACAACCTATGAAAGCATGAAAGAATTTTCTTCTAAAAATGATTTGGATATGCTTACAATAGAAAGTGGAAAACATGAATTATATGATTATGATGATGAAATAATTGATTATATAATCTCAATAATAAATGAATAAAAGCATTATTATAGCAATGCTTTTAATGTCTATAAATGTCTAGTTAATTGTTTGTTAACAGTCTATATGATATCCTAATATTGACAAAATGTGTAAAATATGATATAATGTGTGCATATTTAAGGGGGAGAATAAGGTGACAAAGGAAGATTTAATTAAGTATAAGGAAAAATTAAGTAAATTATCTGAAAAAGAGAAAAAATTAAGAGATTTACATTTAAGAAGTATAGCAAATGGGGAAGTGCAAGGACCTTTTGTTGGATATTCAAGCATTGATAAACCATGGCTTAAGTATTATCCAGAATTAGGAATAGTAGCAGATACACCTGACTGTTCTGCATATGATTTAATTTATAATAAAAGAAAAAATAGTTTAAACTATATTGCTTTTGATTATTTTGGTAAAAAAATAACATATAGAGAGTTTTTTGAAAAAACTGAACAAGTAGCAAAAGCTTTTAAAAGTATTGGTGTAAACAAGGGTGATTATGTCACTTTGGCTATGCCTACTTCGCCAGAAATGGTTTATATTTTTTATGCGTTGAATAGAATTGGTGCCATATCTAATTGTATTGATCCACGTTTAAAGGAAGATGGATTTATTAAGAATATTAAATCCACTAATAGTAAAGTTATTATTTCATTAGATATGTGTACTCCTGTTATCGAAAATGTTAGAGAACAGTTAGGAATAAAAAATATTATTACTGTTTCACCAGTAGAATCAGCACCTTTACCAATAAAAATGCTAGTTAAACTAAAAGAAAAAAAATCTAAAAATATTTCTTGTGATACATGGAAAGATTTCTTGAAAAAGGGTAATAATTATGATGGAACAATTGATGTTGAATTTGAGAAAAACATGCCAGTAACTGTTGTTCATACAGGTGGTACTACTGGTGAGCCAAAAGGAGTTTTATTAACAAATGAAAACTTTAATAATATGGCATATATGCAGGAAATTTCTAAGTTTAATCTTTCAGAAAAAGATAAGTTTTTAACATTTTTACCACCATTTATTGCATATTGTTTAGTTAATGCTATCCATGATCCTTTATATTTAGGATTTGAAAATATTCTTATTCCAATGTTCGATCCAAAAGATTATCCTAAATTAATGAAAAAGTATCGTCCTAATCATGTTCTATCAGGACCTATTTTATGGGATTTCTTTATAAAAAGTGATTTAATAAGTAAAGAAGATTTATCATATTTAAAATCTCCAATTTCTGGTGGTGATGTACTTAATCCAGAACTTGAAAAACAAATTAATGAATTTTTTAAAGAAAAAGGTTGTAATTATAATGTTATACAAGGATATGGGATGACTGAAGTATCTGCTGCAGCAATATATTCAAGACCTGAAGCATATAAATTATCAAGTGTTGGTATTCCATATATTAAGAATAATGTTGCAATAATTAATCCTGATGATTGTTCTGAAGTTAATTATAATCAAGAAGGTGAAATTTGTTTAGCAACACCAACCATGATGTTAGAGTATTTGAATAATAAGAAAGAGACTTCCAATGTTATTGAAATAGGTAAAGATAATATACGTTGGATTCATACTGGTGATATAGGAAAAATTGATGAAGATGGTAACATATATGTTTTAGGAAGAATGAAACGTTTAATTGTTAGAAATGGTAATAAAATTTTTCCATCTACAGTTGAGGAAGAAATATTAAAAACCGGATTAATTGAATCATGTGCTGTTGTACAAATGGATAATGATGATGAAAGACATGTTCCTGTAGCTCACATTATTCTAAAAAAAGAAATGATTGGAAACGAGGAAGAAGTTGTTAAACAATTGGAAAATCATTTGCTAAAACATTTGCCAAGTTTTAATATACCTTTCAAATATATTTTCAGAGATGAATTACCTTTAACTAACATTAATAAGGTAGATTTTAAGAAATTAGAAAAGGAAACGGCACAGTATAAAAACAATAAAAATAGTATAATTTATTTATATGAAGAAAATAAAAAAAATTATGAAAAAAGTTTCAATTATTAATGAAACTTTTTTTTTTTATGTTATAATATTATAAGGTAGGTGTTTGTATGCAGTCATCAAATATAATAATATCTATATCTTGTCTTATTAATCTTTTAGTATTATCGACTGTTTTTTTTGTAAAAAAAAGAATAAAAACTGTTGAAACTGATATTTATTCATCGCTAATAATTATTTGCTTAATAAATATTTTATTAGAAATGATAAGCTATGTTGTAATGAATAATTATGGTTATAATACATTTGGTTATATTATAATTTGTAAACTTATATTAATTATGTATATAACTTGGATTTTTTCATTTTTAAAGTATATGTTGATTGTTTCGATAGGCGAAGAAAAACATTCTTCCCAAAAAAGTAAAACGATATCTAGAATATTATTAGTTATTAACATTGTTTTTAGTGTTGTACTTCTTATTTTACCAATTACTTTTAAAAGTATGAATGGCTTACATATTCCAATGGGAATAGGAACATTACTTGTTTATGGTACTGCGGGTATTTGTGACTTTATTATGGTAATAATAGTAATAAAAAATTTTGGAAAAAAATTTAATAAGAAGTTTATTCCATTAATTTCACTTTTGTTTTTAAGTGTTATAGTTGTATCATTTCAATTGCTTAATCCGCAATACTTTTTGATAGATTCATTATTAGTTTTAACAACGTTCATTATGTACTTTACAATAGAAAATCCAGATGTTAAGATGGTGGAACAACTTGAAATTGCTGCTAATCGTGCTAAGAGTGATTTCTTAAGTAGTATGAGTCATGAGATTAGAACTCCACTTAATGCTATTGTTGGTTTCTCTGAATGTATTAAGACTGATGAAACATTAGAAGAAGCTAAGAATGATGCAGCTGATATAATTATGGCTAGTCAAAACTTACTTGAAATAGTTAATGGTATTTTGGATATTTCTAAGATTGAAGCTAATAAGATGGAAATAGTTAATAAAGAATATACTTTACTACCAGAACTTGAAAATATTGCTAAACTAATTAAACCAAGAATAGCTGAAAAACCAATTGAATTACAAACATTCTTTGCACCTGATATACCAGATGTTATGTATGGTGATATTGGTAAGATAAAACAAATAATTACAAATATTTTAACTAATGCTGCTAAATATACAGAAGAAGGCGTTATAGCTTTCAATGTAAGTTGTATTAACGAGAGCGAATATTCATCATTAGTTATATCTGTACAAGATACTGGACGAGGTATTAAAAAAGAAAAAATAAATTCATTATTTACTAAATTTGATAGATTAGATGAAGATAAAAATACTACTATTGAAGGAACAGGTCTTGGACTTGCGATTACTAAATCATTTGTTGAAATGATGGGTGGTAAAATAATTGTACAAAGTGAATATGGTAAAGGAAGTAAATTTACTATATATTTAAGACAAAAAATAGTTAGACTTCATGGTGGAATGGAAAAACAAGAAGTGGAAGATAAAAATACAAATATTGACTTTGCTAGTTGTAAAGTATTAGTAGTTGATGATAATAGTCTTAACTTAAAAATTATTGATAAATTATTAAGTAAATATGATATTAAACCAGTACTTATTGATAATGGGCAAGAGTGTCTTGATTTAATTGATGGAGGACAAACTTATGATCTTATCTTAATGGATGATATGATGCCTAAGATGAGAGGTACTGAAGTATTTAAGAAGTTAAAAGAAAATAGTAGTTTCAATACTCCTGTAGTTATACTTACAGCTAATGCTTTAAGGCTAAACCTATAGAAAAACCTGAACTTGATAGAGTATTAAAAACATATTTAAATAAGAGTAATGTTAAAGTTGTAACTAGTAATGTTCCTAAAGAAGTACCAGTTATTGAAAAACCTAGAGAAGAAGTAATAGAGGCTAAACCAGTAGAGGTAAAAGAAGAACAAATAGAAGATGTTCCTACAGTAGATGAAATTATAATGCCTGATGTTAGTGCTTCTACTACAGAACCTACTGAAGGATCAATTCCTATACAAAGTGTAAACGTAAGACCAACAGTGGAAAAAGAAATAGAAAAAAGAATATTAGTTGTTGATGATAATAAATTAAATATTAAAATAGCTAGAAACTTACTTAAAAAATTTGATGTTCCTGTTGATGAAGCAATTAGTGGAAAAGAATGTTTAGAACGAGTTAAAGAACATAACTATGCATTAATATTTATGGATGAAATGATGCCAGAGATGAGTGGTATAGAAACATTTAAGAAATTAAAAGAAATACCGGGATTTAAATCTAAAGTGGTCGCATTAACAGCAGATGCAATAGTAGGTTCACGTGAAAAATTCTTAGAAGCAGGATTTGATGAATATATATCAAAACCAATAAATAGAGCATTTTTTGATGAAATAGTAGAAAGTGCTATTAATGAAAAAAGAGAGATTAATCCAAAAGGTAATATTAATTATTTAAAAATAAATAGAATAGATTATGATACTGGATTAAAACTTCTTGGAGATAAAGAAATGTATGATGATACATTAAAAGATTTCTATAATGGAATAGATACAAGACTTAGTAAGCTTGAAGAATTTAAAAATTCTAAAAACATTAATGATTATGCAGTAGAAGCTCATGCTTTAAAGAGTGATTCTAAGTACTTAGGAATTACATCTTTATCTACTATGGCACTTGATCATGAAACTAATGCTAAAGAAAATAACTTCTATTTCATAAACGCTAATTATGAAAGATTAAAACAAGAAGTTAATAAATATAAAGATATAATTAAGAAATATTTAGGAGAGTAGTAAAATACTCTTCTTTTTGATATAATACTAACTAGAGGTGATTATATGAATAAGAAGGTTTTAATAATTATTATTTCTTTAATTCTAGTACTAGGTGGAAGTGTTACTGCAGTACTTATTATTTCTCATAATAAAAAAGTTGAAAAACAAAAGAAACAAGATTTATTTACTGAAAATATTACTAAAATAAAGAAAGATGAGCCAGTTGACTTTATTGAAGAAGTTGTTAACTCATCTGATACTTTAATTAATGAAGAAAAAAGTGATGTTAATGAATCTAAACTTAAAAATACTTTTGTTAAGTTAACTGATTTTATATTTTATGGTGGAGAAATAAAAGGCCATACTTTTAAAAAATTAAGAGAAGATGCTAAAAATAAAGTAATAAGTTTATGGGAAAAATTAGATTCTAAAATATCTAATAAATATCCTAATTATAAAGAAAATATCAAAGATACTGCATCTAATACTTATTCTAATATTAAAGATAAAGCTAATTCATTAAAAGAACAAATACTTGAGAAGTATAAAGAAAAAGTGGGAGAAGATTCTTATAATGATACAGTTGATCAATTTAATGAAGATAAAACTAATATGAAAGAGCATACAGAGCCATATATAGAAAAAGGTAAAGAAGCTGCAGAAAAGATTAAAGAAAAAGCTAGTGAAATATATGAGAATGCTAAAGATAAACTAAGTAATTGGTACCAAAATTATAAAGAAAATAATAACTAAAAAAGTTTGGATTTCCAAACTTTTCTCTTTATTCAAATCTCAACCGCACCATTTTATTTATAATTTAATTCTATCTCATAAGAGCATTTATAGTCAAATAATTTTCTTGGCATACTGTTTATTTCAAAGCTTATATTATCTAAGTAATATTGTGTAACATTTTTCATTGAGTTACCTTTTGGAATAAATCTGCGTACTAATGCATTTGTTCTTTCATTTGTGCCTCTTTGGAATGAACAGTATGGATCACATTTATATAATTTAACTCCAAGTTTTTTTGCAGTTAGACCTAATGCTTGGAATTCTAATCCATTATCTACGGTAATGGATTTTACATTGATTTCATTTCTTATTATATAATCATAAATTATTTTATCTGTATAATATTCGTTTTTATATTCTGACTTTATTAACCATACTTTTCTTGAACATCTATCAACTATAGAAATAATTGAATCATACTCATTTCTTTTACCAACAATGGAATCAATTTCAAGATGACCTAATTCATCTCTTTTGTTGATATATTTAGGTCTAAGACTTATTGGGAGAACTGTTTTATGGTCAAAATTCCATTTAGTATGATTCATCATAGATGTTTTCTTTCCTCTTCGTTTTTTATAACATAAGTTTTTTTTAGAAAGTTTTATTTTACCATTATTTATCCAGTTATAGACTTGTTGAAAGGTAGGACATTCAGCATTTAAATAACGTTTTTTAAACTTCATTACACATATTTCTATTGAACATGTTTTATAATCATAATGAGAATATAAGTAGTTTAGAAATATATCATATTTTTTATCTATATCTATTTTTCTTTTTTTATAAATCCCTGCCTTATATCTAGATATAGTTGAATGACTTATTTTTAATATCTCTGCCACTTTTCTCATAGATAATCCTTGATTTAATAAAATATCAATTTCTACTTTATTTTTTTCTGTTAATTGTTTATAATTCATATAGGAGCCTCCTTGTCGGGATTTGGCTCCTTTATTATATCAAAAAGCCGCACCGAGTGGTGCAAAAAGTTTGGATTTCCAAACTTTTCTTTTTTAATATTTCTTTTCTTGAAAATATTTTCCTTTTTTTTCTTCAACTACTTGAACAGTTCTTGCAAGTAAGTTTAAAGCAATTTGTTCAGTTTTCCTATTTTCATCACGTAATGGATTAAATTCAACTATATCCATAGAAGAAATATCATTTACATGTTTTAATACTGCTTCTAATATTTCTGTTGCTTCTTCTTCTGTAATTCCATCTACTTCTGGTACTGATACACCTGGAGCAATATCTGGATCTATTACATCTATATCATAACTAACATGAACAGATTTATTTCTATCCATAGCTATTTTAAAAGCTTCTTCAATAACTGTTTTAACACCTTTAGTTTTTATATCTTCAGTAGAGTATATTGTAACTCCTGCATATCTTAAGTTATCTTCTTCCCATGGATCTATACTTCTTGCACCAATTATTACTGTTTTTCTTGGATCAATACATTCTCCATCATAAAATGTTCTTAATTCTTCACATTTATATCCTGTAATAGCCGCACATGGAAGACCATGTAAGTTACCAGTAACTGTTGTTTCAAAAGTATTAAAATCAGTATGAGCATCTATCCAAATAAGACCTATATGACCATCATTTACTTTTGCATCTGCAAGTGCTGAAGATATAGCTACTGAATGATCTCCACCTAAAGTAATTGGAAATAATTTTTCTTCTAATTTTTTAAGTTCTATTTTATATAATGCAGTATTAAATTTTTCTAATTCTACATTATTTTTCTTTTTATCAGATAGATTTCTACTTTTAACTATTTTTTCATCCTGCATTAGATTTATCATCTCACCATGATAAATATTCTTCATATCATTCATTAATTGTAATGGGCCAAGATGTGCTCCATCTATATGAACTCCTAAATCTGATCCTGCACCAATTATTACTGTTTTCATATTATCACCATATATAATTTTAAACTAAATATACTTTTATTTCAACTTTTTTTAGTTTTTTTAAAACTTATCTCGAATAATATATATGACAAGGAATTTCAAAAAAATTAAAGGAGAAACAAATGGTTGAAGAAAAAGAAAAAACAGAAAATAAATTTTATACATGTAGATATGATATTACATTTAAAGAAGTATTCATGAAAGAAAAGAATAAAGATATACTTATCGCAGTTTTAGAAAGTATTCTAAATATAAAAATAAAAGAAATAAAATATCTTAATTTAGAAAAAAATAATGGTAATATTTATGTTAGAAGAAAACACTTTGACTTGCATGTAAAAACAGATAAAGAGAATATCCATATAGAAGTAAATAATTATTTAGAAGATTATGTAAGACCTAGAAATATGGCATTTATCTGTAATACTTAT
>CADAWN010000041.1 GCA_902791625.1 uncultured Erysipelotrichaceae bacterium | reverse complement strand
TTTTTTATAGTAATCACCTTACTATTTAAATAATAAAAAACATCTGATTTCAACTAAGTTGATTTCAGATGCATCCTAATAAGGGATTACGTCTGATTCAGGCAATCAAACGTATCCTTTTTATTTTATGAAGTTTCCTTCATTACATACATATTAACACACTATTTAATAATTAACAATCATTATTTAAAATATATCCAAAGTACTTGTGGATAACATAACAATTATGTATAATAATGTTAGAGGTGACTTATATGGGAGTTAAAAACTTATTTATTTCTTTTAGAGGAAGAAAAATTGATAATTATAAATTTGAAGAGGAAAAAGGCGCTAAATCAGTTGATGATAAGTACTCTGAAGTTGAGGAATATGCAAATAAAAATGATTTAGAATGGGAAAATGAAATTGAGAATAAAGATAGAAATGAGGAAATTGCAAAGAAGAGAGTGCAATCACTTATAAAATATTTTTCAGGTAATATATTAGAAAATAAAGATAATGAACTAGTTTTAAAGCACATCAACAATATTTTAAACTATGAACATAAACTAAAAGATTTCTTCACTGGTGATTTTAAGAGTTTTGGCAAAGACGATCACATACAAAGAAAAGTATACTCTGTTGAATACAGTGGTGATATTAAAGTTAACTACAAAGAATACCTTGTTGAAAATGATGGAGGTTTAACCGCCAAATACTTTGCAATATTAATAGAAATGCTAAATTCAGATAATATGTATAAACACATTTATGAAAAAGAACAATTTGGATTATATGAATTAAAGCAATTATTAGAAGCACTTTATAAATTCAAAAATAAAGAAGCTACACAAAGCGAAATTGATTCCTTTATGAATAATCTATTTGATAATACTTCTAATAATAAATATACAACAGAAGATTTTTTCAAGGAATATATAAATGTAATAAAGAACAATATTTCAGATTCAGAGTATGAATCTTCACTATTTAAAAAGACTGAGTATTTTGAATATGCTAGTTCTTTCAAAGATAACTACCCATTTATATATGCTAATAAAAGTATATTTGATTTAACATATACAAATGATGAAACCAATAAAAATGTAAAAGTTGATTATAAGAAAATGAGTACTGATGAACAATTTGAATTCATCATGAATTTTATTCTTGCTTCATATGAATCAGAAATTAATTACTATAAATTAAATTATAATTTAACTGGATCTGTATCATATATAGCAAGTGATGCAGCGCAATCAGAGATAGGTCATCAAAACAAGAAGAATAAGAGTATTACAGATAAAATTATTGATATATATACTACTGAAGATAATTATGAATCAACTGGTACACCATTTATGTCTACTGTTGATGAAAGAGAAGATTTAGAAGCATCTTATACTTTGTATGCAGTAACAGAAAAAGATAAATATCCTCTACTTAGAACCAACTGCAAATTTAATAACAGCGGAAAAAGCAATACACATATATCTTGCTCATCGCTAGATGATTATGGTTACAACTTAACTAACCAACAAATAGAAAATATACTAGACTTAATAGAATCAAAAATATTTAATAACGGATTATTAAACTTAAATGCAAGTGCAAAAGATATTAATCAATTTAAAGCTGATATTACAATGATTGAAATACTTGGTAATCAACTTAAAAATAATGAAAAATATGCTACTATTGAAAAACGCCTTAAAAATATTAAAACAAAAATGAGTATAGCGTTCTTTGATTATTTTTCTAGAAAAGATACAACTACTATATTTAATGAAGAGTATAAAGAAGAGGATAGTATGTATATGCTATTTAATATTAATGAATCATCTTATCTAAGACCAATAGCAGGATATATATACAATTATGATAATAGTCAAAGTAATGTAATTAAAGAAATATTAGAAGAAAAAGAAAAAGTTTTCATTGGTGGTAAAAATAATGCTGCTAGTCAATATAATGAAATAATTAATAAACTAGGAGAACACCCTGAGATAGATGCAGAAAAATTAGAAAAGTATTTAGATTTTCTTAAGACTATTGCTGATCCATATTACAAAAAAGATGAGGATGAAAATAATAAAACATTATAAAAACGTTTAATAAATTATTAAACGTTTTTTTATTATATATATTTTACTCTTTCTTCTTCTTTTACTTTTTCATTCATAAGTGAGTATATGTCTTCTAGCATTTTATATTGAATGGCAAGCTTTAGAACTGGATGAACTACAGCAGTATCTCTATCCCAAGCAAATCTTGTTGCATCTATTTTAACATCACCATTTGGTAATACTATTGTCTTTTTACCATTTTCATCTATTTGTACTTTATCTCTTTGAGCAGCATCTATAAATGTCATTCTATTATGTGATCTATTACCAGCCATAAAGAAGTATAATTCATTTACTGGATCAACAGTTAATTGTGTTCCTGTCCATCCTGCAGATGCAAATGCTTTACCACTCATTGCATGGAATAATTCTGAATTAACTAAAACTGGATTTTTTGAATAACATAAGAAACCTAAGTATTGAACATATTTTTCTTTATCATCTTCTATATATTTTCTACCAGTTCTATTCTTAGCCATCATTGTAACATATTTTTCATCTATTACTTGTCCACCCATTATTCCTTTAGCTAAAGTAGTCATATCTTTAGGTGTCGAGAACATTCCTGCATGTCCACTAAGAACGCCATCTTGATGTCCCATAATTTGTGCTTTAGGGTCATACACTACACCTTTAGGCGCATTTTTAGTAATAGCAAAATTTCCATCTTTATAGTACTTACCATCTAAATTTGTACTTGCAACTCTATCTAATTTCATTTTAGGTACTACTACATGTGTATCTGTCATATTTAATTTCTTTAAAATATTTTCATCAACAAATTTATAATAATTCATACCACTAGCATGTTCAATAACATATTTTAATACCATTGCACCCATATCAGTATAAGGTACTTTATTTTCACTATTTTGATCTACTTCTATATTTAACAATATATTTTCTGCTTCTTCTCTAGAATTTGCTCTATCTATTCTTCCATTAGTTTTTAAGGGTACACTAAATGATAATAAATCATAAATTGTAATACCTTTTAGATTCTTAAATTCTGGTGCATATTTGGTTACTTCATCATTTAAGTTAATTACTCCAGCTTGTGTAAGTTTTAATATACTTAAACTTGTAAATAACTTAGTTATAGAAGCTAAGTCAAATATTGTATCTTCAGTCATTTTTTCCACACTAGGAATAATATTATCATTTTCATCTAGTGTTACTTCTTGTTTATTACCTACTACTACTGTTTCTCTATAATTATTAGTACCATAACTAAATACCATACCTGGTACCATTTCTTTTTTATATATAAAATCATTAATACTTTCTACTATACCAGAATTATTAAATAGTTTTTCTCTCATTTCATCTAATGAAAAAGAATCTTTATTAAATAAATCTACAACTGGTTTTAGTAATTCATAATAATCTTTTTTTGAATATAAACCTTGTTGCTCTAATACAGCTCCTCTATTTTGATTCTCATATAAGTTATTAACATACTGTTCTAAATATTCAACTAACATCAATATCCCTCTTTTCAATATTGCATATTTTACCACAAAATAAGAAAAAAATCAAGTTTTTTTAGAATTTTTAAAATGAACTTATTATTATATATATAGGATACGTTTGAAATATATCAGATGTTTTCCCTTCAGGAAGAAGGGAGATGGTTAATTATGACAAAAAGAGAGCTATCTCAATTTATTATAATTCTACTATTATTTTTTATAGTAATCACCTTACTATTTAAATAATAAAAAACATCTGATTTCAACTAAGTTGATTTCAGATGCATCCTAATAAGGGATTAC
>CADAWN010000040.1 GCA_902791625.1 uncultured Erysipelotrichaceae bacterium | reverse complement strand
TAACATTAGCATTATGAGTTACAATAAGGATTTTTTTATCCTTATTTTTTTTTAGTATTTCATCTAAAAAATCTTGAGATCTTTTAAATATATCTTTTACTCCCTCTACTCCTTCATCAGTTGAGTTTAAGTTATAATTCCAATACTTTTCAAGGTCAAATTCTTCTTTTTTCTTTCCTTCTAAATTACCCATACCTCTATCTATTAATCTATTATCATTAATAATTAAAGCTTTATCTCCTACTAATCCAAATGAAGTTTCTAATGCTCTAAAAAGTGGAGATGTATAACATATATCTACACCCAAATCTATAATAGTTTGTCGTAAATTCTTAACTTTATTAACACCATTCATACTTAGATGAGGGTTACTTGTACCTTGTATTATTCCACTTCCATTAAGATCAGTTTCAGCATGTCTTACTAAATATATGGTTGTCATATTTCACCTAAAAAGAAATAACAAAATACTTTTTCTTTCCTCTTCTAATAATAACGTACTTACTACCTTTAGCAATACTTTTATCAATTATCATATCTAAGTCTGTTGTTCTTTCACCATTTACATAGATAGATCCATTAGTTATAAATTCACGAGCTTCTCTTTTACTTGAACAAATAGATGCTTCAACAAGTAAATCAACTATATTTTTAGATTCACTAATATTATATGGTTCAATACCATTAAAAGCTTGTTCTATTTCTTTAACAGATAAATTCTTGATATCTCCACTAAATAATGATTCACTAATCTTTAGAGCTACTTCAAAACTTTCTTTACCATGTAAATCAGTAATTATTTCACGAGCAAGAGTTTTTTGAGCAAGTCTTAGATGAGGTGCTTCATTATGTTCTTTCATTACAGCAAGTATTTCTTCTGGTTCAAGGAAAGTAAATACCTTTAAGTATTCTTCTACCTTAGAGTCATCAGCATTAATTAAGTATTGATATAATTCATAACTTGATGTTTTATCTTCATCAAGCCATAAAGCATTTCCTTCACTCTTACCAAACTTCTTACCATTTTGATCAAGTATTAATGGCATTGTAAATCCATATGCTTGTTTTCCAGTCATCTTGCGAATTAAATCAACACCTGTTGTAATATTACCCCATTGATCAGATCCAGCTGCTTGTAATATACAGTTCTTTTCTTTAAATAAGTGTAAGAAATCATATCCTTGTATTAATGTGTAAGAAAACTCTGCAAAAGTAATACCAGTTTCTAATCTTCTTCTAATTATATCTTTGTCTAACATATAGTTAACATTTATATATTTACCAACATCTCTTAAGAAATCAGTAAATGAGAATTCCTTCATCCAGTCATTGTTATTAACTACTTCTGTATTTTCTCCTACTATTTTCTTTACTTGTTTTTTTATTGATTCAACATTAGTTAGAACTGCTTCTTTTGAAATTATTTCTCTTTCACTTGTTGGACGAGGATCTCCAATTAATCCTGTTGCTCCACCTACTAAAAGTATTGGATTATGTCCAGCTTTAGCAAATCTTTTAGCAGTTACTAAAATTTTTTCATTATTTAACTTATCTTCTAAATCATCTCCAGCAATATCTTTAACTAGTCCTCTCCATTTTAATTCTTCAAAAAAACTCATCTTTTCCATATTATTCTTCCTCCATCATCTTAACAGCATTACTAGTTCCTATTCTACTAACACCTAATTCTATATATTTTTCTGCATCTTTCTTTTCTCTTATTCCTCCAGATGCTTTAATTTTTAAATCTTTATTTTTATATTTATTAATTATTTCTATATCTTCTATACTTGCACCTCTAGTACCAAATCCTGTACTTGTTTTAATAAAATCTACTTTAGTTTCATTACATATCTCTGTCATCTTTTTAATTTCATCTTCTTCTAGATAACATGTTTCAATTATAACTTTTAGGACTTTATCACGGCTTGCTTCTCTTAACTCTTTAATCTCGTTTTCTACATAACTATAATTTTTGTCTTTTAAAGCACCTACATTTATTACCATATCTACTTCATCTGCACCATTATTAATTGCATCTACTACTTCTTCTTTCTTAATATATGTAGTATTTGCTCCTAATGGGAAACCTATAACAGTACATACTTTAACATCAGAGTCTTTTAGTAACTCTTTTGCAAGAGATACATAACAAGGATTAATACATACTGCTTTAAACTTATACTTTTTAGCATCATTACATAGTTTTTTTATATCACTGGTAGTAGATATAGCTTTTAACATTGTAGAATCAAAATACTCATTCATAATTTACCTCCTAAAAAAATAAAAACGCGAACTATCAATCCATAAGGACGAATAATTCGCGGTACCACCTTAATTTATAGTTATAAACTATACACTCTAAATCTTAACGCGATCAACGATTTTTTTCATGAACTGTAATTCAAGTATACAAATATTTCTATTTTCACCAACCATAGAATCTCTACGTATATAAATATACTTTACTTTCTTTCAATCACCAAAAAATATTAATTATATTTTATCACTAAATTATTTATTTTCAATCTTTTTTTGACCATTTTCAAGTTTTTCTAAAATATCTTTAGTAACTTTAATAGCAACATCACGAACGTCACTCGCTGCTTTTTCAAGTACTGGAGTTCCTTTTTCTTTAGCTAATTCAACTAGTTTTTTACTTTCTTCTTTAATTTTAGCACATTTTTCTTTAGCAATACTTAGTACTTTTTCTTTATCTAATTCTTTTATATCATTTTTTAGTTTTGTTAATTTATCTTCTATTTGTTTTTTTACTTCATCTTTATCTATTTCTTTTACTTTTTGTAATAATTCATCTATTTTCTTTTTTAAATCTTCTCTTGTTTCAGATCCTTTTTTAGGAGCGATTAATACACCTATTCCTACTCCAATTAGAGCACCTAATACAAACTTTCCACAACCATTTTTACTCATTTTTAATCATCCTTTCTTTTTTTAAAGATTCTTGATACAAAATTTACAATTCTATCAGTAACTGTATCTGTTACTTTATTAATTCCGTACCCAACTTTATCTACAGCAAGGAATAAATTATCAAGTGATTTAACTTTTTCATCAACATCATCTAATAATTTATCAGTTTTGTCCATTACTTTTATTGTTTTAACACCTAATACAGCAAGAACAACAAGTAAAATTATTGCAGCTAAATATAATAATATTTTCAAAGTTAAAATAAGTGTATCCATTATTATCTTCCCCTTTTCTATTCATACATTGAATCTATTAAATCAAATAAATTATCGTTATCACTATTTTCTACTATTTCATCATCATTTTTTTCAGTAACTATTACATCGTCATGATTTTCTTCTGTATCATCAGAAATGTTACTTACTGTGAATTTTCTATCATCTAACACATTATAATCTTCTTCTGTTTCTTCATCATCAATTGTATTATCAGTAATTTTAATTTCAGATATTTTTTCTTCACTATGTTTTGCTTCTTCTTCAGGTTCTTGTGTACTTGCAACTTTTGATTTATCTATATAATCTTCATTATATTCTAAACCTAAATCTTCAAAGTACTCAACCGCATCACCTACTGTTATACTACTAACTTCTGGTGTTTTACTATCATCTGATAAATCTACAAGTGTATTATCTCTTACTTCTTCATCTCGATTTTCTTCTTTTTCTTCCTCAAGATTTATATTTACACTTCCATAAGCTTTTTTTCTAATATCATCTAAATTCATTTTTTCACGACTTATAGGAGTAGTTATTCTAACTTCTCTTCTTGGAGCTTCAGTAAAACTACTATCTTCAACTATACCATATATTGGTGAAATAACTGGAGAAGGTTTAAATCCTTCTTTAGATTTTTCTCTTTGTTTTTCATAATTACCATAAGCATGAGGTACATAATTATCATAGAAACTTTCTTTCTTAGAATTTTGATATAATTTTGGTTCTTCTTTTTCCTCAAAATATTCTGGTTCTTTTGGTTCTTCATGTATATCTTCTTCATATACATTATTATCAGTTCTACGTTTAACTACTGGTTCATACTCAGTAATAGTAGGAGTATCATCACTTATTAAATCTTTTTCGTCAACCATAGTAATTTTACTTTCAGGAACTGGATCAATTAAATCTTGATCTCTAAATGATATACTATCAATTACTTCTTCTTCCTCTTCTTCTAAAATTGAAATAGGTTTCTTTTCTTGTGGAACTATTCTTTTAGCAACTGGTTTATCATCTTCTTCAGGATTATTGAAATAAGTTTCTTTTATTTCTTTTTTATTAACCTTTTGCTTTTTTTCTTTTTTAGGTTTTTCTTCAACTTCTACATATTCTTCTTCAAATAAAGCATTTTTTAATTTATCTAGTAATTTCATAAAACACCTCTCTAATTATTGTCAATATTCATTTGACTATCTTTTGCGGCTTTAACATCATATTCTTGGTCATATTGTTTTATATAATCCAAATAATTTGTAGTAGATTTCTTTGTTGTAAATATATTAAAACTCTCTTCTTTATAATTTAAAACATTATCACCTACTAAAGCTTCTAATACTTTGTCTTTATAATCTAAAGAAGATAATACTTGAGCTATATTTGTTAATACTACATTTAAATATTTTTTATCTACATACACTTCTATTTTACCATAATTATAGACTGCTTCAACAAAATATTTATCTTTTATCTTATTTATCTCAATATAACCATCTTTTTTTCCATCTTTTGATTTAACTTTTTTTGAAAAATAACTACTACTATCTTTCTTATAAGTGTTAGAAACTTTGTTTAAATAACTAACCGCATCTACATACATATAGTAATCATTATTATATTCATCTTTAAAAACTGTATTATATTCTGATTTATTTATAATCTTTAATGTATTTGGAACATATAATTCATATCCTTTATATCCTGTATTACTTAAGTTGTTTTTTTCAAGTAATAAATTATTTATGATGTAATCTCTATCATTTACTTTAGCAACACTTATACTACAACCTGTTGTAAGTATTAAAATAAGTATTGTAAATGTGATAAATTTCTTCTTCATGTTAATCACCTACTCTTACTTATATTATATCAAATATTTTAATTACTTACCAGCCTTTACGTAATAAATTTTATTACCCTTATTAACAAATTTATCTTCATACTCAGTTGTTATTCTAACTGGCATCGTATTATTTAAATCAAATGTTATATCTTGAAGACTATATCCATTAGAACTTAAACTTTCAAGTGAATAAATATATAATGCTTCATTATCTGTTCTAAGTTCAATCACCTTCTTATCCTTGAAAATACCATCATACTTACTTAAAAATATATTACTAGTAAGTCTTCTCGAATGATGTCGAGCTTTAGGCCATGGATCTGAAAAGTTTAAATATAATAAATCTATATCTTTGTTGAACACTTCATCTATTTCTAATGCATTTAATCTAATTACTTTAAGATTATTTATTCCTTCAGGAATATTAGGTAGGCTTCTAGCTAGAACATTATCTTGTTTTTCTACACCTATATAGTTAATATCTGGATTATTAAGTGCATTTTCTACAATAAATTTGCCCATTCCCATACCTATTTCTAAGTATATTGGGTTATTATTATTAAATAAAGTATTCCATTTACCTACATAATCTTTATAGTTTTTTACTATATATATTTCTTCTTTATTTTTTATATTTCTAAGTCTCATAACAATCTCCAATTTCTACATATATATAATAACATATTTTTCTTATTTTACATATACTATAATGAGGAGTGACCTAAATGAATTATAATATCCCAATAGATCCAATTTATAGAATTCAAATGCTTGAGCAAGAAATATTAAAACTTAAGAATAATATTTTAATATTAGAAAATAGAATAAATAAGCTAGAAGATAATAAAAATAATAGTCATTTCAACAGTAATGTTTCTAATAAAGATGATGGATTGTACATGTTATAGGTAATACTATAACTCTTTTTTTATATTTGGGAAGAAATATGATATACTAATAAGAGATAAGGAGAGAGTTATATGTATGAACTTGTAGAACTTAAAAAAGATGAATATGAGAAATTTGTAGTAAATAGTAATAAATCTCACTTTTTACAATCTTATATTTGGGGAGAATTTTGTAAAAAAGAAAAGAAAATGACTCCATACTATTTAGGACTTAAAAATAGTAAAAAAATAGTTGCAACTGCATTACTACTTCAAAAGAAATTACCACTAGGTTACTCATACTTCTACTCTCCTAGAGGATATGTTCTTGATTATAGCGATAAAGATATTTTATCTAGTTTTACCATAAAATTAAAAGAATTTGTAAAAAACAAAAAAGGTATTTATATAAAGATAGATCCTGATATTAAACTACAAAATTTAACTATTGATGGTGAAGTTATTGAAGGAGATAATAATTTCCCATTAGTTGATTATATGAAGAAAATAGGATATAAACATCTTGGTTTTAATAAAGCATTCGAACATAATCAACCTAGATATACTTTTAGATTAGAGCTAAAAGATACTATAGAAGAAGTAAGAGATGGATTTCATAATACTACTAAGAAAGTTATTAATAAAGGTAATATGTATAATCTAGAAGTTAAAAAGAATGATGTAAAATATATAGATGACTTTTATGAAACTATGATAGAAACTGCAGAAAGAGAAGGTCTTGCTTTATATAGTAAGGAATACTTTACTGAGTTTTACAGGATGCTTCATGAAGAAAATGAAAGTGATATATATATTGTTTATTTAAATAAAGAAGAAACTATTAAAGTTATAACAGATAAGATAAATGAATTAAATGAACAAAAAGAAAAGTTAAAAACTGAAAATAAAATTAAAGAAATAGATAACCAAATAGGAAAACAAGAAAAGCTTCTTAACGAAGTAAAAAGTATTGAAAAAGATAAGTTTCCATTATCATCAATTATAACTACAAAATATGGTGATAAAGTATGGACTATTCATGGAGGAAATAGTTCTAAACTAAGAGAACTTAATTCTAATTATTTAATTTACTATGAAATAATAAAAGACGCTGTAAATGATAAATATAAAGTAATAGATTTCTTTGGTACGTCCTATAATCCAACTACTGATGATCCTGAATATGGAATATACTTATTTAAGAAAAGATTAGGTGGAGAATATACTGAGTTTATTGGAGAATTTGATTTAATAACTAATAAAAAAATGTACTTTATATTCAATAAATTACTACCTATTTATAGAAAAATAGTTAAGAAGAAAAATAGAAAGGAGATTAAAAATGGAACTCATAGAGCTTAGTGAAAAAGAATTTAAAAAGTTCGCAGATACAAGTGAACAAATAACTTTTCATCAAACTATAGAATGGGGAAAACTAAAATCATTTAATGGTTGGAAAAGTTATTTTGTAGGACTTAAAGATGATAAAAAGATTAAGGCAGCCGCACTACTTTTAGCTAAAAAGATACCTAAAGTTAAAAAGTATATGTTTTACTCTCCTAGAGGATTCTTAATAGATTATAAAGATAAAGATTTATTAAAAGAATTTACTGAAAAGATTAAAGTGTTTGCGAAAGAAAAAAATGCTATATTTATAAAGATTGATCCATATGTTCCTTACAAAGAAAGAAATAATAATGGAGAACTTGTTGAAGGTGGATTTGATAACAGTATAGTAGTTGATAATTTAAAAGAATTAGGTTATAAACACTTTGGATTTAACTTAATGCAAGATACTCTTCAACCTAGATGGATGCATGTTATTGATACTGATAGAAGTATGGATGATATCATGAAAGATATGGAGTCTAAAACTAGACAAATACTTAGAAAAAATGAAAAATGTGGAATAATTACTCATGAAATAACAAGAGATGAAATAATGCAACATACTTCAGATAGACGTGAATTTGTTGATAGACCAATGTCTTATTATGAAAGAATGTGGGATACATTATATGATTCTGGTATTTTAAAAATAAGAATTGCAGAAATTGATTTTGATTTATATGAAAAAAATACTAAAGATGAACAAAATGAGATTAAAAACTCTTTAGAGGATAGAATTAAGAAATATGAGAATAATGAATTAAAGATGAATGAAAAGAAATATAATTCTCATAATAAACAAGATGAAGAACGTATTAAACAACTTGATAAACAACTAGAAAAAATTAAAAAATATAAGAAAGAATATGGAAACAAGACTACACTTGGAGGAATCTTATTCTTAGTGTATGGTAATGAAGTATTATCACTTTATGGTGGTAGTGAAGCTAAATTAATGCAATTCCAGTCTGCTTATACTCTTCACTTTGATGGAGTTAAATATGCATGTGAGAATAATTACAAGAGATATAACTTCTATGGTATAACAGGAGACTTTAGAGAAAGTAATCCACTATATGGACTATATCTATTTAAAAAGAGTTTTGGTGGTAATGTAGTAGAATTAGTTGGAGAATTCGATCTAGTTATTAATAAATTCTGGTATAGAACATATAAAATGGCTTTTGGAGCTTATCATAAAGCTAAAAATATTTCAAAAAAAATAAAGCGTAAATAACGCTTTATTTTCTTTTTAATTTTCTTTTAATCTTATTAAAAGCTTCTTCTCCAAAGATATGTTTTAAAGTATTACTCTTATATACAAGTATAAAGTATACAAGTGCTCCTACTATTGTATAACAACAAATTATAGGAATATTCATTACTCTAGATAAAGAATATGTTGGAAGAACCATTCTAAGAAGTAGTAATACTCCTACCATAACTACAGTTGAGAATAGTATATTAACAAAGCTCTTTAAAGTTGATTCATAATTAATACCAAACTTCTTATGAAGTACATATAAACAAATAAGAAGTGATACAAAATATCCAATTATAGTCGCACTAATATTACCATAATATGGAGGAAGTCCCATCTTATTACAACTAACCATTAAAGTAGTGTTTAAAAGTAGTTTAATAAGTGCTCCTGTAAATAAACTAATAAATACAGTCTTATAATCTTTTAATACTTGAGTAATTGTAACAGCTGTTGTATATACACTCATAAATAGTGATACATATATAAAATATGAGAATACATCTGGTCCAAATTTACTTGGTCCATAAAATACCATCCATACTGGTTTAGCAAGTAGGCTTAAACCAACTGTCATTGGTAATATAAATAATAATAAAATTTGGAATGCTTGATTTACTTTATGATTAACATCTTTTTTATTACCTACTACAAAGCTTGAAGTAAGTGCTGGTATTAAACTAACAATAATACCAGTTGATACAGATGCAATAATCATATTAAATTTAGATCCCCAAGTAGATATAATACTCATAATACTTTCAGCATCTTTTGTAGTATAAGCAGCCATTGAACCTATTGTTCTAACAACTGTAGACATATCTATAAAATCATACATTGACTTAAATATATCAATCATTATAAATGGTAAAGCATATAAAAATATCTTCTTTGTAATCATTTTACCAGTTATCTTAGGCTCTTTTACAGAAAGAGCTTTCTCATGTAATTGTTTCTTATTTTTATGAACAACACGAAGTAAATAGAAGTAAGAAGCAAAAGCTCCAAGTGTTGCTCCAAATACTGCTATACCTACTGTAGTCTCAAGTGATAAATGTAATACTTTCATTGATAAATAACTACCAAATATAATAAGAGATACTCTAATTACTTGTTCAATTACATTAGATATAGAACTAGGAGTTAAGAATTTATGTCCCTCTAAATATCCTCTATATATACTTAAAATTGGAACAATTAATATTGCAGTATCTATTACTCTAATTACAAATGTTACTTGTTCAATAGTGTTTCCACCTTTTAAATCACCAAGTACTGCTTGAGCAACTTGTGGAGCAAATATAAATAAAAGTATAAATGCAATAAGTCCTAAAACAACAGATAACCTTTTACCTATAATAAATGCCTTTTGTTTAGCATTATAATAACCTAGTGTTTGATATTCACTTATTATTTTACTAATTGCAAGTGGTATACCTGCAGTAGATAAAGCTAAAAATAAAGAATAAATAGTATATGCATATCCATATAATGCTCCACCTTGTTCTTTAACAATAGCATGAAAAGGTATAACATAAATAATACCTAATATTTTACTTATAACAATACCAAGAGTAGAAATAAATGCACCTTGGACAAATGTATTTTTTGTTAATGATTTTTTCTTCTTCAATGTGTTTCACTTCCTATATTTACCACGTATATAAATAATACCATAAATCTTTAATTAAGTAAATTATGAATATATAATCATAGCTGAAAAACAATATATTTGTTCTTCTCCATAAGAAAAAGTAGAAACTTGATACTTAATATCAATTATTTCTACTTCTTCTTCACTTAAGAAAGAATTTATCTCTTTCTCTAAATCTTTTTCATCTTCAAAATCAAATACTTTAACCTTCATATTATCACCAATATTAGAATAAAGTATTTTATCCACAAAAATTGTTGAAAAAATTATTTAACTACTATATTTACTATTTTTCCTTTAATAACTATTACTTTAACTATTTCTTTTCCAGAAGTATGATTAATTACATTTTCTTCTTTTAAAGCTTTTTCTTTAATAGAATCTTCATCTTCATCAATACCAATTTTAATAGTAGCTCTTACTTTTCCATTAACTTGAACAGCTATTTCTTTTTCTTCATCTATTACTTTATTTGGATCATATTTAGGCCACTCTTCGTAAGCAATACTTTCGTTATGACCTAAAACAGTATTCCAAATTTCTTCAGTAACATGTGGACATACTGGGTTAAATAACTTAATAAATCCTTCAGCATATTCTCTAGTAATTTGATTTTTATTATTAAGTTCATTCATAAATATCATCATTTGACTAATAGCAGTATTAAAACTCATTGCTTCATAGTCTTCTGTTACTTTTTTAACAGTTTTGTGATAAATCTTTTCAAGTTCAGGAATGTTTTCATCAACTATTTCTAATTCATTAAAACGTCTATAAACTTTATCAACAAATCTCTTACTTCCTTCTATACCACTTGGATTCCATGGCTTATCAGCAGAAAGTGGTCCCATAAACATTTCATAAAGTCTAAGAGAGTCAGCTCCATATAATTTAACCATTTCATCAGGATTAACAACATTTCCTTTACTCTTACTCATCTTTTCACCATTAGTACCTAAAATCATACCTTGATGAACTAATTTCTTAAATGGTTCTTGTACAGGAACAATTCCTTTATCATATAAGTAATTATTCCAGAATCTTGAGTATAATAGGTGTCCAACTGCATGTTCTGGTCCACCTAAATATAAATCAACTGGTAACCAGTATTCCATTAGTTTTTTATCTGCTAAACACTTATCATTATGTGGATCAATATATCTTAAGAAATACCATGAAGAACCAGCTGCACCAGGCATAGTAGATGTTTCTCTAACACCTTTTTTACCATCTATAACAACATTTTTCCATTCTTCTGCATTATCAAGTGGAGCATTACCTCCATGAGCTTTATAATCTTCCATTTCAGGTAGAATAAGTGGTAATTCATCATCTTCTAATACATGAATACTTCCATCTTCCATATGTACAACTGGAACTGGTTCACCCCAGTAACGTTGTCTTGCAAAAATCCAGTCTCTTAAGCGATAATTAACACGTTTTTTACCACATTTATTTTCTTCTAACCAAGCTATCATTTTATTAATAGCATCTTCCTTATTTAATCCATCTAACCATTCTGAATTAACATGAACACCATCTTCAACCATTGCTTCTTGTGATACATCAGTATCCTTTCCATCATCTAATACTTTAATAATTTCAAGATTAAATTTCTTAGCAAATTCATGGTCTCTTTCATCATGTGCAGGAACTGCCATAATAGCTCCTGTTCCATAAGTAGATAAAACATAATCAGCTATCCAAATAGGAATCTTTTTATTATTAACTGGATTAACTGCATAACTACCAGTAAATACTCCTGTTTTTTCCTTATTAAGTTCAGTTCTTTCCATTTCACTTTTACGACTGCATTCTTCTTTATACTTAACTACTTCATTTTTACAGTCAGGTGTAGTAATCTTATCAACCAATTCATGTTCAGGAGAAAGTACACAGTAAGTAGCTCCAAATAATGTATCAGCACGTGTTGTGAACACTATGAAACTATAATCTGTATCACTAACTTTAAATTCTACTTCAGCACCATAACTACGACCAATCCAATTTCTTTCTATTTCTTTAGTAGATTCTGGCCAATCCAAGTCATCTAAATTATCAAGTAATTTATCAGCATATTCAGTGATTTTCATTACCCATTGTTTCATATTTTTTCTAACAACAGGGAATCCTCCTCTTTCACTCTTACCATCAATTACTTCATCA
>CADAWN010000039.1 GCA_902791625.1 uncultured Erysipelotrichaceae bacterium | reverse complement strand
TGTAATGCTAGTGATTTTATTATAAATAAAGAAAAGGGTACTTCTTTAAAGGATTTTAAGAAAGGTTACGATATAAATAATTTTTCAGCTATGAATTATGAAGAAAATAGATATAAGGTTAATTATTTCATTAAAGAAGTACAGTCTATATATAAGGATAGGGTAAGAAATGAAGTTAAGGAGTATAATTATATCAATGAAGATGTTAATACTTTGAATATAGATATTGATTATGATAGTAATTTAAATTCAATGAAAGAAAGAATAATATCTTATTATGAGCCAGAAACAAAGACTAGAAGTAGTCCTAGAATAATTGAGATATTAAAAGAAAGACTAACAAAAATGTTAGAGAGAATTGTTAAATTAGTCCATATACAAGATTTTATTTATATCGAAGATAAGAATAAAATAGATATTTATCAAGATAGAGTAGATAATAGTCTACGTATTGAATCTAGCGATTATGAAAAAGAACAAAAAGAGATAGATGACATACAGCCAGAATTATGATATAATGTTTATGTTTGTTATTGTTAATCAGCACAAATAGTAATTTGAAAGTGAGAATTATAATGGATAAATATACTAAAACAAAAGAATTGTTTGAAAAAAACAGAGATAATGAAAATGCTATAAAAATGTCAAAATATATGAGAGATATGTTTAAATTTTATGGATTAGCGACACCTAAAAGGAAATCATTTTATAAAGAATTGTTAAAAGAAGATAAAACTAATAAGGTTATTGATTGGGAATTTTTAGATAAATGCTATGAAGATGAATATAGAGAATTTCAATATTTAGTTATGGATTATCTTGTAAATATGCAAAAATATTTAACTTATGATGATGTTCCTAAAATTTTTAAATATATAAAACAAAAGCAATGGTGGGATACAATTGATGGACTTGATAGAATTGTTGGAAATATAGCATTTAAAGATGAAAGAATAAACGATTTAATGTTGAAATGGTCAAAAGATGATGATTTTTGGGTAAGAAGAATTGCAATAGACCATCAATTATGTAGAAAAGAAAAAACTAATACAGAATTATTGGAAAAAATAATAGTTAATAATTTTGGTAGCAATGAATTTTTTATAAATAAGGCAATAGGTTGGAGCTTACGAGATTATTCAAAAACAAATCCTGAATGGGTTAGAAATTTTGTAAACAAATATAAAGATAAAATGGATAAGTTAAGTATAAAAGAAGCAAGTAAATATATTTAATCAGTAGTAAAAATTACAATTTGTGCGAGTAAGTAAAAGAGTAGGTGAATATCTACTCTTTTATATATCTATTTCGCTCCAGAATGTCCTTAAAACGATTTTTGTAATTAAAACAAGTAATTTATCATTAAAAATAAAAAAATGCCAAATATTATTGACAAATTACTTTTGATAATTATATAATTAGTTCAACATTGAAAAGAGAATAAAAAAATAATGCCTTGCTGGTCTAGAGCAAGACATATTCTGTAAGACTTATAGTATATATAAGCTTTCAAAATAAGTCTTACCATAAGATAATTATAAGATATTATCATGGAATATGTCAATAGGTAAATTGAAATTTCGTATTAAAATTATCAATACTACCAAAGCTTTTTAGCAAGATGGTAGTATTTTTTGTTTTCACTAATGAAATTTAACTTACAAAGGAGTAATACGAAATGGACGAAGAAATTAAACGAACTTACAATAGTCTTCCAGAAGAAGAAAAAGAACAATTACAAAAATATCAAAAGAAAGGAATAACAAAAGTAACACAGTCAGTAGATCAAGAAACTGGAGAAATATTATCTACTGAAACAACATATAGTTCCGAAAAGAAAAGAGTAAAAGGAACTTTTGGGATATCAAGTCCTGAAGAAATAATAAGACTTGCAAAGCAGCATAAAACAAGAGCAATTAATACAATGTTGCCATATTTTATTGATAATATGAATTGGAATAATGAATTGTCTTTTGATAACACATTTATTGAAAGTTATGGAGAACAAAACAAAACAAGATTCTATGCAGACAGAAGATATTTATTAGAAAATCAATACATATTCAAGAAACCTAACAAGAAAAACATTTATACTTTAAATGTAAATTTGCTGTTTAGAGGAACAATGCAAAAAGCAACAGAACTTTACGAAGAACAATTTGGAGAAGAATTAAGTCAAGATAGTAAATTAGAATTAGCAAAAATAAAAAAGAAAATAACAAAATTAAGTAAAGAAGATATAAAAAATTTAATAGAAGATTTACAAAAAATGTTATAAAAAAATAGGTCAAGTAACTGACCACAAAAGTGGTCAACTACCTGACCACACCTAAAAACCAGCAAACTATTGATATAACAATAAAAACTCACATTTTTGACTTTTATATTTCTATATCTAATTTATAATACTTACCCTAAAATTTATTAGCTACTTTTTTTAGTATTTTTTATAAGGGCTTTGCCCTCTTGCTACGCAATTCACCCAGAGTTTTTTTCTCCAGGAATTGAAATTTATTTGACAAATATAAAAACATTTGCTATAATTAAGTTACTCGAGGAGCTCATAAGAGATGTATATGTACGGAGGTATGAACCGACATTCATATCTTCTTTTTTTATGTAAAAAAAACTAGGTAGTCCGACAACTACCTAGTTTTGACTATTTCTAGTCTTTTTTGTCATGGTCGTTATCTTGGTTATCACTCAAAAGTAATAATACGATCAAACGCCATATTAGCTCATAAGATGTCATTATATGTACCTCCTTTCCTCAAGGAGTCACCGAATAATCGGTGCGAGTATATTATATAATAAACGACAAGAAATTACAATATATCTTACTTTTTTCGTTGTTCCTTTTTCCATTTTCTAAATTGCCAAAAATTCATATTACTTAATACTTCTATTTCTTTTTGTTGCTCAAAAAGTTGCTTATCTTTTTCAACTCCTTCTTTTATTAAACTCCCATTCCTTTCAAGTAATTGTTTTTCAGTGTTATGCCACGAATCTTTTAATTCTGATATTTGCTTTGTATATTGTGATTCTAAAATTGCTACTGCATTTTGAAGTTTTTGATTTTCTTCTTTCAATGAAATGTTTTCATTTACAAGAGCTAACTCATTTTTTGAATTTCTTAATCCTTTTTCATTTATGTATTTAGATATAATATCAAATGCTTTTTGATTGAAACATTTTGCTTGAATACCATTTTTTAATATTTTTGTATTGCAATATTCTGGAGTATCAATTTCTAAATCCTTAATCATTTTATAAAAGCTACCTTCTTTTACCCCTAATTTTATAAAATCTTTTTTTTGATATATAAATTCTTCATTTAGTTTATCCATAATTCGCCTAGCTCCTTTATTAGCTTATATTTTATAAGATATAAATATCTTATAAAAATACTATATCATATATTGACATTTTAATCAAGATATGATATAAAATAAGTGCTGGTGAGGAGGAGTCCAAATCCAGCCGATAGGAATTGGAGCATAGAAATATGCTCTTTTTTCATATACAATTCCTGGAGAAAAAAACTCTGGGTGAATTGCGTAGCAAGAGGGCAAAGCCCTTATAAAACCAAACGAAATTGCTAATTTTATATTAGCAATGCAGTGCGGTAGCACTAGGGTAGAAAAGCTATTAGCTTTTCGTAGGGGCGAGTTAGCCCCTGCAATACCTATTTTATAAAATAGGTATTGTTAAGCATATTTACTTATAAATATGCGATAGGGGCTTGGGGTGTCCCCAACGAAAAAACCATAGTGCATTTGCGTTAGCAAATGTTCTATAGGTGATTTTTCGCTACTTTACAAAAGTAGCAAAGTGTGATATACTAATTTTAGGGTAGTTTTTAAAAAGGAAGTGAGAGAAATGAGTGGGTATTTGAGTAGTAGAAAATTAGGAAATGTAAAAGGCAGAATAAGATATATGACAGATGAAAAGAAACAAGAAAATATATTAGACTATTATAACACTACGAATAATGATTTTTGGAGTATGTTAGCCAAAGAAAGTAGAGAAAGACATAGAGAAACAAAAACTGGAGGAAAATGTTGTGAAGCAAGAGAATTAATAATAGGAATACCACCAATTTCAAATATATCAGCTAAAGATATATGTAATACTTTTAAAAACAGGTATGGTGTAGAGTGTACTTGTGCGATACATTACAATAAAAGAGATAAAATAGAAAATAAACATTGTCATTTAATATTTAGTGAAAGAGAAAAATTAAGTATTCCAAAAGTAATAGAAGAGAAAAGAGCATTAAGAACGTACTATTACGACAGTAAGGGGCATAAATGTAGAAAATCGGAAGCAGTAAAAGTAGTTAAGAAAGGTACAGTATTGCAAAAAGGTACTACAAGATATTTTTCTGATAAAAATGAACATTTTAAATCTCAAAAATTTATATATGAATGCAAAGAGATGATTTTGAAAGAGTTGTTAAAAATTGATTGGTCTTTAAGAGCTGAGAAACAAAATAAGGAATTATCAGAAAAACATATAGGAAAAAATAATCCTAGAAAAGAATATATAAGGCAAAATAATAAATTGAAACAGGAACTAAAAAATATTTGTAATGCTAGTGATTTTATTATAAATAAAGAAAAGGGTACTTCTTTAAAGGATTTTAAGAAAGGTTACGATATAAATAATTTTTCAGCTATGAATTAT
>CADAWN010000038.1 GCA_902791625.1 uncultured Erysipelotrichaceae bacterium | reverse complement strand
CTTTCTTTTTGGTAGACAAGATTACATTATCATTATTTATTAGTAACATTAATTTTTCGTATTCTTGTCTTTCTTGTTTTTCTTTTTCTCTTCTGTTCTTCGCACATACTCTTTTTTGAATTTTATTCTTTTCCTTATTTTTAGCTTTTCTCGATTCCTTTTCTTCAATATATCTGGAATCTTTTTGAATGACCTTTGTAATATAGGATTTTGCAACTTTTAATTCATTTGCTATATCTGATGGTCTTAAATGCTTTTCATAGAATAAATCAATTATTTTGTCTTTTGTTTCCTTGCTATCAGTTTTAGTTTTTATTTTCCACACCTCCATTCTTTTTAAATTTTATATCTCTCTCAAACTATACTTTTAGCACCTAACAATACAAATTCAATTACTATATTGTGCTTTTATATTCTGTTTAAAACCTTGAATATTAAGTTTTACAATACTTTTAAGATAATTAGTGAATTTTTTATCTACAACTTTTAGCAATAAGTTTCGCAAAAAGTATTGTATTTATATTAGTATTATAGTATAATAATTATAGAATGTCAATAACAATTTATTATTTTTCTTAAATTGTTTATAATTTTTCATAAATTTTTATTTTTAGAAGGGAGATAAAAGCCTATGGAACTGCCAGAAGTAACATTTGTTGATGATTTCTACTTTTGGTTTAATACAGAAACAAAAAAAGAATATTATGCTACACCTTTATACTTTTATAAAGCTAGTTTCGATTTAGATTATGATAATAAGTTAAGAGAAGTATATTACAAAGAATCAGAATTAACTGACAGTGGTCTTAAACACCCTGCTAGTTTATACTTTCCTTTTCACGAAAAGTTTGGACTATTACTATTAAGATTTTTAAATGCAGACCTATCTAATTATGAAATTGCAAATAAAACATTTTTTTATGCTTATGGTTTTGAAATATTAAGAGATTTAGATAAAAAGTATAAATTTGAATTAAAACAAAATTATGGTAGTAATGAAGAATATTTAAAAGCAACAACTAAAATATTTGAAGATTTACAAGAGAACTTAATTGACCTACAACAAGAATTAATAAAAGGAGTTACATATATCTATAATTTAGATAATAATACGGCTCTTGATAAATATACATATTCTGAAAGATTTGCTGTTTACTTAATAAAGAGGCTAGGCAAATTATATTCATATTACAAAAATGACTTTATTATGAGAGATAGCTATTCAAGAAAATATCAAGACTTTGATAATGATAGTGAATATGAATTATTAGAAACATTGCAAAGTAAAAAACAAGTTCTTTCAATGAGTGATACACATAAAAGTAATGACTTATCAAGTATTTGTTATGCTATACTTGAAGAACTTTCTAAAACACCTAATTATCCTATTAAGAAATGCCAAAATTGTGGAATGTACTTTATACCAAAAGCAAAAACAGATGAAATTTATTGCGAGTATCCAAAAGAAAATTCAAAACCTTGTAGAGATTTAGGAGCTTTTCAATCTTATACTGAAAGATTAAAGAATAATAAGGCTATGGGAGAATATAGAAGAACATATCAACAAAAATTTATGCAAGTTAGAAAAGATAAAACTAACACTAAACTTGCTAAAGACTTTGAAACTTGGAAGAAAAAAGCTAAAGAAAAAATTAATGATATGAAAAAAGGAAAGCTTACTGAAAATGAAGTTTATAAATGGCTTATACATAGTAAATAGAGAGAAATTAGATTCTCTCTATTTCTTAATGAGCTATATTATTATGTGCTTCTTATTATCTTATTTGTCATATGCCTTATCAGTTTCTCTATTGTCCATTTTGAAAATTCTTTTTATTTTACTAAATATTTTAAAATTCGGATTTTTTTTGTGTTTTGCTTTTTTTCTATTATTGTATGATTTTACAACCATTGGATAAAGTTCATATTTTACTTTAAATATTTTAAAATCTTCTAATTCATTTTTATCTAAACAATCCAAGTAAACATCTAATTCGTTTAGAGTTCTACATGCAGAAATCACAGCTGGATGTAAAAATCTTTTTTTCATCATTTCTGTTGCTATTGCAACTGCATCAACTAAGCTATAATTTTCTCTTTCTCTAAGTAATTTCATTGTTTCTGCATATCTACTTGCAAATTGTACTTTAAAGTCTGAAAAATCTCTTGTAAATTTATCTTCTATTACCTCTTCTGCTGAATTATATCTATTATTCTCATTATCGAGAATTTTTAATACTTCTTCTGCTCTATATGGTAATATAACTTTCCCCTGTTTTTCAGATATTAAAAGTGTATTGTTATTTTTCATATGAATTTCTTTATCTTCTTTTTCTTCTATATAATTTACAGTTTGTTCTTCTTGTATAACATTTACTTTCTTCTCTGTTTCATATTGAAAAATTGATTTTTCAGTTAATATTTTTTCCATTTCTTTTTCGTGTTCTTCTTTCATTTTTTCGAGTGTTTTAGCTAAATCAGTCATTAATCCATTTATATAATTTTCTGTTAACTGTTCTTCAAAAATACTATTAACTATATAATTATTTCTAATTTCTTTATATTTTTGATTATATTTATTTAATATTTTCTTTTCTATTCCTATATTACCTGTTGAATCAATATTTTTAAGTAAATTTGTCAATAGTTCTAAATTATTATCAATTTTATTAATTTGTGTTTGAAATACTTGTTTTTTGTTTTCCATATCCTTTTTATTTAGATTATTTCTCTCAGCAATTCCATCTTCAAATACTTGCATAGTATCTAAATATGTATTATATAAAGATATTCTTTTGCTATATGAATTTTTATAATTTTCTAGTTCTTTGTAATCCAATTCGATTTGTTTTCTTATATTCTTATCATTGTAAAATATCATTAACTATCATTCTCCTCATATTTTGGAACATTATATAGTTTTCTTGCATTTTCTCTTGCTATTATTTTTTCTTCTTTGTTTTTATCTCTTATATATGATAATATAATAACTGCAAATAGAATTGAAATTCCTGTTCCTGTAAACAATTTTGTAATGGCTGTTCCTAATTTACTTATTTTAAATACTAATATTCCCTTCACTTGGCTATAGTTTACTAATTCTGGATCTACACTATTGTTGTTATCTCCTTTTGTCTTATAGTAAGTTTGTCCATCTTTTTGTATTATATCTACTACTCTATGAGTTATTGTATCTATTCCGGTTTCGGAGATATAATTAATTACATCTCCGATTTTTATTTCTTCCTTTGTTGTTTCTCTTATAACTATTAAATCTCCAATATTATATTCAGGTTCCATACTTCCTGTAGCAACTACATATTGTCTAAATCCCAAAATACTAATATTGTTTTCATGCTTTACATATTTTTTGTACCCTGCAAGTATTGTTATTAAAATAATACCTGCAATAATTGGTACATAAACTATTTTAAGCAATCTTTTTATGATTAACTTTTTTTCGTATTTTTTCTTTATAATATCATTAGTATAAATCATTTTATCCTCCAATTAATCATGTTATGTTTATTCTAAATGTAAAGTTTTATATGTATCACTACCAATTGTTTCTGTTCCAGTAACTTGTGTACTATTTGCTTCAGTATCTGTTATAGTTCCATAAATTGGATCAGCTACACCTTTTATAGCACCATCATAAAAGTCTAATGTTCCTAAAGCCCATACTCCATACTGCTTACCCCTAATAGCTGGCGATGTGCTACTAATATTTGAGTCTTTAATACCTATAATTATAGGTCCATCACCTGAAATTGCATGTTGAGTTGTTCCAATAATGGTTCCACCTGTTATTGTTATTGTTCCATTAGTTCCAACATTTTGAATTGTTGCTCTTGGTACATTTGTATTATCAGGATTTCCAGTAGCATTAGAAGTAAAGGTTCCACCTGATATTTCAACAGTACCATTAGTATTATAAATTACTGCTCTTTGTGTCGCAGAGTAGTTTCCATCAGTAATTCTTAAAACAGCATTCTCCAAATTATTAATTGCACCAGTTGCCTGTGTCGATGATAATGTACCATTTGTAATCAATAGAGTTCCACTATTTTCTATAACAGTTTTATTTTCTGCAACACTTAATGTATAACCATTCAAATCTAGTATAACATTTTTATTTTTAGCGACTTTAAAGCTTCCAACTGAATTTTGTAATAATGTTATAGTTGTTTGAACATTAGTAGTTGGCACAGCATTTAAAGCTGCTGATAATGAATTATATCTAGTATTGCCTATTTGTGCAAAATATAATAGTCTCCAATGTGCAAAATATTCAACATCTGCTGTAATAATTGTGGTTGCATCTATTTGATCTCCACCTTCACTTAATGTAAACCATCCATTAAATACATATCCTTCCCTAGTTGGAGTTGGTAATGTTCCTACTTGGTCTCCAATTAAAATTCTTCTTGTTGGTTCACTTACATTTCCTCCATTTGGATTAAATGTTACTTCCCTTACATTCGCCGTATTTTGCAAATACGCTGTTTGGTATGTTTGATTATTTATTGTTTCTTGTGAATGTACTATTTCACAATAGTTTTCTACATCAGTTATAAGTGTTGCCTCATTATTTATTGCACCAGTTTTTCCTTTTATAATTCCATCATAAAACTTAAATCTTCCATCATTATTTGAATAACTACTAATTCCATAAGTACCACTTTGTATTACTGGTGTGGTTGTACTTACATTTCCATCTTTTGAACCAATTTCTACAGCATTAGCACCTTTTTCATTCCCTACTGCATAATAACTTGTTCCAATAATTGTTCCACCTAATATTCTAGTTATAGCAGTGTTAGGATTATTGTCTAAATGATGTACTGTTGGTCTATTTGTCGACACACTACTTAAATACGCCGTTCCTGAGATTTCTACTGTTCCACCTTTATTGTAAACAGCTTGTCCTTTTAGAGTCGAAGTTCCAATTAAATTTCCTCCAGATATATAAGCCGTCGCTCCTGGATAGTTATTTAATACGGCACCATCAACGCTTGAGGTTAATGTACCATTTGTTATCCTTATTGTACCATAATTTTCAAAAACTCCGTCTTTACCTGAAGTTTTTGATACTGTATAGTCTTGCAAATCAAATATAATATTCTGCAATTTTTTTATAGTTATTTGTTCTTCGGTATCTGCAAGAAGTTTAACTGTCTTTTGTACATTATTTGGTACTGCATCTACAGCAGCTTGTAAAGTCTGATAAAAATTACCATCTACCTCTGCAATACCTTGAGCCCATTTTGCATATAAATCTATTTGATTTCCTGTAATATAATCTGTTTCAATTATTTCTTGCTCATTTCTATAGTTTGTTCCCATTCCATCTGCCTGTGTATTCCATCCTGCAAAGTGAGAGGGCTCATTGGTGAATGTGTTTGGGATTAAATTAACCGCCTCATTATAATTCACTGTCATACTTGCCATTGTACCAGTTCCTCCATTACTATGGAAGTTTACTTTGTATGTACTTCTTCTCGTTTCTTTAGCATAGCCAACTACATTTGCTGTAACGCTTGCTTGATATCTCATGAAAGTAGGCAAAACAGTTGCTAAAATTATAAAAAAGGAAATTAATAAAGCATATTTAATTCTAATTTTATTTATTCTTTTCAATTCATTTTCTCCTTTTATTGTTGATTTATGTATTGTTTTACTGTAATTGTAGGTGTAACTGTAAAGTCTTCATCCTTGTCTATATCTGTAGGAAATGGTATTTTGCAAAAGATCCTATATCTTCGTATTGATTCATTATTCAATGCAATTTGTGTCTCTTGCAATGGAATATTTTCTATTATAGAAACCGTTTCTTCATTTATATCCTCTGTTTTATCTCTTTCTTCGTTTGCTCCAGTATTTACATACTTTTCATATTTTAAGATTTTTGTTCCACTAGGTAAATTAGATTCAGCTAAATCTACTAAAATAGAGTATGAAATTGCAACTTCAGTTGTGCTTGGATTTATTATTATATCAAAGTAGCATTCATCTCCAGAATCTATATTTGTTGTATTATCTTCTACATTTAATAGTCTTATATTATTATTTAAATTGCTTGTTGCATTAGTTATTTC
>CADAWN010000037.1 GCA_902791625.1 uncultured Erysipelotrichaceae bacterium | reverse complement strand
TTTTTTATTTAGGAAGTACTTTTGGATGGATAATAGAATTATTTTTTAGAAGAATTGTTCATAAAAAATGGGTTAATCCAGGTTTTTTAATTGGCCCTTATTTACCAATATATGGATTTGGATTGGTTTTTTTAACAATTATATATTTTATTTTTCAAAGTCAATCAATTAATCCTATTATAATTATTTTATTGATGGGTTTTGTTATGACTCTTATAGAACTAATAGGTGGATTAATTAGTTTAAAAAATAAAGTAAGATTATGGGACTATAGAGATAGATGGTTAAATTATAAAGGAATTATTTGCCCATTATTTAGTGTAATATGGACTATTGTAGGAGCTTTGTATTATTATATAATTGCAGAAAATATAATTAATGCGTTAGATTGGTTTAGTGAAAACATAGCTTTTTCATATATTCTTGGAATTTTTACTGGAGTAATAATTATAGATGCATTTTATTCATGCAAACTATATTCAAAAATTAAAAAATATGCTAAAGAAAATAATATTATTATTAAATATGAACAATTGAAAATTGATATTAAAGAATTGCAGAAGAGTGCAAGAGAAAAATATTCTTTTTTGAATCCTTTTAATCAAACCAAGCCTTTAAAAAATTATTTGAATTTATATAAAGAAAAAACAAAAAAATAGGGTGAAAATTAATTAACCCTATTTTTATATAAATTGTTTAGAAAAGTAATTATAATTATTTAAACTTTGTCAGGAATTAATTTATCAAAATATAATAATAATTCTTCTTTTGTATATTTATCTTTATTTTTAACCCAATCGATGCCTATGTTTACAATACCTCCTATATAAAATTTTGTAATAACATCTACCGGAATAACAGATATTATATTATTATTTTTTAATCTACTAGTTAAATCTCTATAACTAACATCAATTAAAAAATCCATTACAATTCCATTTTTGTCATTTTTAAGTATAGAATTGTAAGTTTCTCTTTTTTCATCAACATGATTAATTAATATTTTTAGTAATTCCATAAAATAGTTTTTTGATATATCTTCTTCTTTATTTTTCTTCAGTTCATTTTCTAAATTATTTTTTAAATCATTTATCATTGCTAATAAAAGGTCATATTTGTCTTCGTAGTGAGCATAAAATGTTGAACGATTAATTAAAGCTTGATCACATATATCGGATATTTTAATTTTTTCAAAGTCTTTTTGTTCCATCAATGTAATTAATGCCTCAAATAAGACTTTATTTGTTTTGATAATTCTTAAATCAATTTTGTTTTTCATAAAATCACCTGAAATTAATTATATATTATTTTTTTTAAGAAAGCAATTATCAAACAAAAAGTTTGATAACTATATATGTATATTGCTAATTTTTGTTTGTTATCCAACAAAAAATAACATAGTGATGTGTACTTATTTTAAAATTAGCAATAAACTATACAAATGGAGGAGTAAATATGAGAAAAATTACAAATTTTATAGTGAAAGGAAGATATGTTTTTCTAACACTATTTATATTATTAGCAGTTTTTAGTTTATATTTATCAACTAAAGTTAATATTAATGAAGATATTATGAAGTATTTGCCTAAAACATCTGAAACCAAAATAGGTAAGGATATTATGGAGGAGGAATTTTCAGAACAAGATTCTTCAACCTTAAATGTTATGTTTAAAGGACTTACCGATACTGAAAAGGAAGTTACTTTAAAAAAATTAGAAAGCATTGATGGTGTAAGCTCAGTTGATTATGAAAATACAGATGAATACAATAAAGATAAATATACTTTATATGTATTAAATGTAGATGATTATGATCATTCAAAAACAGCTTCTAATGTTTATAATTATGTTAAAGATAATTTTAATACAGCTGGTATGAGTGGTTCTATATATGATGAAAATAAACCTATTTTACAGTTATGGATAGTAGTTGTTGCAATAGCTTGTGCAATGGTTATACTGATAATGCTTAGTGATTCTTATGTTGAACCATGGTTATATTTAATTTCAATAGGAATAGCAGTATTTATTAATAAAGGTACTAATATTATGTTTGATAGTGTATCTTCGATAACAGATTCTATTGTTGCAATTTTACAGCTTGCTCTTTCTATGGATTATTCTATTATGCTATCTAATAGATATAAGCAAGAAAAAAAGACTCATTCTAACAAAATAGATGCAATGAAAGAAGCATTATATCATTCGTTTAAAGCTATTTCTAGTAGTTCAGTAACAACAATTGTAGGCTTACTTGCACTTGTATTTATGAGTTTTACGATTGGTAAAGATTTAGGTTTTGTTTTAGCAAAAGGCGTATTACTCAGTTTAGTAAGTATCTTCTTCTGCTTACCAGCATTACTTTTAATATTTGATAACTTGATTGAAAAGGCTAAGAAAAAATCACCAAAGTTTAATTTAACTAAATTAGGTAATTTTATATATAAAACTAGATATATTCAATCTGCTTTAATAGTTCTTCTATTTATTGCTGCATACTTACTTAAAGGAAATATTGGAATTCTTTTTACAGGATCACAGCAAGACAAAGTTGGTGCAGTATTTCCTGCAACAAACCAAGTAGCAATTGTTTATAACAATAAATATGAAAAATTAATTTCATCTTATTGTAAAGAACTAGAAAAAGATGAAAAAATAGATCAAGTATTATGTTATTCTAATACAATTAATGAGAAACTTGCCTATGATGAATTAAACAAGAAATTTGAAGATTTAGGTCAAGATACAGAAATAGAAGAATATTTAATTAAACTTATTTATTACAATTATTATAATAAAGATTCAAGTAATAAAATGACATTAAATGAATTTATTTCATTTATTAAATCAGATATTTATACTAATGATAATTTTAGTGATTCATTAAATAAGGATACTAGAGATAATTTAGATTTATTAGAAAACTTTACATCATCATCTCTAATTAATGAAAATAGAACAACAACAGAAATAGCAGATATTTTAGGAATGAATAAAGATGATGCAGATAATATTTTAATTTACTATAATAGTAAAAATGCTGATACTAAGATGACAATTAAAGATTTTGTAAATTTTATGCTTAATGATGTAGCAAAAGATCCAAAATATTCATCAAGTTTAGATTCAACTACTATTTCAAAATTAAAACAGTTACAAAATTTTACAGATATAAATAAAATAAATAAAAAGATGAATTCAAGTGAATTATCTAGTATTTTTGGAATAGATAAAAATTTGATTGAACAATTATTTTTATTCTACAAAGTAAATACAGAGAGTAATATAAAGATGACATTAAACCAATTTGCTAATTTTGCACTAAATATGTCTAATCAAGATGCTTATAAAGATATGTTTGATGAAAGTACTATTAATTCATTAAAGATGCTATCTACACTAAGTAGTGAACAAGTAATTACAAATGCATTAAATATGGCATCTATGAAAACATCACTTAATAATTTAGGATTAAGTTTAGATGATAATACAATTACACTTTTATATATTTACTATACAGGATATAATACAAATTCTAGATTAACATTAAATGGATTTGCAAATATTGCATTAAATATGTCTAATCAAGATGCCTACAAATCATATTTTAGTGAAGATACTATAAAATCTTTACAAACAATTATATTGCTGAATTCATATTATAATACAATACTTCCTAATAGTAATCTATATTCAATGTTTGGAATAGATGCAGAAACTGGTACAAAATTGAATTATGCAATAACTGGAGATTTGTCTGGCAGTTATAGTATGACACCATTACAATTTGTAAATACATTATTACAAACTCCTGAAATAACTTCTGAGCTAAATAGTAATCAAATATCACAATTAGGCACTGCACAATATATAATGAGTAATATTACTACAACATATAGTGTAGATGAACTAACAAATGCTTTATCTCAAAATAAAACTATTGTGAGTGTTGTTTACGGTGTATATGATTATCAAAATGGTAATTTAAAAAATATATCAATTAAAGATTTAATTAACTTTCTATATGAAAATAAATCAAATCCATTTTTATCTGATAAATTATCTACAGCCAGCAATATGCTAAATTTAGCATACACGATAGTTAATAATAGAAATACTACTTATAATTACTCAGAAATAAGTAATATAACAGGAACGGATAAGCAAGAAGTGAATAAGATATTTGGAGTTTATGATTATCAAAATGGTACAACAACAATGACCCCATTAGAATTTGCAAACTTAATATTAGAAAATAAAGATAATGAATTGTTAAAAGGTAAATTAACTAATTCCTCAATTAATGAATTATCACTTGTTAGAGAAGTAATGAAAGGAACTTTAGACCAAACAAAATATTCATCTTCTAATTTAAGTTCACTATTAAATATAGATAATGATACTATGAGTTTGTTATTTAGTTTATATAATTCAAAATATACTAAATCAAATATGGAAATTTCTCTTAAGAATTATGTTGATTTTATTGTTAAAGATGTAATGAATAATAAAGATTATTCAGAAAATTTTGATGCTAAAAAAAGAGAAAAATTAACCACAATAAATAAGATCATGAATAATTCGTTAAATGAAACAAAATATACATCTGCAGAAGCTTTTGCTTTATTAAACATTTTGAGTGATGATTTGGATAAATCATTAGTGGAACTAGTATACATGTATTATGGAAGTAATAATGAGTATGATGAATCATGGAAGATGACTATTGAAGAATTTGTTAATTACTTAAACTCTGATATTTTAACAGATTCAAGATTTGATGATTTTATAAGTTCTGAAAAAAGGACTACAATAACAAATTCTAAAAAGACAGTAGATAAATCAAAAAAATTAATAGTATCTGATAAATATTCAAGAGCAGTATTAAACACAAAATATGCATTTGAAGATGAAGATACATATAAGTTTATTAATAAGTTACAAGATGATGTTGGTAATAAAGATGATATATATGTAGTAGGACATTCTCCGATGGCAGTTGAAATGAGTAAAACATTTAATAGTGAGTTAAATAAAATTACGATATTAACTATGATATTTATATTTATTGTAGTTGCCATAACATTTAAAGATTTAATAATTCCATTTGTTTTAGTTTTAATTATTCAAACTGCAGTTTATATAACTATGAGTGCTATTTCTATAACAGGTGGATCAGTATATTTTATATCTTTGTTAATAGTTCAAGCAATACTTATGGGAGCAACTATAGATTATGCAATTGTTTATACTTCATATTATCGAGAGTCAAGATTAACAATGGGAGTAAAAGAGTCTGTTATTAATGCATATAATAGGTCTATTCATACAATAATTAGTTCATCTTCAATACTTATAATTGTTACATTAGTTGTAGCTGGATTTGCATCAGCAATTGCTGCAAAGATATGTGAAACAATTTCTCAAGGTACATTTGCTGCAGTAATATTAATTTTATTTGTATTACCTGGTGTATTAGCGTCAATGGATAAATTTATATGTAGGAAAAAATATTATAAATAAAATACAAAACAAAATCATAAAAAATAAATAAAAATTAATCATCCTATAAGATCTAACGAAAAATTAGGTAATAGGATGATTTTTTAATACTTTAAATTCTTATAATATAAAGACTTATTTAATAATAATCCTTTATATAAACCTACAAAGTAGGATGAATTTCGTAAGTACGAAATAAGAATGGTGTATACACAAGCCCTTATTTTATAAGGAAAAGCGAGTGATGTTACACCATCTTATTATCCTGCTGATTCATAATTTCATAAATTATGAATAATTTTAGGATGATAGACAAAACTTGCTATAGTAAATGACTTGACTCATTCATTTTAAGAGAGGTATCATCCAAGCAAAAGGAGATGATGTTTATGAATAAGGAGGTTTATGATATTAAGTAATATTATTGGGTATTCAGAAATAATACCAAGTAATATTACAAAAATAAAAACCATAGAATTAATTGGAGGTATCAAAATCTATGGTTAAATACAAAGTTAATTTAAAGTTTAAAGATACTTCTAAGTCTTTAAATGAAATAATAACTGAATACTCATTATTCCCAAATAGAAGGGAGTATAAATTAATGGTAGGGAATAGTAGTTTTAAAGTAGGACTTTATATAAGATTATCAAGAGATGATGGAAATTTAGAATCTGATAGTATTGTTAGTCAAAGAAGTTTACTTAATCAATATGTTAAAGAAAATAATTATATAATTGTTGATGAATATGTTGATGATGGATTTTCTGGAACTAATTTTGATAGACCATCGTTTAAGAGGCTGATGAAAGATATTGAATTAGGAAAAATCAATATGATTATTACTAAAGATATGTCTAGATTAGGTAGAGATTATATAGGTACAGGAGAATTAATAGAAAAGTATTTTCCAAATAATAATATTAGGTATATTGCTATTAATGATGGCATAGATACATTTATAGATAATACCAATAATGATATAGCACCTTTTAAAGCTATAATGAATGATATGTATGCTAAAGATATATCTAAAAAAATTAAAAGTAGTTTATATTCTAGAATGAAAGATGGTTTATATGTTTCAGGTAGATGTCCATTTGGGTATATGAAAGATCCAACTAATAAGAATCATTTAATAATAAATGAAGAACAAGCAGAAGTGGTTAAATTAATATTTAATCTAGCACTTAAAGGTAATACATATCATTATATAGCACAATATCTAACCAATAGAAAAATTAAAACACCAGCATCTTATTATAATTATGTATGGAATACTAAGTGTATTAATACTAATTGTATATCACAAGAATATGGAGTATGGGTAGATACTACAATTAAAGCAATT
>CADAWN010000036.1 GCA_902791625.1 uncultured Erysipelotrichaceae bacterium | reverse complement strand
TTTCTCCAGTTTGAAGAGTTACAAGCCTATCTATTATTTTTGCTCTTAAATCTGTATCAGCTTTATCTAAAAATCTACCTATTGTAGTTAATTTTGGCTCCATCGTGTTTTCTCCAACTTTGTAAAATTTTAGATTCTCAGTTTCTCCAGCTAGTTCATTTGTTTTAACTATATAATCAGGAATGTCTTTTTCTCTAACTATAACTTCATACATTCCGTCATCAACATAATAAAGACTTTCCTTTGATTTAATGATTTTTCTAATGTCCATTTCTTCATAATATTTAATTACATTTTCCTCTTGTTCCATATTATTTAACCTCCATTTTAAAAATAAAAAAAGAACTCTAAGCTTTATTACCTAGAATTCTTATCATAGTTTAATCATAATTTTCCTCTTTAGTATTTAAATATCTAATTCATATCTTTATATGCACTTTTCCAGTCTTCTAATGTTATATTTTCAAAAGCCTTTTCTGCTGCTTTGATTTTAATTTTCTTTGCATATAATTTTCCATATTCATATCCTTGCTCTACTGTACATTTATCGTTGAATTTAGTAGCAAACTCTTTTTTGAAGTCTTCATATAAATCAGGAACAGCTGATCCCTCACCTTCAAACAAGAAAGGATTCATACTGCTACATAAATCTCCAATCTCTTTGCTTCCATTATTATATTCATTGTCAAATACATAGAAAATCATTCTTTCTTCCTAAATGGATTTTTATTTAACCCAGTGTTTTTATCCCATCTTCGTGGAACAATATTTTTACCACCATCATTTATTTTATTTTTATCATATCTAACCCAAAGCTGCTCACCTTTAGAATTAATTTTAACATTCCATTTAATGCCATACATATCAGTGCCTTTAAAATATTTGTCATTATTAGCTAAATTAACTAATATTTTTCTATTAGCTTCAGTATCTTTTAAATGTCCTTCTGAATTTCTGAAAATATGCTTTAATTGAGAATCATTAAGTGGCAGTTTAATGTCATTTTTGGTATTTTTATTTCTGGAACCTTTAGTTTTTCCAAATTCACCATAATTACCTGAACCCATTATATCACAACTTTCTTGTGAGTTAAAGAAAATTCACTCTCAAATTGTAATATTTTTATTCCTTGTTCTTTATACTTTAGAAAGACATCATCTGGCGCTTTTCCATAAACAACAATAATTGGTGGCTTTATATGCTTAATTACATATTCTAAACCTTGTTTCAAGTATTTTCTATCTTCATTTACTTTAATAAGTCCATGTGTCCCAATAGAAATTATGCTATTTTTCCTTATTCCTAATACACAATATGGAAATGTTCTTTCATCCCCAAATCTAACATTCGGAATTACTTCAATTTGGTTATCTTCAAGCCAACATCCTATTGCCCTATTTCTATAGATATTCCATATAAGAGTTACCATCGATTTCACTAGCTGGAATCTTTAATTGAAATCCAGTTTTGTCAATATTAATTGCTTCATAATTTGATTGTACATTATATTTAGTCATTGTATCTGAAGCAGTCAATTTTATTTTATTAGTAATATAATAATCACCATCTTTTGTTATTGATGTAACACTTCCTAATTCAATGTAATTTGCATTTTTATTTCTTGCTTTATTTACTAAATCCATTATATATCCTCTAATACCATAAGGATCTGAACAATTACCATTTTCAACTTGTTCTGCCATAGCATTTGTTCTAACTTCTTCTCCTTTGGAATTTGTAGATATCATATTTTTATTTAGAATTTGAAGAGCAACATTAGTAATGTAATAATCTTTATTGTCATCTCCTGTAAAATGTCTATTTGGAAAACCATAGATTAAACAATTAGTTGTTGCTTCATCTAGATTGCCCCAAACATTGTATGCATAGTTTCCTGGTGTATCAAAACTATGGTCAACACAATAAACTGTATAAGTTGGTCCTCCACCATCTCTTTGATGCATAGTTTTTCTGGTACAAACATATTTTTTTCCGTTGACTTGTAAATAAGATGGAATAGTATTTGAATCAACTACATACCAAATACTCGTATCTTCACTTATTGCATCATAAGCCATTACAGGTAAAACTGAAGATACTACTAACATTAGTAGCAATATAATTGCTATAATTTTTAAAAATTTAACTTTCATTTTTTAGTTTCCTTTCTTTTTAATTTTTAAGCATAATAAAAGACTAGAAAATTAATTCTAGCCTTAAAAATTTATTTAATTATTGTCTTTTGTGTTTTTACATATCTACTTCATAATTATATTTTCTTGTATTTTCATAGCCTTCATATAGAGCAACATAACCATAATATTTATCACCAAGATTAGTGTGCTTTTTATAAATTGCAACAGCACCTTTCTTTATTTTTTTATCATTCAAGCTTTGCATATGTCCTGAACTGGACTTAAATTTATTAATTAAGCCTTCTGGAGTTTCATTGTCATTTAGAGAATAAACTGATATTCCATTTTCATCAATTACTGCATCCCTATTTGCATTATCTTTTGCTCTTCTTAATGCTTCTTGATATGCTGTATTATCCCAAGTAATTGCGTCAGATCCATTTGCTTTACGTATTTTATTTACTTGAGCAAATGCTCTTGATTCCCAACTTTGCATATGTTCTGGTGCAGTAGAAGTTGGTTGAGTTTGCTGTTTTGTTTCACTTTTCGTTGTTGTTTTAGTTTCAGTCTTTGTAGTGGTTTTTGTTTCTTGCTTTTGCGTTTGTTGATTATTGTTATTTGAACTTGATGAACTACTACTGAGTTTGTTTTATTTGGCTCTACATTTGAACTAGTAGTTGTTTGTTTGTTTTCTTGTTTAGTTTCACCATTACCTTGATTATTATCTTGATTTGCAAGTGTCGTTTGCAATTCATCTGCTTTAGTCCATCCTAGAGATGTAGTTAAATCTCCCTGTGGCAATAGCTAATTGCAATATTTTTTAATTTTTTTCAAAAGTCCAATAACATTATCCAAATTATGCAATACATTTTGACATAATTATCCACTATTTTCGGCATTTATCTTCATTGCTTCATCTAAAATAATTTTTTTGATTAATTCTTCATAAGTTAGTTTTGCATCTTTTGATTGAATTAAATTAATCGTAAATAATGTTCCATTTATTTTTAGTTCAAATTTATTTTCAATATTGTTCTCATTCTTATTTTCATTATTAATAGATTTAATAGACATTTTTACCTCCATTTCTTTTTTACATTAAATTCTCTAACTATAATAACTTCATCTAAGCTTTTTTATATATAAATTCTTCTGCTTTTCAATATATTTATCTCATATTTATCTCTTTTCTGTTTTAAGTTTTCTATTACAACTGAAGTTATATCTTTGATGGAAATTACATTATCTGTAAAATCGTGATAATCACTATTAGTTTTATTTTTATCTTTTGCATTTGGGATTTTACTATTTTTAGCCATTATACATTCTCCCTTTCTGATTTTTAGGCAACAAAAAAAGAGATACTAATTTCTTAATATCTCTACATATTTAAACATAAAAACACATCTCTGCTTGCTCGTTAGAGATGTGTTCTAAAAAAGAACATTCTAATGACACACCACATTTCTGTGGTCTCCATTTTTTAATTATTATACTCTTTTTTTTAAATATCAATTTTAGTGTATATAAACTATAAACACATTTCCATTCAGAAAAAATTTTCTAAAGTAATTCTCGTATAATTGGCATTTGCTAATTTAAGTTATCTAATAAGCGTAAAAAGCAACCTATAGTGATGTTGGCGTATTGCATTTTTTATATTTGACAAATACAGCGATAAAGAATGTCAGATTTGTTTTTTTTACTTGCTATTATTCATTCATTTGTGCGTTGACTTTTTTACTACTTTTTTATGATATTCTATTTTTCTTTTTATGCTTATTATTAATGCAATACTAAGTAATATATCACAACATATAAAATCCAGTTTTATAAAATTGTTGTATTTATTATACAATTTTGATTTACTAGGATTATCAATATAATAATATATTTCAACTTCTTCTTTATTATTAATGCTAACATCTATAATGTTTCTTCCTAAAATAACGCTGTCTTGTTCTTTTATATATTCTTTTCCATTTACAAAATATTCATACTTTATATCAATAGTTGTTGTATAAAAATCTGAAATTGGTTTATGAATATTTTGTTCTATAATTTTAGCATTTGTGATATTGGCTTTTTTAGTTATATGAGTTGAAAAATATGGTTCTACTGCATCAATAGTAAATAAAAGACAAATTACAAGGAAAGAAATTGCATAATAAATTCCATATTTGTCATAGTGTTTATATATTTTTTCTTGTCTATCTAAATTTTCTTTTTGTACATTCATATATCTTTTTCTAAAATTTGCTTCAATATTGTTAATAATTTCTTCACTTAAATCATATTCTTTTTTATTATCAATGAAAAATCTAATGTTCTCTGTTTTTGTAAAATACGGTATAAGTACGTGCGTCCTTTTATCTGTTTTTGCAATTTCTTTAAAATATGATGTAAGTTCCTCGTTTTTTTCAATTTGTTCTACTATATTGTAATATGCTTCATCAGTATCAACAGAATCCGTCTTAATCCCGATTCTATTGCAATACATTGTTAAATAATTGTCTACTCCTAAATAATTGATTATCTGATTCAGTTCTTCTATTTTCAAATTTTTCCTCCTTTTTACCCTACTTTATCAGAAATTCGTGAAATAATATGTCATAGGTTTCTTCGTATGGATTTATTGTTTCTAAGGCAATCTTTTTGTAAAATATATGTCTATCTATTTTCCTCGTTTATATCTTTTCATTTTCATTAAGTTTTTCTTTTGAACTTTTTTTGTTTAAATCTTTATCAAGCCAAAGTTGTTTATATGACTTACGCAAATCAGACAACGAAATATTTTTAGCAGTAATTAAATCATTCAATTTTAATGATTTATGATGACAAATAATATTATCTGCTGTATCTTTTAATATATCATTATGAGAAAGAAAAGCCCTATAATCATCCTCATTTGTAGACAATATATCATGAGTTCTTATATAATTATTTTTAAATTCATCAAAAGAATCAAAAGGAATTTGTTGCTTTTCAGCTCCTGAAATTCTACTAGGATCTAAATACAAATCTCGCACTGAGTCAGTGGAAGATGAGCCTGGTAAAAATTGTAACATTTTCTCGTACACATTTCTAATAATGTTTTCATTATCTTTACAAGCCTCTTCAAAGCTAGGAAAATATTCATCATAACTCTTTGAATAAGATTTATTAGATTTGTCACCAGTAGACCATGTTTTATTTTCTTCAAAAAAATACTTATCAGCAATCTGTTTAGCATTATCTTTTGAAATACCTAAAGAATCAATATAATCGTCAAAACTTTGACCAGCAACAGGAAAAGATAAATGATAATATGCCATTTGATTTTCTATTGCAGAATCTCTAGCACTAAAATATCCAACATAATTTCGCATATCAACTATTTGAACACTTGTATTATGCAATTGAATTGGAGCAATAAACTCATATCCTTGTGAGGCTAATTTCTCTATTTCATCTCTATACATGAATGCAAAATGTCCATTAATACTAGGAACTCGTGCAACCTTAAAAGAATCAAGGTCATTCTTTTTAAAAACATGACCACCTTTAAAATCTTGATTATTACGCTTTCTAAACTTATCTGCTCTATTTTCATAAGGTGAATAAAAAACAAACCCCTCACGTATATGATACATTCCATTCTTATCAGGCTTACCAAGTTCCTCTAAACTAACATCATCTACTGGAGTACCATGATAAATAGAAAAAGAAGATGGTATCTTTTCTGGTATAGAGCTATTTTCAGGAAAAACTACAAACGGTTTCTCAGCAACAAATCCTTTATCATATAAATCGGATTCAAATGACTGTAACATTGCTGATAAGGTCGCTCTCTTAACAAGATATTTTTTTACGTCATCTTCATTAGCAACATGGGAAAGAGAGCCATTGCAAGGCAAATTAAAGGACATTGCATAAAAATTATAATCTAACATACCAATTTTATTGTATAAATTTCGTATATATATTTCAATTGCATCTGCAACACAAGTATCATCAGATATCCACTTATTATATTTAATAAATTCATCATTTAAACCTTTAAAACTTTCCTTTTCAGATTCAGTAAGCGCAAATTTAGAATAACTTTCAACCATAGAAAAATGCCTCCATATTTATTTAAATTCATATTAACAATTTCACATAAATTTATCTATTATTATAGTTGTCAATAAGCAAACAAGACTCACATAAAACTATTACTTGAATATATTTATTAAAGCACATAAATTTTTATAATAGCCTTTCGTAAAATAAGGAAACATAAAATTACCCTTTTGCAATAGTTTATGTTGCCTTATAAAAAATTATTTATCTTTCTTGTTCTTCTTGTCCCTTAATTTTATTAGTTTGCTTTTGTAGTGAATTGTTTAATTGCCTTTGTTGTGGCAAATTGTTTTGTGTTTTACTTGTTCTTTTTCCATATGTATGGTATGCTCCATGCCCTGAAAGCTCCTCAATAAATGCTTCGTGTTCCGCTTCTTCTTCTCCTTTTTGTCTAGTTGAAGGTGCTGAAGCGTTCTTTCCTTCATTTTGTTTTTCTCGTTTTTCTTCCCTTTCTTGTTTATTGGTCTTGTCCCCAGTTTCCATTGTATTGCTTTTTTCTGCAGTTCTTTTTTGGCTGTCTCTTGAATCTTCCATATTTGCTACTCTTTTATATTCTTCATATCTTTTCTTTCTTTGTTCTTCCATTTCATTTTCAAATATCTTTCTATATCCACCCATGGGATCTTTAAAATGTTCATTATATGCTTTAGCAGAATCATCTAACTTTTTATTTGCTCTCTCAAGTGCTGATCCTATCTTATATATGAACTGTTTATATGGATTTCCTGATTCTTTAAGATTTTCTAAGGATTCATGAAATCTTTTCTCGTCTTCTTGATTGGCTCTATCTATTCTTTGCTCTAATTTTTGTGCTCCTGATTTTATTAATTGCATTAATTTGATGAATGGATTTTTTCCATTATATTTTGTCATTCCTTTTTCTTCTGCTCTAGCACTAATTCCTTGGGTGCTTTTTTTGCCTTTTCCTGATTCGTTTCTTTTTTGTTGTTCTTCATCAATCTTTTTCTGTATTTTTTCTATTTCTTTATTTAGTAATAGGATTCTTTGTGCTAACATTTTTGAAGTGCCAGTTGGGTCATTATAAATTAATCCTCCTTTTTCTCTATTTCTGTATCTTTCTTCGGCTTTTGCAAGTTCCTCTTTTTTTAATTTTAATTGTTCTTCTAAGCTCATATTGCTATAGCTATAGTTATTTTTATCTTCTTCCATTGTTTCCCCTCTCGTTATTATTAATAATATCCGTTGTTTTTTAGATAATTTTTTATCAATATATTATACATTTATATAATGCGTTTTTAATATTAATATTTTATTATTTATTTTATTGTGTGTCAATCATTAAAAATCATAATTTTTATACAATAGAATTTTTAATTTATTCTTTTATATAGGATTTGTATATGGTTTAAAAAATTCATAATATGTATCAATATAATTCATTAGTTGCTCTACACAATCAATAAAGCCATGAGCATAGCTAGTTCCAGGGCTAATAAACATATCAATATAAGGCAAATCACCATCGTCATCAATACTTTTTGTGTACTTTGGGCCGGTTGGTAGTTCTAACCAAACAATGTTATATGGTTGACAAAAACGATAATATATGAAACTTAATCCACGATATTGATATATTATATTTATACTAATTTTATTTTTTTTATAATTTAACCTATCTATTTCAATCATTTTTTCTAATTTTATAGTTTGTCCCCTTATTTTTATGATAGGAGATTCTATAATATAAGGTTTTATAAATTCATAATATTCATCAACATAGTTCATTAATCGTTCCACAGCTCCAATAAAATTAGAACCTTTTTGAGTATCTCCAGCATCAAAAGAATGAATATAAGGCAAATCGCCGTCTTGATTCTTTAGTATAATATATTTTGGTCCGGTTGGTAATTCTAAATAAACCCAATAATTATCTATGTAGATGCCAAAATCATGAACTCTATCACAAAAAAAATTTAATCCACGATATTGATATTGATATTCTATGCTTAGACCAGCAGCAACCCATTTAATATTTTTATAATTTTCTCTATTTACTTCAGTAATTCCATACATTTTTATTTTTCTCCTTTACATATTTATTATTATTGCATTCAATATTGATTCATAAATAATAATCAATATTTCTTCATTAAGTTGTTTCTAATTTTTTTATATGTATTTTATCGGATATCGAAAATAAATTACTTTAATATCTATAAGTTATATTATATCCATATAGTTTCCAGTATGCTTTTTAATGTTTTCTATATTTTTTATTTGTTTTCTGGATTTATTTCAGCTAGTTTTTTCTTTGCTAAAGGATATCCTTTCTCTGCGCTAATTTTTAGGAGCTCTAGTCCCATTTTTGTGTCTCTATCATACCCTTGTCCATAATATATTGTTTTTCCTATGGCATATAATATTCTTTCATCTTTATCCTCATCTACTTTTTTAGAAAAATATTCATCCATTGTGTTATATTTACTTGAAGCAATAATTATCTCAGCTAATATATCAACATCTTCTTCACAAGTAACATTTTTAATTGTGAAATACTTAATTTCTCTTGCATAAAAAATGTTTATTTTTTCTTTTAGTTTTTGTGCAATTTCTTTATATTGTTCACTATTTAAACTCTTAAGTCTATTATAATAAATACTTATAGGATGATCTATTGGAAATCCTTTTATCAAAGCATCTAAAAATTCTTTATCATAATTTAAAAATTCTAAATAATCCTCTAATTTGTTTTTATCCATTGTTATCGAGTAATATATTAAACACTCACATAAATCTTTTTCAATCTTAAATAAATATTTTTCAGATTCATCTGTGTTTTTTGTAACACCATATCCTCCATTTTCATTAATTAAATACAAATAGTAATATGAGTCATCTATTTCTTCATTAAGAGATTTTTCAAAGTAATATTTTGCTTTTTCATAGTTTTTATCTACATATTTACCATAGTAATACATTGTTGCTATATAATATTTAGCA
>CADAWN010000035.1 GCA_902791625.1 uncultured Erysipelotrichaceae bacterium | reverse complement strand
AAACTCTCTATTAAAAACCTTACCATGCACGAATGTTCCATCTTGTTCTTTATGTTCAATATAGACAATTTTATTATCTTTATCTCTTATTTCTTCTACGAAATAAGAAATCAGTGTATCAAAACCTTTTTTTATCTCTCCAAAAATCCAATATAAGCCTCTCATATCAATAAACATATCATCAGCATCACAAAACATTACATAGTCACCAGTTGAAAACTAATAACAAATATCTCTTGTTCCAGACACTCCCAAATGTTCATTAATAAAATAATTAACTGTAAATGGATATGAGTCAATAAACTCTTCTGATAGTATAACATCAGTACCATCATTAACTATAACAACTTCCAAGTCATTAAAATCAATATTCTACTATAATGCTATACTATCAAGAAGATTTTTTACCTATTCTTCCGTTTCTTTATATTGTGGAATTAAAATAGATAATTTCATTTTATTATTCTCCTTTTAATTAAGTTGAAGGGTTAACAGTAATTGTTTGTTCAGCACCAGCAACAGCAATTGTGTCATTAATAGTATGTGTATGGCTTCCACCAGCATATGCAGATACAGTACCATACATATTCTAAGTAGTAATAGAACTAACTACTGTTACTTTGTTCGCTGCAGCAACTTCAATAGCTGTTTTAGTATTTGTAAGAGAAACAGTACTATCTGTAACTGCACTACCACTAACAGTAACATCTACATCCTCTATAGTCGGTGTAATTGCTGCAACAGAAATAACATGGGTATCTTTAGGTACAGAAACCTTGTAAGTACCAGAAGTAACTGAAAGTGTAACTGTTGGCTATGTCATAGTCGCATCTCCTGATTTTCCAACTGTACTATAAGTTGTTGCAGTAGCAGAAGTACCATTAGTGATTCCAGTAGTACTACTTAATACAACAGTACTACCTTTTGTTGTAGTTGTAACTGTTCCCGCGGCAGAAGTTAATGTCAATATTTCATCTGTAACAGTGGCATTAAAAGCATTAGCATTTGTTGTTGCGGTTACACTAGTTAATACTGTAGCCGTTTTTTTATCTAATGATTCTGGTCCAGTCATATATTTAGTATTTGATGCCGCAAGACCATAAACACTCATTGAACCAACTGTAGCTTTAGTACCAGTAACACTACTTACAGCCACATCGGTAACTATTTTCTATCCACCTGATACAGAATATAAAGCCAAACTAGCAGATGCATTTTTTGTTGCGCCGCCGCCAGTAACATTTGTTACAATACTAGGTACTGTTCCTGAAAAAGTAGCAGAAGAATTAACTGTTACAGTTGCAGCAGTTGCTTTACTATATGAACCACCAGTAATTACATTAGCATTAGTTGTAATAGAACTTACTGTTTTTATTGCTGTTGCTCCTGTTACAGCAGTTGTACTAAATGTTGCAGGTCTAGCAGTCGCGGCAAGTGTTGCAGAAGCAGCAGTTACAGTACCACTTTTTGTCACATTAGGAGTAAAGGTTGCTGTTCCTTTATTTACATAAGCAAATTTACCTAGTTTAGTAGGATTAGCAAATTCTTGCCATTTAGTTCCATTAAAAATAAAATCTTTTGCTGTATATAAACTTGTTGTTGTATCATTATAAGAAACTATATTTCCAGCAACAGCAGTTACACTTTCACCATCTATTGTAATTGGATTTGTCGTAGAACCATCAGATAAAGTCGTTGTTGTAACTCCAAGATAAGCAGTAAAATCACCCAACTAAGCAATTAAATCCCTAGCTTCGTCATCTTTAATATAATATATTGCAGTATCACCAGGTATTTTTACTTTTGAAATATATTTTTTAGGCATTAGCCCTCACCTCCACTTTCCTTGGGAGTAACTAGATAGGTTTCTTCTGTACCACTAAATGTAGCAGAAATACTACCACTAGGAGTAAAACTTGCTGATATAGCAGAAATACTACCACTAGGAGTAAAACTTCCGCTAAATGCTGTACTACTTCCACTAAAGGTCGCGGCAATAGAAACACTATCTCCAACAAAAGTAGAATCTACATCTACATCTACATCTGTAACAACATTTGCTGTACTTGTTGTAGGCAGTGTACCTGGATTCCAAGATATTAAAGTTGGGTCAAAATATAAAGATAACTATTCTGCATCTGTCTAATCAATACTAGCATTTAATGCACTAAGTGTTAGACTGGGTAATGTTCCATCACTAGTAATATAATTTATAGACATAGTCGGTGCACTTACTGAAATAGTATTTTCTATTGTACCAGTAGGCTAATAATTACCAGTAGCAGATTTAACAATTTCTGCGAATTGGATTATACCGTTAGGTACACCAGTTACATTTACTGTTCCATTATTACCAGTGAAAGTTGCTTCAATAGAGCCACTAGGGGTATAAGTTATATCAATACTACCTTCATCACCAATAAAACTAGCATCTACACTACCTTTTGGTTTAATAGTAACCTCTCCTTCATCAACATAGGCAAACTCACCAAGTAAATCAATTATAGCACTTAAATCACCAAACTCTTGCCATGCAGTACCATTAAAAATAAATTCTTTCTATCCATAAATAGTAATATTACCAGAAGCCGCAGTAACTGGCTAACCATTGATTATAATTGGATTAGTCGTACTACCATCTGTTAATGGAGTAGTAGTTACACCTATATATCCAGTATAGCTTATAATCTATTCAATCTGTTCTCTTGCCCAAGTATCTTTAAAATAATAAACTGTACCACTTGGTAATTTAACACTAGACAAAACAGGAGTATATTCATTCGCCATTAATATTCACCTCTCTTTTATCTTTATAAAATAGTAGCTAATTACCATCGTCCTAAACAACAGTAACTCCTACTTTATCATTCCAATTTTCTCGTTCTTCTTGCGTAATATGAATAATATTATTTTGTAAGTGGTCAAAGTAATTCTAATCAACAAACATTAAATCAATTAAGTAGCCGCCATTGCCTATCTTTATTCGCGGCCCAGTGCCGCCGTAAGCCTGCGGCGCATCGAGATAAATATAAACATCTCCTTTTTTTGCTATTCTATCAGGCTAATTATTCCAATTTTCAACAGTATCATAATAAATACCAACTAATTTATTATACTATTGCTATAAAATATAAACATTATAAATTAAGCCATCTATTGCTAATTCTGAATTGCCTTCAACTTCAGTTACTAATCTATTAACTATTAACTAAAGCTATTTTAAAGCTTCTATATCAGTAATATCAGGAAGGACAATTTTTCCACTTACATCATCAATAGTATCTATCCAGCCTTTATATGGTTTAGGACATTTTATTTTTCCATGTTTAGAGTTTTCTATTTCGATTTTACCGTTAATTTTATTTAAATCTTTTAATTCTCCACTTTTTTTATCTTCTATATCAATCTATCCATTATATTTTTCATCTACAATAATAGACTAAATTTTTTCTTCTTCCTAAATCTCTCCGCTAAAATTCTACTATTTCTAAATTTTTCCACTAATTGTATCTACATTTGTATCAATAGTCTAAACAACAGAAGTGGCTTTATTTAATCCTTCAATAGACTAAATTTCTCCTGTTATTCCTTCTATTGAATTATCCTAAATAAAACCACTAAACTCTTTCATATTAATATACCTCGTCAGTTACTATAACTCTACCTTTAATAAAAGTAGAAACATCTCCATTTGCTCTTGTTAACTCAACATCGTATATATAAATACTATCCATAGGAAGTTCTTTAGTATCACTAGGCTCGAACTTAAGTACCATAGTTTCTGGATTAATAGTTCTTAAAATGATTGTTTCCTCATCAGTTTTATTTTTCTTCATAGCAAATCTTATGCTATCTCCTTCCTCTGGAGTATAAACACTACCGTCTTCATTTTTAATAATGAATTTAATATATTTAGTGTCACCATGAGGAACAACAATATCATTTTTATATGTATCAATGATTTCTTTTTCGGTAGCTATATAATCTTTCTAAGGATTACCTAATATACCTTCTATTAAAATCGCAGTTTTCATATAATCTTTTTTAATTAAACAAACAGGAAAATGCTTACAAGTAAAACATCTTACCTATATTTGAGTATGATGTGGTGGTTTAGGTACATCAATAGGAGTTAAGAAAATCTCTCTCATATACTTCACCTTCCTTTTGGTATAAAATAAAGGAAGATATAATTCTTCCTTTATTAAAGTATTTATTATTCAAGAATTCTCTAGAGTTTTAATTTAATCTTTAGCTATTTGTGACCACTCACAATCAGTATAACTTTTATTTTCTCTCCAGGTATCAATACGAGGATGACGAAGAGAATATTCACCTTCGATGCATTCTACTTCCATACAATTTAATTCTGCAACCTTCCCTATTAATTCTTTTGGATTTGTTACAATCTTTTCCTTAATACTTTCATCAATTCCACTAATCCAAGCAATATGTTTTGGTTCTCCATTTTTCATCACGCTAAAAGAAATTGCACTTGCCCAACCATTATAAAAACCTTTAGTTATAGCAATAATTGGCTCTCCATTAACATATTCTTTATACATATTCTTATTAAATTTTTCGCCTGTTTTAGTATTCATCCAGTAAGTCCAAGTATCAATCATTTTACCATTATACTCTACTGTTGACTCTTTATAGTTTCCATCAACAAAAGCATCAATAGTTTCCTCTATTTCCATCTTACATTTTAAAGTTTTTCTTGCCGTTCTTTTGCCTGGCTCAGGTACTGTTCCAAGTTTTGTTATAACTATTCCTTCGCCGCCACTAGATAGAACTTCTCCATATTTATTCCAAAGTTCTTCTCCTTTTAAATATTCTGCTTTTTTAACATAATCTTCTCCATCAAAAAGGTCAAGCATTTCATAGTCAAGATAATGATTAATACGAGTTTCAATTGGAGTATTAAGCAAAGATTTACCATTATATGCCCAAACATCAAAAACATAATAATTAAGTTTTTCTCCTTTTGATTGACGTTCAAGTGCTTTATCTTTAAGACAACCAAGAATAGTTGTTACTTTTCTACTTCCACGATTATTAGGGAAATAAAGTTCTCCAAGTAAACAAGTTCCATTAGGAAGAGAATTAAAAAAATCCATACATTGCGGAACCCATTCAATTTTATTAAGATAGCCGCCATTAACACTTTCGGTTCTACCTTGAAGTCTCATATTACCATTATCGTCTTTGATAAAACGAGCATAATGCCCGTCCATTTTCTCAGATCCAATATAAACCTCGGATAAGATAAAGTCTTTAGTATCTTTATGTCGATCTCCTTTATAAGTCTTTGGAAATGACCAATACTTTTCCGCGGGTAAATTTTCAAAATCTACATTATTAATTATACTACTCATTTATTTATCTCCTTTTTAAAATATTTATTTATTATTTATTTATTTTTTCTATAATTATATTATTTAAAAAGTCAATTATTCAATTTCCTAGAGCTTTTAATAAAATAATCTACTTATATTAAGAAGAAATATTCTCTAATATTAAAAGGAGGTGTTTATTATGTTTAATTGTAACTATCCTGGTAAAGAATTTGATACATTATATGATAAATTTCCTTAGAATATAACTACTACTTCTTCTTATAAAGGAGAAGAAATATTAGAAGGAAAATTAGTAGCAGGTACTTATAAAGATTATAATACAGTACAAGCTACTTATTCTATTGATAATTTTTTAGTAATCTTTCATTTATATTGGGATAAATTATCAGGTAAATTTTTAGTTTCCAATGGTACTGAAATTTATTATAAATTAAAATTTATATTAAGTCAAGAATCTAAAGATTTATTTGAAAATAATGAAAATTTAATAAAATGGAGATAGGAAGAGATTAAAAAAGAAGAGGAAGAGGGTAAAGATATTATAAATACAACTTATTTTTCAGTAATAATGAACTGTGAATTTTATTAGGAAGATAAGACTTTAACTCAAAAAGATATTTATAATAGATATAGAGAAATTAGTCCTAAGCCCTTTAATCCAGAAGAAGATTTAGCACATATAGCAACTTATCATATTGAACCTCATAAAGTAGATTATTTAACTTCTAATTTTGAACCCAATCCTGTTGTATATCCAGTATTTATTCCTAAAAATCCTCCTAAAAAGGCACCAAGACCACCAAGAAGAAGAGATGATATTTAATGGAAACTTCAAAAGGAGAGCAAAAAGTAATAGATATATTGAGAAAAAATAAAATTAAATTTGAGAGAGAAATTTATTTTGAAGATTTAGTTGGATATAAAAAAATTCCTTTAAGATTTGATTTTGGAATTTTTAGATATAATAAACTAATATGTTTATTAGAGGTCGATGGCAAACAACATTATGAGTTCGTTAAATTCTTCCATAAAACTCAATCTGGTTTTAAAAAACAATAGGAATGGGATAGAAGAAAGAATAAGTATTGTTTAATGCATAATATTCCTTTATATAGGATTCCATATTGGCAATTAGAAGATTTAACTTTTGAAAAAATATTTTCTCCTATCAATAGAGTTACAAATAAATATCATATTGATAATATTAAAAGAAGTGGGGTGAAAATGTAAGAATGGAACTTGTAGAAATTTTAAAAACTATTGGCGCCTGTGCTGGTGCTTTAGTTACTATAATTACTTTTTTTACTTTAGTTTCTAAAAGACCTCGTGCCGCGCTACGAAGAATTATTAGAGAAGAATCCACTGAGGCTAATAAGCCAGTTAAAGAATAGATTAAAAATCTAGAAAGTAAAGCGCAAACACAATTTAATTAGATAGAAGAAAAATTAAAAGATAATGATGAAACAAATATAACTATGTTAAGAAATACAATAACTCATATATATTTTAAATACAAAGATGATAAAAAAATCCCGCACTATGAAAAAGAAAATTTAATTAGTTTATATGAAAGATATGAACAATTACATGGTAATCATTACGTAAAAATGATTATGGAAGAAATGAAAGATTGGGAAGAAATAATATAAAAATTTAGTCAAGGTATTATTACCTTGACTTTTTATTTTATTTTTAGTAAAATAAAGAAAATTTTTAGAGATTTATTTTATAAAAATCACTTATAATTAGAACATTTTGATTTTGGAAGAATTGACTTTTAGAAAAAAAAATGTTATTATTATTATATAAAAGAAAAAAGGAGGAAAATTGTATGAATATTTTATATTCGACAGGTTGTCCAAAATGTAAAGTATTAATTAAAAAACTTGAATTAGCAAAAATACCTTATGAAATTTGTGAAGATGCAGAAGTAATTAAAGAAAAAGGTATTACTTCGGTTCCAGTCTTTGAAACAGAGGGGAAAAAATTGTCTTTCAAAGAAGCGGTTGATTATATCAATCTAAAAATTAAAAATTAAAAGAAGGAGTGATGTGTCTTGAATATTAATGTACGCTTAGGAAAGAACTTTACGACTGCATTTAATAAAGCCGTAGATACATATGGAGAAGATTTTGAACTTTTAAATGGTTTACACGCTTCTTAGTTAAATTTTACTACTTTTATAGATAACTTTACTGCTGATAATAAAAATGTTGCAGATAATACTATTGATTCAAATGCAAATGTAGATAGTAAAGATATTCAATCTCTTTTAAAAGAAAAAGGTAAGTCACATGATAAGCTTATTGCTTTTAATAAAATTTTTTATGAATTATAGAAAAAGTATGGAATAAAGACAGCAAGAGAATGGGTCAATTTAGAGTTTGGTCCATGGCTATATATGCATGATGCATCATCAAGTACTTATATGCCTTATTGTTTTGCTTATGATTTGTCTCGCCTTGCTACAGAAGGATTATTTTTTATTGATAATTATAATAATGAACCACCAAAACATCTTTAGACTTTTCTTGATGATGTTATAGAATATGTTAGTTTTATGTCGAATCGATCATCAGGAGCTTGTGGACTTCCAGACATCATTATTTGGCTTTTCTACTTTTGGAAAAAAGATGTTGAAGATGGATATTATTTAAAAAATCCTGACTATTATCTTCGTCAAGCTTATCAAAAATTAATTTTTAGATTGAATCAAAAGTTCTATCGTGACCAAACTCAAACAGTTTTTTCTAATATGAGTATTTTTGATAGAGTATATCTTGAAGAACTTTTTGGAGGAAGAGAATATCCAGATGGTACCTTTGTAATAGATTATATTGAAGATATTATGAAAGCACAAAAAATATTTATGGAAGTTGTATCTGAAACCAGAAGTATTCAATTATTTACATATCCTGTTTTAACATATTCACTTATATATAGAGACGGAAAATTTGCTGATGAAGAATTTGCAAAATGGGCATCTAATCATAATCGTAAATGGAATGATGCTAATTTCTTTATTAGTGAAACAGCAGGAGCATTATCAAATTGTTGTAGATTAATTAGCGATACTACACAACTTGATCCCTTTATAAATTCTATTGGCGGCACAGCATTATCAATAGGTTCAGTAAAAGTTTCAACAATGAATCTTGAAGCAATTGCTTTAGAGTATCCAAATAATCAAGATGCTTTTATTGAAAGACTTAATTATATTCAAGATATAAATATGAAAGCTCTTGATGTTGTGCGTCATATTATTTAGAGAAATATAGAAAAAGGTTTACTTCCAAACTTTATAGAAGGCGGTATGGAAATGGATAAGCTTTTCTGTACGGTAGGCTTTTTAGGTTTGTACGAAGTAATGGATATATATGGTTATATCCGTGAAGATGAATTTGGTAATAAATATTATACAGATGAAGGAATAATGTTTGCTTCAAAAATCTTTGATACTATGAATAAAAATAAAGATAATTTTACTGCTGATAAAGATTATAAGATGAATCTAGAATCAGTACCTGGTGAATCAGCAGCAGTAAAACTTGCCGCAAAAGATAGACTCTTTTTTGGTGGTTCTAAATGTCATGATATTTTATCTAATCAATGGATTCCTCTTGCCGCAAAGTGTACTATTCAAGAGAAAGTTAGACTGAGTGGTTTATTTGATAAACGTTGTGGCGGCGGAGTTATTGCCCATATTAATCTTGAAAGTGAATTTCCTAATGAAGAAACTGCTTGGAAAATGTTAAATTACTTAGCGAAAAATAATGTTATTTATTTTGCATTTAATACTAAAATAAATGAATGTGAACATCATCATGGTTTTGTAGGTTCTAAAACTTGCCCCGAGTGTGGTGGTAAAGTAATAGATACTTATCAAAGAATTGTTGGATATTTAGTACCAAGTAGAAACTACTCAAAAGATAGAAAAATTGAATTTTCAAAGAGAAATTGGTATAATATAGGTAATATGATTGATACAATTGGTGGATAAAATGAATAAATATAAAGTTTATATGTATACTTCCCCATCAAATAAAGTTTATATTGGTCAGACTTGTAACACATTAAAAAGAAGAGCAGGTAATGGTTGTAATTATAAAGGCTGTTCTCATTTTTATAAAGCTATATTAAAATATGGCTTTGAAAATTTTACAAGTCAAATTTTAAAAAATAATCTAAGTTTAGAAGAAGCAAATTATTGGGAACAATATTATATTCAATATTATGATAGTACCAATCCAAAAAAAGGATACAATATATCCATAGGCGGAAGTTTAATGTCGGAAGAACAAAGAGCTTCTTTATCAAAAAGAATGAAAGAAAATAATCCTATGAAAAATCCAGAAATAGCTCGTAAAAATGGGCTAATGAAAAAAGGTAAGAGTTTTTCCGAAGAAGTTTGTAAAAATATTAGTGAAGGACATAAAAAGAAAGTTTTATGTATAGAAACAGGAATTATATATCCTTCAAGAAATGAAGCAGCAAAAGCAGTTGGTGTTAGTCCGTCTGGTATTGGTAGAGCAATAAATGGAGAATAGAAAACATCTGCTGGTTATCATTGGAGGTATATTGATGAAGATAAAAAATCTAATTGATGAAGACTTTGTGAATTATAAAAAACCATCAATGTTTATTGGAACAAGTAAGTGTAATAATTTTAAATGTGATAAAGAGTGCGGCAAGCCAGTATGTCAGAATTCTGAGCTTGCCAAAGCTCCTACTATTGAGATTGATAATGAAAATCTTATTAATAGATATTTAAATAATCCTATAACAGAAGCAATCACAATAGGCGGATTGGAACCATTTGATACTTTTGAGGAACTTTATCAATTTATTAAAGATTTTAGAAGAAAAAGTAACGATGATATAATTATTTATACAGGATATTATCCAGAAGAAATTTCTGAAAAGATAAGACAATTATCTTTATTTTTAAATATTATAATTAAATTTGGAAGATTTATTCCTAATCAAAAACCACATTATGATATAGTATTGGGGATTGAGCTTGCAAGTGATAATCAAGAAGCAATTAGAATGGAGGATTTAATATGAATAAAGTATTTTTAGGAGATTGTCTTAAAGTAATGCAATAGTTTCCAGATAATTCAATAGATTGTGTTGTTTGTGATTTACCTTATGGAATAACAAATAGCAATTGGGATACTATTATTCCATTTGAAGAATTATGGAAACAATATCATAGAATAGTTAAAATTAATGGTGCAATAGTTTTATTTGCACAAGAACCATTTGCTTCTCAATTAAGAATGTCTAATCTTAAAAATTATAAATATGATATTTATTGGGAAAAAGAAAGATTAACAAATATAGGACAAGTTAAAAAAAGAGTTGGAAAAACAGTCGAGAATATATGTATTTTTTATCGGAAACAATGTACCTATAATCCACAAATGATAAAATATGAAGGTCCAAAAAGAACTAATAAAGTAAAAGATGGTAAGCTTGGCGTACTAACAGATCAACAAGAGAAGAAAGTTAAAGAATATGTAGATACTGGTTGGCGTTATCCAACACAAGTATGGAAATTTCAAAGAGATTGTCTTAAAAGCAATCTTCATCCTACACAAAAACCTTTAGCTTTATGCAAGAATTTAATTAAAACTTTTTCAAATGAAGGAGATATAATTCTTGATAATTGTATGGGTTCAGGTACTACTTGTCTCGCCGCGGTTAAGAATAATAGAGAATTTATTGGTATTGAAAAAGATGAAAATTTTTTTAATATCGCAATTCAAAGATTAAATAAAGAAAATTTTACTAATTTTGAAATAATAAAGGAGAATTAAAATGAAAGACTTAATAATTCTTGGTAATGGTATTGCGGGAATGACCGCCGCGCTTTATGCAAAAAGAGCAAATTTAGATTTTAAAATAGTAGGTAGAGATGAATATGATTTTGGACAAATTGCTAATGCAATAATGGTTGAAAATTATCCAGGTATTGAACCAATGCCTGGTTTTGATTTAGCTATGAAAATACATGACCAATTGGAGAATAATGGAATTAAGATTGAGGAGCACGAAGTTCTAAAGGTATGGCCTGGTATTACTCCTGAGAATAGAATTGACTGGAGAATTGCCTATAAAGATGGTGAAGATAAAGCAAAAGCAATAATCTATGCTCTTGGTGCAAAACATAGAGAATTAAATTGTGAAATTGAAGAAGGAATACCAATTCACTACTGTGCATTATGTGACGGTAATTTTTATAAAGGTAAAGATGTTGCCATTATTGGTGGTGGTGATGTCGCATTTACGCAAGCAGAATATTTATCTAAAATTTGTAAAAATGTTGTTATTTTAATGTGTGATGAAAATATAACTGCCTGGCCTTCTACTGCTGAAAGAGTTAAAGAGATTAAGAATGTAAGTATAGAATATAATTTTCCAATTAAAAGTATAAAGAAAAGAGATGGAAGAATTTATCTTTTTACTGAAATATCTAATCCAGCACTTTCTTTTAAATATGGACCAATTGTTGATGGTGTTTTTGTAGCAATAGGAATGGTGCCTAATATTGAACCCATTGTTGAGAAAGAGATTATATGTCCCAATAGCTATTATATTTATACTAATGATGAATGTTGTAGTAATAGAGATGGTTTTTATGCCGCAGGTGATATAAGAGGTAAGACTACTCGTCAAGCAATTACTGCCGCGGCTGATGGGGCAACAGCAGTTCATTCAGTATGTAGTTATTTGAGTCGATATTGGAGTAAATAAATTACCTTGTGCCGCGCTTCCTTATTTTGGGAAAATTGGAATATTTTGGAGGCGCGGCTAAGTTAGGAGGATTAAATATGGATTTTACAAAATGGAAAATAAGTGAAATAAAAGAAGTATGGATAATACCAACAGAAGAAG
>CADAWN010000034.1 GCA_902791625.1 uncultured Erysipelotrichaceae bacterium | reverse complement strand
TCAAATGGTGACGAGTACGGAATTCGAATCCGTGAATGCTGCCGTGAAAGGGCAGTGTGTTAAGCCGCTTCACCAACTCGCCATCTGGCGCCCCAACTAGGACTTGAACCTAGGACCCCTTGATTAACAGTCAAGTGCTCTAACCAGCTGAGCTATTGAGGCATATGGTGGACCTGACAGGACTTGAACCTGTGACCCCACGCTTATCAAGCGTGTGCTCTAACCAACTGAGCTACAGGTCCACATTACTAGTTAATTATATCTCATGATTAAAATAAAATCAAGATATTTTTACGTCTTTTTTGAAAGACAAGTTTATATTATAACAAAATCAGGTATAAATCAAGCATTTTTATACTAAAAAAGTAAAAAAATGTATTCAAATTGAATATTATATGTTATAATTAATCACGTAAACGAATTTTGTCTCCTTAGCTCAGTTGGTAGAGCAACTGACTCTTAATCAGTGGGTCTGCGGTTCGAGCCCGCAAGGGGACACCATTTAGAAATAAAGCGACTTGTTAAAAAGTCGTTTTTATGTTATAATGTATTTAGTGAAGGAAACTTCATATAATAAAATAGGAACATTCAGTTTTCACGTTCTGAATGTCTACCTAATTTTCATTTGATAGACATTTAAGTCATAGACTTAAGTGTCATTTTTTTATTTCAACTATTATCATTAATAGAAGGAATAAAATTATGGCTATGTAAAGAAAGACTCTACAAACGTATTCACGTTTTCTCACCATATCACCTCCTTCCTATCAGGATGAAGGTAGACACTCAGATAACTAAATGTTCCAGTATTTACTATATCAAACATTTGTTTTTAGCACAATTCTTTTTTTAATATTTTTTATTGCTTTTAAATATATATATTTATATAATAAAAGCAAAGGAGGATATGATGAAAAAATATATTTCAGAGTTTGTTGGAACAATGATGCTTGTTCTACTTGCTTGTGGTGTTGCAGTTGTTGTAGGATGCTCTACTCCTGCAGGAATAATTACAACTGCCCTTGCATTTGGACTTGTTATTGTTGCAATGGCATATTCAATCGGTAACGTTTCAGGATGCCACATTAACCCTGCGGTTTCTATCAGTATGGTTGTTGCTGGCAAAATGGAAGTTAAAGAATGTGTTAAATATGTTATTTCACAGTTTTTAGGAGCATTAGCTGGTGCAGCAATTCTTGGATTACTCTTAGGAAGCTTTGATATGCTAGGTGCTAATGGATTTGGTTCATTATTACCTAATGGTACAGAAGTTACTTGGTATATAGCATTAATCGTTGAAATTATTTTAACTTTTGTATTTGTTACAGCTATATTAGGTGTAACTGATAAAAAAGAAAATGGTCATGCTACAGGAATTGTTATTGGTTTAACACTAACTCTAGTTCACCTATTTGGTATTCCATTTACTGGAACTTCAGTTAACCCAGCAAGAAGCTTTGGTCCTGCCCTACTTCAAGGTGGAAAAGCGCTTAGTCAAGTTTGGGTATTTATAGTAGCACCAATTATTGGTTCAATACTAGCGGGACTATTCTATAAATTCGTTTTAAAGAAAGGAAAATAAGAGCTTAGCTCTTTTTTTCATGCAAAAAAAGAAAACTATTTAAGTTTTCCTTTACTACCTTTTAGACCATTATTTGCGAATCCTTGAAGAATATTTGTATCAAATGTATAAGTCTTACTACATCTTCTCTTATACTCTTTAACTCCTATATTAATCATATCTTCTAATAAGTCTGTATAATCTTTATTAAGTGGTTCCCATAAATAGAATGCTAAAGATCCTGGAATTGAGTTAATTTCATTAATATATACTTTATTTTTCTTTTCATCAATTAAGAAATCTATTCTTGAGCATCCTGCACTACCAAGTGCCTTAAATGCTTTAATGGCAACATCTTCTACTTCTTTCTTTAATTTATCAGATAAATCTGCAGGAATCTTTCTTGTTGCTGATAACATACCTTTAGAACCTTTAACACAAGGAACTCCTTTAGCACCAAATTTACCTTTAGATTTTCCTCCACCAATATATTTATCTTCATAAGTTAAGAATTTATTTTTACCAACTACTTCTTCAATAACACTTAGTTTTTGATGTTCATAGTTACCTAAAACACTAATATTAACTTCTTTTAGATTCTTAACTACTTCTTCAACAATAATTTTAGTATCATAGTTAATAGCATCATCTATTGCTTCTTTTAACTTAGTTTCATCTTCAGCAAAGCTAATACCAATACTACTACCAGTTGTAGCTGGTTTAACTATTAATGGATAACTAAGTTTAGATATTTTTTTCATTACTTCTTCTTGATTATTTTTATATTCAGTATCATAGAACCAAACATATTTAGTCATTGGAAGTTCTTCTTTTTCAAATATTGCTTTCATATACATCTTATCTTGTCCAACTACACCTGCATATGTATTTGGTCCAACATAAGGCATACCAATTGTTTGAAGATATCCTTGTAATACACCATCTTCAACATTAGTACCATGTACTATTGGAAATGCTATATCAATTTCAGCTACTTCTTTTTTAAATAGACCTTTTTTCTTTTCAAGAATGAAACGACCATTTTTTTCTACTAAAGAAACATTAGTTGCAAATTTCTTTAATAAATCTAAATCTTGATAAGAATCAATATCTTTTAATAATTCTCCTGTATACCATTGTCTATCTTTAGTAATATAGATTGGTACTATATCATATTTTTCTTCATTAATTTTATTGATGGCTTGTAAAGCAGAAATAATACTTATTTCATGTTCTGCTGATTCTCCACCAAAAATAACACCTACTTTAATTTTCATGTAATCCTCCTACTTTTCATTATATGTGTCAGGTAAATCATTTTCAAATAATGCGAATACATCTTTTTTACTGTTTGCACTAATTGAATTTATAAATTTATATGCTTCCCTTACATCATTATATACCACAATTTTCTCTAAATCAAAATTTTTATTTTTTAATCCCTGTAAAATTGGTTTAGTTTTCTCTTCTCCTACAAGTACAACATAGTCAGCAACTTCTGCTATTTGTTCACCAAAAATCTCATTATATTCATCTTCTTTTTTACCAAGTTCTATCATACCAGGAGTAACTACAATCTTAACACCAGGCATCATACCTAATACATCAACTGCTCCTTTTGCTCCTACTGGATTAGAGTTATAGGCATCATCTATCATATAGAATGATCCTAATTTTTTAATCTCTAGTCTATGTTCGACTGGTTTAACACCTCTAACTGCTGCTTGTAAATCAGGTATATCTATTCCAAACTCTTTTCCTAAAGCAACAGCCGCTAAAATGTTATATACGTTATGATTTCCAAGTAACCTTGTTTCAAATGGATAAAGTTTTTTATCACCTTTAAACATAATATCAAAATGTGTACCTTTATTTGAACACTTAATATTAAGAGCTCTAACATCTACATCTTCATTATCTATTCCTATCCAAACAATTTTACAATTATTTTTTAAATCATAGTTAACTTGTTTTTCGTCATCTCCGTTTAGAACACCAATACCATCACTAGGAAGTGACTCAATAAGTTCAAATTTACCATCAATAATGTTTTGTTCACTACCAAAGCTTTCTAAATGAGCTGTACCTATTTTAGTTAAAATTCCATATTGTGGTTTAACTAATTTACATAGACCTTTAATCTCACCTTTTACGTAAGCTCCCATTTCTGCAATAAATATTTCTGTAAACTTATCCATATGATTATTAACAGTCATTATTAAACCATTATAAGTATTTAAATTTCTAGGAGTTGGTAAAGCATTATATTTAATATTTAAAATATCACTTAAAATATTTTTACTACTTGTCTTACCATAACTACCTGTAATACCAATTATTTTTAAATTATTAATACTCTTTAATTTATTTTGAGCTTTAGATTTATAATAGATATATACAAGTTTTTCTATTGGATAATTAATTATATTGGCTAAGAATACTACAAATGGATTTAAATAAGTTGTAACTGCTAAAATAAATAATATAAACCATAAGTTTTGTTCTTTATTTTGATTAATAAACATGAATATTAATACTACTAAATAAAGTAAGCTTGTAGTAATTATTAATCTTTTAATTCTTTTTGTATAAACAAGTGGTTTTTTAGTTTTTTCACTTTTTAAACTTTTTCTAAATACCACTATCTGAATTAAATATAATAGTGAAATAGATATTAAAACTATTAATGAATATAGTCTTAAGTTATATACCATTAATAATCCTACCATAGTAAGTAGTATAATAATTATCTCTATGTTTAGAAACTGTGAAATATTTCTAAAATTCCATTTTATATATCTATTATTTTCATTATATAAATTTTGTTGTAACATATGAAGACTTCTTTTTGTCTTAAATAACAACAAAATAATTACAAAAAAACTAATTAAGAAAAACATAATACCTCCTATAGAAACTTATTAAGTATACTTATTACTTGTCCAAGATTTTCTAAGTATGCATAATGAGTACCTTTTAAAATAATTAATCCTGCATCCATCATATGACTTTCCATCAATTTAGCATCTTCAAGCGATGCTTCTGTATCATATTCACCCCAAATAATTAAGGTTGGAGCTTTTATCTTAGTAGTATAACTTGTTAAATCTTTATTAACTACATTAACTAGTACTTGTCTCATTAAAGGAGACGCACTTTTATAATCACGTGAACCTATATGTTTTTTCATATATTCAGCAAATTTTTTCATTCCTGGTAAATTCTTTGCCTTTTTTAACATTCTTGTTTTAAAGTTATTAGCATCTTTTTCTGGTCTTAATGGTGAACCAAATAAAACTAATTTTTCAATATTGTTTTCACTACTATATCTAATAGCAAGTCTTCCTCCAAATGAATGTCCCATAACTATTGGTTTTTTTATTTTTAATTTTTCTATTGCATCTTCAAGCATTACCATATAATCATCTAATGTCCATGCAGTTGGTGGCTCTGGACTTTCTCCAAAACCCGGTAAATCAAATATTGTTATTCTAAATCTATCACATAGATTATCTCCAATTGGTTTCATCATTTCAATATTTTGTCCCCAACCATGAAGTAATACTATATCTTTACCTTCACCATATTGTATGTAATTAACATCTGTATTGTTTGCTTTTACTATCATAACTTCACCTACTTTAAATTATCTAGTATTTTTTCCATTCTCTCACCATACTCTATAGATTCATCATATAAAAATCTAAGTTCTGGAGTATGTCTCATTTCTATTTTTTCACTAAGTTTTCCTCTAATAAATGAAGATGCCTTATTAAGACTATCTAATACCTCTTTTTTCTTTTCTTTATCTAAAACAGTAAAATATACTTTAGCATAACTAAGATCATTGGTAATATCACAGTCAGTTATAGTAACAAACTTTAAATTTTCATCTCTTACTTCTTCCATTAAAATCACACTTATTTCTTCCATAAAAGCATGATTAAGTCTTTTAATTCTAATATTATTTGCCATGAAATACCTCCTTTATTAATTATATCATTAATAAATCAATTATTAAAGGGTTAATTTTCCATAAAATAACGATTTTATTTGACTTTAATACGATTTTATGGTAAATTTATTAAGCAGATGTAATTACGAGAAGGAGGAATATTATGGCAATAAAAATTACTAGTAGAAAGCCTTTAAAAGGAAACGATCGCTCTCACGCTTTAAATACTCATAAAAGATCTAGAAAATTAAATTTACAAGTTGTTAGACTTGAAGATGGTACAAAAGTAAGAATGACTACAAGAGAAAAAAGATCATTAAGTAAACAAAAATAAAACAGTTGCAAAAATTTGCAGCTGTTTTTAATTACATAAAGAACCTAATTTTTCACTTTTTTCTTTAACTGTTTCATATGTATCACTAAAAGTTAAACTTGGTTGAGATAAATATTCATCATATACCTTAGTTTTACTAAAATCTAAATTTTTACTATATGTAATAGAATAATAAATAGTTAATTTATTATTTATTAATTTATTTTTTAAAACAATACTATTATTTTGATCGTTAACTTCATCTACTTGATAACCATTTGTATGAAAATTATTAACTAAATCATTTAATTTATTAACATCACCATTAGGAACAATGGAAGAATTAGTATTGGAATAATATAGTTTTCCTGATTTAAAAGTATATATAGTTTCAGTATGTATCTTAGTTGAATAATTATTATCTTTTAAATTTGAAACACAAGTAAGTTTTGTTTTATCTTTTTTTACAGGTTTAGTATTTGGTTTATTACTAAATACTTTAGCTATTAAGAAAGATATACAAAGTCCTAAAACTATTAAAATAATACCAATACCAAAAAATAGTCCTGGCATTTTCTTTCTTCTTTCTTTTTTATCTATTTTTTCTGCTTCTCTTATTTCTTTCAAATTAAGAACATGTGTCTTTATTATTTCTTCTTGTTTTTTCTTCTTACGAGACATTTGTTCACCTTCTCTTCTAACTAATAACATTATAAATAATTAAAGAAAAAAAAACAACAATTAGTTGTTTTTTCTTGAATCAAATTTCTTTCTTTCTTCTGTATTAAGTATTCTTTTTCTTAATCTGATATGATTTGGTGTAACCTCTACTAATTCATCAGAATTAATATAGTCTAGTGCATATTCAAGTGTTATTGGTCTTGGTCTTTTAAGTACTACTGTATGATCACTTCCTGCTGCACGTACGTTAGTTAAATTTTTACCTTTAACAACATTGATAGCTAAGTCATTATCTCTATTACATTCACCAACTATCATACCTTCATATACTTCAGTACCTGGTTCAACAAACATAATTCCTCTATCTTCTAAAGCCCCAATTGAATAAGCAGTAGCAGCTCCATTTTCCATAGATACTAAAACTCCAAGTTTTCTTTCTCCTACATTTAAACCAGTCATAGGTCGATATTCTTTAAATGTATGACTCATTATTCCATAACCACGAGTTAAAGTCATAAAGTCAGTTGAAAAACCAATAAGTCCACGTGATGGAATAGTATAAATAAGTCTTACTTGATTTTCAAAATTAGTCATACTTTCCATATTAGCTCCACGAAGTCCTAATTGTTCAATAATGCTTCCAACTACATCTTCAGGACAATCTATCTGTAACTCTTCATATGGTTCCATCTTTTGTCCATCAATTTCTTTAATAATTACTTGTGGTTTACTAACTTCAAGTTCAAATCCTTCTCTTCTCATATTTTCAATTAAGATTCCTAAATGAAGTTCTCCACGTCCTGATACTAAGAATGATTCGTTTGTATATGGTTCAACTTTTAAACTTACATCTTTTTGTGTTTCTTTATTTAATCTTTCTTCTATTTTTCTAGCAGTAACTATTTTACCATCTCTACCTACAAGCGGTGATGTATTTGTACCAAAAGTCATTTGTAAAGTTGGTTCATCTATATGTAATACTGGAAGTGGTAATTCTTCTCCTACATTACATAAAGTTTCACCTACTGATATATCAGCAAGTCCTGCAACTGCAACTATATCTCCTGCTTCAGCATCTTCAATTTCAATTCTTTTATATCCATAATAACCAAATAGTTTTTGAATTCTGAATTGTTTAACAGAACCATCTAATCTACAACAAGATACCATTTGACCAGTTTTAATCTTACCATTAGCAATTCTACCAATACCAATTCTTCCTACAAATTCATTATAATCAAGTAAAGCTGGTTGTAATTGTAATTTTTCTTCATTGCTTCCTTTAGGAGCAGGTATTTCATCAATGATTAAATCTAGTAATTCAGTAAATCCAGGTGTTTGAGTAGATAAGTCATCTGATAGTGAACATGTACCATTTAAAGCACTTGCATATACTACTTTGAAATCTAATTGTTCTTCATCAGCACCTAACTCAATAAATAAATCTAGTACTTCATCTAAAACTTTACCACATCTTGCACTTGGTTTATCAACTTTATTAATTACTACTATTGGTTTAATACCAGCTTCAAAAGCTTTCTTTAAAACAAATCTTGTTTGTGGCATTGGTCCTTCATAAGCATCAACTACTAAAATAGCTCCATCAACCATATTCATAATACGTTCAACTTCTCCACCAAAGTCAGCATGTCCTGGAGTGTCAAGTATATTAATTCTATATCCATTATAGTCAAGAGCAGTAGTCTTAGCTAAAATAGTTATTCCTCTTTCTTTTTCTAATTGGTTTGAATCCAAAGTAGTTTTACCATGGTCTACGTGAGCAATAATTGCAATATTTCTCTTATTCATAAGTACACCTCTTTTTCTAAAACTATTAAATTATAACACATTTAAAACATTTTTTCCACTATTTTTTTACAAAAAAAGTAAACTATTAAATTAATAGTTTACATATTATAAATTAAAAGTCCTATACTAAATGATAATGTATTTAAAATTATACTTAGTATTAATGGATTTAACTTTTTATATTCTAAATTTCTTTTATAAAATTTGTATTCTACTAATACTACTATTACTTCAAATATGGCGAGTATTATATATATTATAATATTTGAATATATAAAGTATTTAATAGTATTCATAATATAATTAATTATTATATTAGTTATACAATTTATGAAAATAATACTATATATATCTTTTCTATTTCTTATTCCTAATATTAAACTAAAAGATACTTCTATAATAATAGTTAATACTAAGTTGATAATCATTTGGAGAAAAATATTGAACATTTAGTTTACTCCTATTTTTGTTTTTTACCTTGATTTTTTAATATGAATGCAACTCCTACTAT
>CADAWN010000033.1 GCA_902791625.1 uncultured Erysipelotrichaceae bacterium | reverse complement strand
TCTGCTAATTCTTGTTGAGTCATATTTTTTTTTTTTTTTTTTTCAGCAATAAATTTACCTATCTTTTCTTGGTTCATAATTATTCCTCTTTTCATAATTAATAATATCAAAAATTTTATAAAAAGTATCCAAACAAAGTGTGGAGTTATCCTTATACATCTATTTTATCACAGAAAAAGAGAAATATTTCATTCTCTTAATATCTTAATAGCGCAATCATTTTAATTATATATTAATACCATTCTATTATAACTGATTCATTATGATCCATTAATTGTGTTGATAATTCTACTTTCTTATTTTTTTCTATAATAAATTCTTTTTCTTTGGATTTAAAATCAATTCCATCATCTTTTACTTTAGTCAATCCATATTTTGAAGTAGTTACTACAATATCATCTTTGTTAATACTTTTGATTTTAAAAACATATTCTTTATCTAATATAAAGCAAGAAAATGAGTTACCCTCTTTTAAAGTAGTTCGAAAAGTATTATCATTATGACATTTAACATCTACACTTTTGTATTTAGATATTGGTCTTATGATACATTCATTTTTAGAAATAACTATTTCATAACTTTCATATCTTAGTATTTCAGTGTCATCTTCTTTAAAAATATACCATGCTCCTTTTCTCCAATCTTCTATAGATGTCATTTTTTTATCCAAAGCATCTTTGAACACTATATATTTTGCATTAAATGTCCTATAGTTAAGTTCCTCAATTCTTAAGTTTTCTACATATATTTCATATCCATCTAATTCACCAACATATTCTTTTTCTCTATCTTCATCTATATATACAGACAATATATTGCTTATTCCTTTTAAGTTATATTGTTTACTATATACATGTAGTATTACACCAAAAATACAAATTAATATACTAATGGATACAACACAAATTGAAATATATTTAAATATGTTTCTTTGTTTCTTCATCTTATAATATTCTTTTAGAATCAAATCTAGATTTTCAATACTATGTGATTGAATTTCATTCTTTCGCAATTTTTCACCACTTAAAAATTCATTAACATCAATATCTAATATATTACATAGTTCTTTTAAAATAGAATAATCGGGCATGTTCACACCATTTTCCCATCTACTAACACTTTTATTAGTAACACCAAGTTTTTCTGCAAGTTGCTCTTGAGTAATATTCCTATCTTTTCTACACTTTGCAATAAATTTACCAATCTTTTCTTGATTCATAAAATTTCTCCTTTCTGTAATAAATTATATATTTATATCAGTTTTATGTAGAGGACACAAAACGAGAATTTAATAATTACATATCTATTTTATCATGAAAATAGTAGAAATTTTCATTTCACTATGTTCTATTTTTATTTATTATTACAATCAATTTTATTTTATTTTTTTAAATTGTTTAAACTTATTTTTACCATAAACAAATTATTATTACAATCAATTTTATTTTATTTTTTTAAATTGTTTAAACTTATTTTTACCATAAACAAATTTTTTATCATTTGTGTTTTCAGGTAATTCAATTACTTCTAAAGTATAATCATGAATATTTACTAGTAATTTTAATCCATCTTTTTTTATTAAATAATATGGTGTTGTATCATCTAAAGCATCAAACGCTTCCATTGCACCTGCTCCAACTACCCAATCATTAACTATCCAAGCAAGTTTACTATGTTTCTTACTTCTTAATAATTCATAAATTTCCCAAGGCTCAGTATAATAATCTTGTAATATTTGTTTATAACATTTCCCATTCATTTCATATTTATCTTTATCTAATTCTTTCTTCATAGATAAAGCTGGTAATGAATTATCATTATCTAATAAATAATCAACTGTAAGATTAAATACTTTTGATAATTCTTGTAAATTACTTACATCTGGAAATCCTTCATCACTTTCCCATTTAGTTATTGCTTGTCTTGAAACATTCATTATTTCAGCAAGACTTTCTTGAGATAATCCAAATCTTTTTCTTATCTCTTTCAATTTTTGACCTAATGTCATAATATCTCCTTCTTTCTGACTTTAATTCTACATTGATATTTCATTTAATAACAGCAACATTACTTTACATTTATGCTACTTATCGTAGCAATCAATATATCCATATAATATTTTACCACAGAAAAAGAGAATTTTTACATTCTCTTAATATCTTAATCTTCCGATTTATTATTTTTTTATAAATCTATATATTGAATAACCTACCCATATAATCCAAGAATATGCCCATATATCAAATAATATACTTATTGATAAATAAACAACTGCAACTGATATTGCAATAATCCAATTAATTTTTTTCTTTTCACTATAATTATCATTTATTAATTTACTCATATTTTCTTCGGCTTTAGTTTTGTAATCTTCTTTTGATATTTTTTCACCAGAAAATAATTCATTAATAGAAATAGATAAAGTATCACATAAATCTTGTAATAATGAATAGTCAGGTAACCCTCTTCCGTTTTCCCATTTACTTATTGCTCGATCAGTAACACCAAGTTTTTTTGCTAATTCTTGTTGAGTCATATTTTTTTCTTTTCTTAAATTTGCTATAAATTTACCTATTTTCTCTTGATTCACAATTATCCCTCTTTTCATAAGTAATTATATCATCTATTAGATAAAATTTACCAAACGAACCGTAGAGTTAAACTTATATATAAATTTTACTACAGAAAAAGAGAATTTTTACATTCTCTTAATATCTTAATCTTCCGATTTAATTATTTATTTAAATAATACTTACCATCTTTTGTTTTTACTAAAACTTTTTGCTTAATCAATCTTTCGTTTATTTTATTAAATCCATTAGGATTAATAATTCCTGCTTCACTAAATGATTTAGCTGTCTCCTCAGAAAAAGCATCACACTCTGTTAACTTTTTTATTATTAAATTTTTTCTAATTAATGGAATTGGTGGGAAAAATGCCATTTTTTATCACCTCTCTTTCAAAATTATACTTCTTTTTTTACTTTAATATAAATGCTATTGTATTTAAGACCATAGCTATTGCAAACATAACACCAGGAACTAAATTAGATTTTTCATTATTTAATTTATATCTACTAATAAATGTTACAGAGTTATATGCACATATTAAACTAACCAGTGGTGCTGGGCTCATATCTTTATATGTTGATATTAAAACTAATATTATAAATATAATACACATTCCAATTATTCCGTATTTCATAGATTTAAAATTTATTAATTCAGAATATTTAATTATATTTTCATCTGCTTTTTGTTTTAATTTGTTTTCAGATAATCTTTCACCACTTAATAATTCATTAATTGAAATATTTAATTCTTTACCTAGATCTTTTAATAATGAATAATCTGGTAATCTTCTGCCATTTTCCCAATTAGATATAGCTCTATCAGTAACACTTAATTTATCAGCCAACTTTTGTTGGGTCATATTTTTTTCTTTTCTTAATTCAGCAATGAATTTACCTATCTTTTCTTGATCCATAATTATCCCTCTTTTCATTATTAATGATAACAAAAATAATATAAAAAGTATCCAAACAAAGTGTGGAGTTATCCTTATACATCTATTTTATCACAGAAAAAGAGAAATATTTCATTCTCTTAATATCGTAATCTTCCGATTGTTTATATTCTAACTATAAAGAACACAAAACCGATTGCTCCAACAACCATAAATATGATTCCTACTAATGCAATTTTTTTTCTTCTATCTATTTCATTTTGTTCTTCTTTTGTAATATTCTTTATCGGATATTTTCTTCTATGTAATAGATAAAGAATAATTCCTTCCGAACTTTTACCACTTGTTGCAAGTAATCCCATTAATTTTGGATGTTTAATTCCTCTTGCCTTTGCATCTATAACAGTTATTTTATAAATTTGATATATTGTTGCAACTACTCCAACAAGATATATTGCTATAAATATTGCTAATAAAATATAATTCATAATTTCCTCCTATAATTTTTTAATGATTTGATAAAACAAATAAGAAAAACTAATAATAGAAATAGTAAATACTATTACTATAATTGAGATACTTTCATTTAAAGTTATTCCTACTATTATAAATAGAATAACAGTTAAAATATTTAATAAAATTGCATAAAGTAATTTCTTATTACTTTTTACAACATCTGTGCTATCTTTTAAATATTCCAAAACTTTATTGTCATAACTTAGTAAGTCATCCAAAGAAATATTAAAGCATTTGCTTATTTTAACTAAAGCATCAATGTCAGGATAAAATTTTCCATTTTCCCAATTAGATATTGTTTGTCTAGTGACATTTAGTTTTTCTGCTAATTCTTCTTGTGAAAGTTTTGCATTTTTTCTCATTTCAATTATTTTTTTACCTAAATCCATAATCTTTCTCCTTTCACAAAAAACTATACATATTTTATTATTATTTTACTATCAAATATATTTTACATTTTAAAAATTATAGTAATTATATAAATATTATATCACACAAAAACGGATTCTCATCCGTTCTGTATATCTTAATCTTACGATTATTTTATTTCAAAACTTTCATTTTTTAAATCACAATAATATCTACCACTTGTAGCAGTAAATTTTAAAACACAATAATCTGGATCAGTTACACCTTTTTTATAAAACATAGTATCTCCTTTTCTCCAAATCATATTTTTAGTTTCTTGGTCTGTTAGTACTTCCATTTTACCTTTTAGCATAACACCAACATATTTAATTAAACCTTTATGATAAAAATAAATACTAGCATTTGGATTTTTTTGATATTGTTTTACTCTCATTGATGATGTATTAGTAGAAAAATAAAAAACTTTTAAACCATTTCGTTTTCTTGGTTTTAGCATTGCTTTAACATTTGGGCAATTATCTTCATCAACTGAACAAATTAAACTTACTTTTTGCTTATCAATAAATTTTTCAATTTTAATTAAATCCATATTATCAACCTCTATTAACATTATACCATAACAAAAGGAACTTTCGTTCCTAATATCTTAATTTTACGATATCTTTAAATATATTTACTTGCTTCTTTAATACTTAAATCACTCATTTGATTTTTGTATCTATTTATAAATTCTTTAACCCAAGTAGAATTTGTCTTTGAATATTCTCTTAATGCCCAACCAATTGCTTTATTTATAAAGAATTCATCTGTTCCAAAATTATTTACTATTATCTTTTCCAATAATTCATAATCTGTTTTATCTTTTAAGTTTAATTGATGTTCTATTGCAGTTCTTTTAATCCAAATATTATCATCTTTAGACCACTCAAGCATTAAATCTTTAACTTTTAAATCTCTTGTTTCAATATCTCCAATAACTTTGCATAAAAAATCAATTGTATCCCACCAAGATTTATTAACTATATATTCTTTAATTTTTGGTATATCATCATAAGAAACATATTGTTTCATTGCAAGTAAATAATCATAAACTAAATATTGAAACTCTCTATGACTATCTTTATAACATATATTTAAAAATTCCCAATCGATAGTTTTTGACTTCTTTTCAGTTTTAATGAAATCATTATAAACTTCTTTTCTTTTTGGAGTAGGAAGTCCATAAAAATCAAACATATTTCTCATATACTTTGACATAGCAATAGCATTTTCTTTATCTTCTTTTGATTCAAACATTTTTTTAATCTCTAAATATTTATCCATAAGATCAACTCCTAATAATTATTATATCATGATATTATGATGTTTTTTAATTAACTTGGTAGTTCGGAATATTACTATTTTACGAATTATATATTCCCTTATTTTACCTTTTAAAAATATGATGATCTAAAACTGATCTAAAGCCTTTCTTTGAATAATTTTTAAGAAAAGAAAAACTCGTGTTTTCCCTTTATTCATGGGACTTTACGAGTTATTTACCACAACATTGCTTATATTTTTTACCACTGCCACATGCTCCCTTTTTGAGCACATTATCACTATATTTGGTACATATAGTATTATGGCTTTTAGCCTTATTTTATGAGCATTTAGTACATATTATTATCAGTATTATTTGTATTATGAATATTACTAATAATTTGTTCAATGTGGACAAAATGTGGACAAAGTCATCATACATTTTATCTTTTGTTTCCAAGGAAATTATACCATATATTGATTGTTTAATCAATGTGGACAAAAAAACACTACTAGGAAGAAATCCTAATAGTGCTGCATTATTTAAAATATTTATTTAATAAATCATCTTTGCTAATATCAATATCAATTAACTCTTGTTCTAATTTATCTATTTTCTTATAAATATCTAAAACATATTTTGCAAAGACATCTTGTTCTTTTCTATCTGGTAAAATAATATTCATATTTGCAAAATCTGGTACAGTTAATTGACCTGCACCATTTCCAGTCTTACTTATATCCATATGATCAATAGCAGATTTTAAATATTGAATATTTACTTTTTCATTTGGAACCATAACTATTAACCTAACAACTGCTGTAAAATTCGGTTTTCTAATTTGAGTATAACCAATTGTACCTCTTGCAGAAATAGTTACAGCTTCCTTAGATGTTTTATATTCTTTAGAGTAATATAATAGTCCTGCATTTTTAGTTCCATTTGAGTAAATAGGATATTTAAATTCATCATCTTGTTTCTTAGATGTTTGAATTGGTGTATCACCGCCTGCATATAATTCACTATATAATGAATTAATCTTTGATGTTGCAATTCCTTTTCCGACAAACATTTCTTCAAATTTAATATTAATCTTATCAGTTAATTCCTTTATATTCTTATTTAATACTTTTATTTTATTATCATATTCATCAAGTTCAGAAACAATTTTTTTCTGTTCTGTAATACTAGGTGCTTGTATAACTAAATCTTTTACTCGTTGAGTTGATGCTCTATTACTACGTGAAAATCTAGATTGTATTCCTTCATACTCTAAAGCATACATAACATATTTTGGCAATAATTCTTCTGATTTAATTCTTAATACTCCACAATGGTCTGTTGGGAAAAATTTAATATTTTCTTTAACATAACCAACATTCCAATCGCCATCTATTCCCCATAAAACTGATGGTGCACTAAAATCAGATAAACTTGGTAAAGTTGATTCACTATAACCAAATGTATCATTTACATTTGCACTATAAATTGGAATTTTACCATTATTTGATATATCTGATGCAACAACTCTTTTCCCAATACTTAAATCAAAGTTTTTACTATTAGATAAATTATATAGCTTATAACCTTCTTTAAGAATAATATTTCTTCTTATATTTGCTGTTTTTATATTTTTTGTAAAAGCTGTTGTTTTAAAATCTATTAAATCTATTAAATCATGATATTTTACATTATCATAATCAAAGTCTAATTCTTGCCCTGCAAAATTATTTCTAATTATAGAATTTATTTTTTCTGGATCTTCTAAATCAGAAGGATTAAACAATGGAGTTTGTATTGTACTGATTCCATGATTCTTATCTAACACTCCTGAATCATTTTTTACACCTAAATATTTAATACCTTCACTACCTTTTCTAGTAGACCAAGTATAACCTAAGTATTCTTTAACTTCATCATTCTTTGTAGGTGCATTAACAATTACAACTTTGTTTTTTTGACTTCTTGCTAACATATAGAAATATAATTTATCCTTTTCTATTTCAATAATATCTTTAATATCTTTTAATTTTTTATCTTCTAAATATTGCGTAAACATTTCATTTTTCTTTAAGTTATCTGTAATTGTTCCAGAGATAAATTTAATATAATCATCTATATCAATGTTTTGTTGTTTTAAATAATCTAATAATAAATCTTTATCTTCAAAAACTTTATCTTTTGAAAAATTATTTTCAAACCAAGAATCAACTCTATTTTTATAATGAACAGCCAATGATGGATTTTCTTCTTTTTTCTTCAAAAATAATATTACAGTTGGAGTACCTGTTGCGCCAAATGTACCACTTGGCAATTCAACAATACTAATTATATCAAATGTTTTTAATATTATTTCTCTTGTTTTAACATATGTTGCATTGGCATTTGTTAATATAGAAGAAGGTAAAATTATACCTGCTACACCATTTTCTTTTAACAACTGTTTAGCTCGTTCCATAAAGAATGTTTCTATTGAACTGTTTGATGAATAAGAACTTTGATTAATTGTTTTTGATAATTCATAATTTGCTATTTCATCTTCTGTTAAAGTATCTAAAAAGCCTTTTACAGCATATGGTGGATTAGCAATTAAAACTGAATATGCTCCGTTTTTAATATCCTTATTTTCTGACAATGCATCACCATAATGTATTTTAATTTCATCTTGTCCATACATAAATGCTGATACCTTTGATACTTTTGATAATCTATACTCTTTTTCAATACCATCAATAGAACTGTAATATTCAGATAATTGCTCTTGTGGAACAATAGATTTAATTTGTGCAGCATACTCGTTTAAGAAATGACCTGCTCCACACGCATAATCTATTACTTTAGGTATATTATCTGACTCATTGAATAAAGATGCTAAAGGTAATGATGATATTATAAATCTTGTAATTGGTAGTGGAGTAAAAAATTGTCCTTCATTTTGCTTAATACCATCATCAAGAAAACCTTCAAATAAATCTCCTAAAAATTGATTTTGTTCATCAGTTTTTAATTTTATATCTTGAAACATCTTTACTATTTTTAGTAATATTTCTGAATTTTGTTTGAATAATTCTTCATTATGAACATCTATAAATGCAAAATCATTGTTAGTATAGAATTTTAATTCTCTAAAGTATTCCAAAACCTTTTCTTTTGTAGCATCTGGATCACTTTTAAACAATTTAAATGCATCATTTAATTGCTTATTATCAATGTATGTAACATCCTCACTTAAAAATTCATGCATACCATCTTTATATAATTTTTGAAGACGATCTTGTAATTGATAATAGTCATCAAAAGCAATTCCTCGCCAATTGAATTTTAAATTATTTGGATGTTCTATTTCATCAACTATTTTTGCTAAAAAGATATTAACTAATTTATCAAATGCATTTTCATGTCCTGAAACATTATGCTGTCTAAGAATTGTAGCAAATTCATTATATTTCTTTTGTGTGTCATCAAAACCTATTTTTTTAAGATCTTTAACTGAATATATTTTATTTATCTCATATGGAGTAATATTTTCTTCAAATATTCCTGTTTCTTCATATTCTCTATTATATATTTCTTTCCATACTTTATATAATTCCTTAACATCTGAAGCATCCTTATATCTTAATCTTTTTGATGTCTTTAATGTTTTTAGATAATCTTCATTATCTTTCAAAGTCATAATCTTATTCTTATATATTACTGAATCATTTTCTATATCAGATGTATATAGACATAGATATTGTGTTTTCTTTATTTGTTGAGCATAACTAAATAATTGATCACCATCAGATAAAGTTTTCTGCCAAGCTTTATCAAATTCTATATCTGCAGTCTTACATTCTATTATAAGAAATTCATGACCATTATTATCTTTAATTAGTATATCAGCTTTACCACCAGATGCTCCTCTACCTAATTGCCATCTTGGTTCAAGTTCCATATTTCTTGCTTGATAACCTCGTGTCAACAAACGATCAACGCATTCAAATACAACAAAATTTTCTGGATGTTCAAAATTAGATGTTGTTTTATCATTAACAATTAAATTGTTAGGCCAGATAATTTCCTCTGCTTTTACATCTACGATAATACTGTCTGTTTCATTATATCCTTTATAAAAAGTTCCATTATCTAATTCATTAAATCTCAAAATAGATAATAATTGTTTTATATTCTCTTTCTTTATCATAAGTTACACCTCATTATTATTATAACACAATTATTTCAATTCGGATATTTTTTTGGGGAAAAAACGCGGCACGTTTTGTTACGAAGTAATGAAAGTGGCGATAGTATTTTTTTCTTTTTTATGAAACTAAACGTTGAAATAAAAAAGGCACCTTTACTACTTACGTTAGTTTGTAGTATTGGTGCTTAATGGGATTCCAAAGGGTTTATCCTTGGCACACATTGTTATTGGCTCTGCCAATATCATAGTGTGTTACTATCTTGTCAGAAAGATAGTCTAAAGAACAAGACTGTCGTCTTCAAATTCATCATTAAATTCATCTTCTTTATGTCTAGGTATTAATCCATCAGCTACTAAATGATATACAAAATTAGCCATTTTATTGATAACATTTTTTAATGTATCAATTGTATTAGATAAAGTAAATGCTTTATATCTTAAATTAGTATTTTCATATTTTAAATTTCTATTTTCATCTTCTAGTTTCATATTTTGTTGATGTATTTTTGAATAATCATTTGTTACCTCTTTAAGGTTCTTATAAGCATTATTTAGTTTAGGTTTTAAATCTTTAACTTTCTTTGCTTCTTCTACAACTTTATTCATACTATCAAAAGTTTCTTTCTTAACTTTAACAGATTCTTTATCAAACATAATTGTTTTATTTGATTTCATTTTTTCTTCTAATTCATCAATTGTTTTTGATAACTTATCATCTTTTAGATCTAGTTCATTAGTTAATGATTTAGTTAGTTTCTTAAACTCTTTAATATTAATATGCTCTCTATCACTATGTTTAGTTCCTCTTTCTAAAGCAAATCCACACATATTTAGATATTCACAATATTCATCTTGTAACTCACTCAAGTGTTCTTTATCATGTATAAATTGTTTTTTAGATATTGTGTATCTTTCTGTATTAGTTCTTTTATCTAACTTCTTAACTAGTGGAACTACTACACAATGAATATGAGGTGTTTTTTCATCCATATGTAATGTTGCATGTAATATTTGATTATCTTCATATCCTAACCCAAAATGTACAAATTCCATACATCTATCAGTCCATTTTTTAATTTCTTCCTTACTCATATCATTAAAGAATGTGTGTGTTGCAGTGAAAACTAATTCATCTGCAACAACACTTTTTGATTTATCTACCATTTGTCTAAATGTTCTTTTTCTGTCATCTCTTTCAGTTTTCATTCTTTCCTCATGTTCTTTTTTATAGTCTTTAGTTATTTCATAAAAGCCTTTAACATATTTCATATTAAGTGGAACAAGTTCTACATTATCTTTTGTTTTAGATAAGTCTATATCAGGATTAGATTGATATGCTTTTTTCTCTCTTTTATTATGTGATCCAATTTGTGCTAAATCATTTAAAGTATAAATAGGTTCACTTCTAAATATTGCATAATTCATACTAATTTACCTTCTTGTATTTGAAATTTTATTACATTTTCTATAACATTAGATTTATTATTTTTATCAAATAATTCTACAGCACTCTTTCTATTATCCTCTAAACTTGTAATGTAATAATTTTCTGTTGTTTCTACATTTCTATGTCCTAACAAATTAGCTACATCATTAATCTTTGTTCCATTATTTAATACTTTAGTTGCATACGTTCCTCTTAAATCATAGAATCTACATTTTTCTATTCCTAATTCATTATGTATTATTTTAAATGGATATTTAGGAACATCAGTTCCAGAGAATGATCCATCATCATTAGTAAATACTAGATTTAATTTTTCTTCATTACCTTTGTTAATAACTATTCTTTTATCAACAACTTTTCCATTATTATTTGTTATTGTTTCTAAATGGTAGTATTTATAATCTTTATCAAATATTCCTTTAAGATATTCTTGTCTTTCTTTATAGTTTTTTAATGCTGTTATTAATGTATTTCCAATATATATTTGTCTTGTTCCAGATATAGTTTTAGTTGTACCTAAATACCATCTTCCTAAACTATCTTTAGGTTTATCATATAAGTTATGTCTTATATTTATTATTCCATTTTCTAAATCTATATCTTCCCAAGTAAGAGCAAATACTTCTCCAGTTCTCATTCCTGTATAACATGATGTTAAGAACGATGCTATAAAAGTAGCATTGTCCTTAAATCTATCTATTATTTTATCTATTTCTTCATTTGTATAATAATGTCTTTTATTATTAAGTTCTTCTTCTATTTTAGGTAGTCTTAATGTAAGCGCTGGATTATACTTTATAAATCCATATAAATTACATGCATCTCTAAATGACCCTTTAATGACTTTTAATATATTTTTATAATATGTTTTAGAATGATTATATTTATTAACTAAATCAGTTATATAAGAATTTAAAGCAACACTTGTTATTGTTGATAGTTTATATTTTCCTATATTCTTTTTTAAATATTTATTAATTATTATTTTATAAGTTTGAATAGTATTATATTTTAAATTATTCATACAATAATTTTCTAGCCAATAATCAAGATAATCTGAATAAGATAAATCACATTGTTTAAATGGAATACCTGCATTTAAATATTCAGTATATGCTTGTGATCCTGATTCTAAAGCTTCTGCTTTAGTTCTAAATCCTGATTTACTTAACCATTGTCTTTTATTATCTACCTTAGCTATTTCAATTCTATATTCATAGAAGTTACCTCTTTTTCTGATATTAATTTTACTCATTTACTTCTACCTCAATTACTATCTTTTTAATATCAGATAAATTAGATAAATCTTTTCCCTCATTTTGAATTAAAAATCTTTCTAGTGAAGATTTTAATACTTTTAAACTTCCTAATTTAATAGCTGGTAAATAACCTTTTCTAATTAATTCATAAATATAATTTGGACTTGAGTGTAATATAGAGGATACTTCATGAACTGTATATACTAACTTATCATTCATCTGAATCACTATCCTCTCCAGTAATTTCTCTTATCATTCTTTCCATTTCTGCTTGTTCTTCTGGAGTAGCAGGTTCTGGTTTAATATCTTCATTAAGCCACCAAGGAACTGGTGATTTATCAACTTTATCACTATTATATTTATATTTATTTCTATTATTATATTTATTATTATGTTTAATTGAATAATCAATATCTTCTTGATTATTTGATTTATCTCTTATTGACCATTTATCCCATATGTTATCAACTAATTGAATAACCCTTCTAGTATTTTTATCATTGTGATCATAAATACATTTAATTAATCCTATCTTTTCTAATTTCTTAATATGTCTTGAAGCTGTTTCTATTGTTATATTATACATTTCAGATAGTTTTTTATTTGTTATCCAACAATATCCTTCCTTTTTGCATAAGTATATAATACGTTCAGCAATCAATTTTTCTTCTGGTGTTAATAATTTTGTTTCATAAATATGTTTGGGTACTACTGCATAAATTACAATATAGTTTTCCATGTTTCTAATCTCCTTTCAAATTAATCTCCTTTCAAATTACTGAACATCGGCCTTTGTTCAATATCATTATCTCGAATATTGATTATTTAAAACATGTCAAAAAATTCTCTATTTTTATCCTAAAAAACTATTATAATTATTCCTAAATTTTTCCTACATAAAAAAAAGCAGGTATTTCTACCCACTTAGTTCGGAATATCTTAATATTCTGATCGTTTTATTTTTCTCTTTTTATAAATAATATTATTAATATAGCTGTAATTACAATAATCAATAATGGTGCTATTCTAAAAAATGTCCATGCCATAATGTTCCAATAACAGACCATTCAGGATTACCATAATCCCATGTTAAATAGGGACTACCTAATAATGCTAATAAAACGAAGAAAAATATTAAACATATGTCTATTATTAGTAATACTATAATTTTTGTTTTTCTTTTTTGTTTTTGACTAATCGATAATTGTTCATTAATTACTTCCAATTTTTCAGATATTACTTTTAAATCATTTGTTTCTTTTTCCTCTATACTTTCTCCAAGAATTTCACTAACTGGCGTTTCAAAAAGTTCTGATATTTTTATTAGCATTTCAGCATCTGGAACAGATAATCCTGTTTCCCATTTTGAAATTGTTTGTCTTACAACATTTAACTTAATACTTAATTCTTCTTGTGAAAGTCCCTTGTTTTTTCTTAATGTTTTTAGATTATCTTTTAACATATTACAATTTCTCCTTTCATCAAGTTAAGTTTATTACAAATATGCCGTTGCTACAAGCAATGTATTTTAACATTTGATTTTGCAATTAATTGTAAATAAAAATTAACTATTTCATAACTATTTTACCATACAAAAAGGAACTTTCGTTCCTAATATCTTAATCTTCCAATCATTCTAGAATAATGATATTTGTTCATTATCCTTTATTTCTTTTTTATATGCTTTAATAATATCTTTCATATTATAAAGTATTCCATACTTATCACATTCATTAGTAAACACTTTATATAATGATTTATAGTTAGGAACGGCACAATTATATCTTTCTCCATAATATTTGATATATTTTTCTTTTAAACCTTTAAAATGTTTATCTAATTTTTCAAAATAATAATCTCTTTGATTTTCTCTTAAAGTCATTCCCAGATATGTATGAATAAACTTTGCTCCACTTTCATAAGCCATTTTAACTAATTTTTTAATATCTTCTTCATTATCAGTAATAAATGGTAGAACTGGATTCATCATTATTCCTGTAAATATACCATTATCAGATAATATTTTTATTGCTTCAAATCTTTTAGAAGATGCACATATATAGGGTTCAATTATTTTAGATAATTCATCATTAGGAGTTGTTATTGTAAATTTAATGATTACATTATTCTTTGAATTAATTTCTTTAAGTAAATCTAAATCTCTTAAAATCAAATCACTCTTTGTATCAATAGAAACTCCAAAGTTATATTTTGATATAAGTTTTAATGCTCCTCTTGTTTGCTCATATTGTTTCTCAAGTGGATTATAAGTATCAGACATTGAGCCAATACCTACAACACCTTTCTCTTTCTTTTTAGATAATTCACTTTCTAATATTGCAAGTGCATTTTCTTTTCCTTTTGGAATATCAAAATTATCTATATGATAGCAATTACTTCTACTATCACAATATATACAACCATGAGAGCAACCTCTATATAGGTTCATATTATAATCTATACCATACCAGTCAGAACCATATTTGACTTTTGATAGTATAGTTTTTGCTTTTACAAATTCCATATTATTTAATTAACTTCTCAAAGGCATTTGCATTTAATATTGTATTTGAAACAAATTTTCCTTTATAAAAGTTTGCCCAGTTATTAAATACACATGGAGCATTCTTTGCTTTCTCTAATGAGTCTATTTTTATAAAATCTAATTTTATTCCTTTATCTTTGGCATAATCAGATAATTCTTTTACTTCATATTCTACATAAGGACATTCATTAGAATAATAAATAGTAAAATCTTGACTATCAATTTCCATTTTTCTAGCACTATCACTAAATTTAGGTGTTTCTTTATCATCGAAAGAAAGTGCCATTAATTCATAATCGTTGATTGTATCTACAACTTTAAATCCATAATGTTCAAAAAATTTCTTATCTCCAATAAATGGTTTTTTCTTTTGTGATACCAATGTACAAACACCACTCATTTTTTTAGATTTAGCATCTTCAATAGCATATTCTAATAATTCTTTACCAATACCTTTTCCTTTAAAACTACCTGCTACCCATAAGCAATAAATATGCATATAGTTTTT
>CADAWN010000032.1 GCA_902791625.1 uncultured Erysipelotrichaceae bacterium | reverse complement strand
TTATGTATGGAATACTAAGTGTATTAATACTAATTGTATATCACAAGAATATGGAGTATGGGTAGATACTACAATTAAAGCAATTTTAACTAATAGAATTTATACTGGAGATGCAGTACAAGGGAAGACTAAAAAGATTAATTATAAACTTAAAAAGACAGTTAAAAATAATCCTGATGATTATATTATAGTAGAAAACACACACGAGGCAATTATTGACAAGAGTACATTTAACTATGTACAAACTTTATTACCTAAGAATGTTAAAAGACCAGAGAAGAAAAGATTTTATTTATTAGATGGACTCTTATATTGTGGGAATTGTAAACATAGAATTACAATTAGATATCAAAATAAGACAGGAAGAAGTTATACTACCTGTGATTATTATAGAACATATTCAAAATATCATGTCTGTACAGCCCATACAAATAATTACGAAGTATTAGAAAATGTTATTTTAGATAATATAAGAGAAGTATGTAAAAAGTATTTAGATAAAAACAAGATAAAAGAATCTATTAATAATATAAAGTTTGAAGATAATACTTTAAAGATAAAAAAACAAATTGAAAGTTTAGAGATAACTAATAATAAACTAACTGAAAGCCTAGATAAAACATATATGGATAGATTAAAAGGTATTATTGATGAAGAACAATACTTAAGAGTAAGTGAAAATATAAAAAAAGAAATAGACAATAATAAAAAGAATATTGATAATCTTAAAAATGAACAAATAGAAGAGAATAAAATAGATAATAAGCAAATAGAAAAATATATAAATAAATTTTTATCACTTGAAAATCCAACTAGAGAATTGATAATTAATTTAGTGGAAAAGATTTATATCTATCAAGATAAAACGATAGATATTATATTTACATTTAAAAATGTTACATAAAAATTGTATCAGGTGATACACTTTGGTCTATCGCAAGACTTTATAACACAACAATAGATAAAATAAAAGAAGCTAATAACTTAACTTCTAACTTATTATCTTTAAATCAACAATTAGTAATACCAAATAATTAAGAAGTTTAACTTCTTTTTTTTATTTAAAAGAATATAATTTATAGAGGTGATGTAGTGAATCAAACTTATACAGTAAAACGTGGAGATACATTATATGGTATTAGTAATCAGTTTGGAGTGTCTGTAGAAGATATAAAAAGAATTAATGGTTTAACTAATAATACTATTCAAGTGGGACAAGTATTAAAAATACCTAATAATTCTGGAACTAATCCTAGTGGAGTATTTATTTATACAGTAAAAAAAGGTGATAGTCTTTATAATATTGCAAGAAGATATAGTACTACTGTTAATGAAATAATAAGCTTAAATAACTTAAAAACAATTAACTTAAGTATAGGACAACAATTAGTTATTCCAGAAACAGGTGAGAGTGTAGTTAGTCTTCCAAAATACACTAATTATGTTGTTAAGAAAGGAGATACTTTATATTCAATTGCTAGAAGTTTTGGTACAACAGTAGATCAAATAATAAAAGATAATAATTTAAATACTAATGTTTTAACTATTGGACAAAATCTTAAAATAAGAACTAGTAAGACTGGTGTTATAGAAGAATGCTTTGGAGTAGATTATGAACCGCCTACTAATTATCAAACTTATACAGTGAAAAAAGGAGATAGTTTATATCAGATAGCTAAGAAGTTTAATACTTCTGTTGATACGATTAAAAGAAAGAATAATTTGACTAGTAATACATTATCTATTGGTCAAATTCTAAAGATATAGGAGGATATAATGATAATAAAAGTAGATGATGTTAAAGATGATAATGTCTATAATGAATTTTTAAAAGATAATCCAGGTAGAGGTACTTTAAAGATAAGAGTAACCTCAGCTAGTGAAGCTTTACCAGTAAGTGGAGTTAATGTAGTTGTAAGTAAAGATATTGGAGATAATACTTATATATTTTATGAAGGACAAACTGATAGTAGTGGTATGATCAATAATATTAAACTTCCTACTCCTGTTAGAATAACAAGTAATCTAGAAGTACCTAACTTTACAACTTATAAAGTAAGAGTCAAATATTCAAAAGATAAATTTGATAAGACTTATGAAATATCTTTATGTTGTGGTAGTGGATTAATTCAATATGTTAATATAACTCCTAATGTTAATGTGGAAGAGGCGAATTCAAGTGGCGATTAGATATCCAATAATACCTAATACAATAATAGTACATTTAGGAGCACCAAGTGAAGCTGCTCGTGATATAGTTATACCTTTTACTGATTATATTTCTAATGTCGCATCAAGTGAACTTTATCCAACTTGGCCAACTAATGCTTTAAAAGCTAATATTTATGCAATAATTTCTTTTGCACTAAACAGAGTCTATAATGAATGGTATCGAAGTAAAGGATATAATTTTGATATTACTAATTCTCCTATTTATGATCAGGCATATGTAGAAGATAGAGCAATCTATGAAAATATTAGTAATATAGTAGAAGAAGTATTTAATGATTATATTGTTAAACAAGGACAAGTTCAACCTTATTTTACTAGGTATTGTGATGGTAGAAAAACTACATGTGATGGACTTTCTCAATGGGGAAGTGTTTCTCTTGCTAATAGTGGTAAAAATCCACTTGATATACTTAAATACTATTATGGTAATGATATAAATATTGTATATGATGCACCAGTCGGAGATAATACTGAAGGTTATCCTGGATATGTTAATAGACTTGGAAGTGCAGGTAATCCAGTAAGAGCTATTCAAAGAGATTTAAATAGAATTAGAATTAATTATCCTGCTATACCAGAAATAACTGAATCACTTGGTCTTTATAATAAAGAAACAGAAGATGCAGTTAAGAAGTTTCAAGAGATATTTGCTCTTCCTGTAACTGGAAATGTAGATAAAGCTACTTGGTATAAAATTAAATATGTATATACAAGTGTTAAAAAATTATCAGATTTATATTCAGAAGGATTAAGCCCACAAGAAGCTAATTTTTTATATAAAGATGAATTAAAATATGGTGATACGGGTATACAAATGGAATATGTTCATTATTATTTAGATGCAATATCGTTTTTAGATTCAGATGTTCCACATCTAAAGACAAATTCAGTATTTAATGATAATACTAAGATGATGGTTATGGCCTTTCAAAAGAAATATGGACTTCCTGTTACTGGAATAATTACTTATCAAGATTGGAAGGTTCTAGAGGAAATATATAACAAAATATTAAAGTACTTTCCAGAGGAATATTCTTCATATGTAAATGAATTATATCCAGATTATTTCTTAAGTTTAGGTATGAGTGGTGATGATGTTAGAAGATTTCAAAGTTTTCTTTTAAAAATATGTAAATATGATAAATCAATACCTGGTGTTAGAGTAAATGGAGTATTTGATGAACTGACTGAAAAATCAGTTAAAAAACTTCAAAATGATTATGGATTTCAGATAAATGGCTTAGTTGGACCTCTACTTTGGAAAAAAGTTGTGGAACTTTCTAAAAGATAACTTTTAAAGTTGTCTTTTTTTTGGTATACTAATATAAGAATAGGAGGAGTTACAGTGGAAAACATAAATGAAGATAGTGTTCTAAGAAATAATGTTAAAAAAAGTAAAATGCCTGGAATATCTGTAATATTTATGGGATTAATTATTATTGGTATGGCTGTTGTTTTAATATTAGATGCTAATGAAAAGAATAATAGTTATATAGCTGTATCTGCTAATATATTCTCTAGTGAAAAGGATTATCAGGCAGGTAAACCTTATTTAAAAGTAAGATATCAATATATTGTAAATAATAAGAAGTATTATTATGATGATCCAGAAAAACATTTTGAAAGACCAGATGATGTAATAACATTAAAATATAATAAGGATAATCCTAAAGATTTATATATATCAAGTTATTATATTTATTACATAATAGGTTGTGGTGTTGGTGTAATAGTATTTATTTTAGGAATTATTAAACTAGTTTCTTTAACATCTAAAAATGCTGAAAAAATAATAGTTGGAGAAATCTATGATGCACTAACTTGTGTAGGAGGAAGAAAGTTTTATATAAGAAGCTTAGATAGTTCTTTTCAACTTCTACCACCTGAGAAAACTGAATATTTTTCATATTTTTCTAATGATTATAATAATTTTCAAATAGGTAAAAAAGTAAAGTTTAATGCTTATAAGTATAGGGAAGCATTACTTGCAGATGATATAGGAAATAATAGAATGGCTTATAATATAAATGAATTAAAAGTAAATGACTTTATTTTCTATAAGTAGGAGGTTTGATTGTTATGTATCAGAAAAAAGTATTAAAAATGAGACCTGCAACTAAGATGGCAACAAGAATTATTATTGCTGTTTTAGTGGTTGTAATAACTGTTTTTAGTTTTTATTTTTATAGAAAGAATAAACTAGAAAATATTGGCTATAGTTCAACTGCTAGTAATAATATAATATTTAAATTTAAATATGATTATGCACTTAGTAATCCAAATAATAAGACTTTAAATAAAGCTTTTGAAAGTAAAGATTATAAAGAAAAAAATTTAGATAAATACAAAAATATAAAATATCAAAATCATGAAAATTTAATAAAAAATATTAATACTTTATTAGATAAAAAATATACTACAAGAGAAATATCTATGATTCTTGCTCATGGTAGTGATCAAGATGTTACAGAATTTGCTAAAAAAGAAAAAGTTAAATATTTAGAAGAGTTTTATTCTTATCCATATGCTAAACTTAAGTATTATGATAGATATTTAAAGTATAGTAATGAAGAAGGAGAAGATGAAGAAACTACTGTAATTCTTATAAATCTTAATTTAGATAAAGAAGCATATACAGATTGTGTAAAAGTAGATGGTAATAAAATAGATGTTTTAGTTAATAAACATTTTTGTGTAGATAAAGATTTTATTCCTAAAGATTTAGTAACAGTTAAGAAAGAATATACAATAGATGGAGATTCTAAAACAAAAGGTAAAAGAGAGGCTGTAAATGCTGCTATTTCAATGATTAAAGATGCTGAAAAAGATGGACAAAAAATACTTATTAATTCTGGATATAGAAGTTATCAAGATCAACAAGAAGTTTATGATACATACTTTAAGTTGTATGGTGAAAATTATGTTAAAAAATATGTAGTTAATCCAGGTTTTTCGGAACATCAGACAGGACTTGCATTTGATTTTGCAAGTGGTAATAAAAATGTATTTAAAGAATCAACTGAATATGAGTGGATGATAAATAATAGTTATAAATATGGTTTTTGTTATAGATATCAGAAGAAAAAAGAGTTTTTAACAGAAATAAAAGAAGAACCATGGCATTTTAGATATGTTGGTAAAAAAGTAGCTAAAAAGATATATGATGAAAAACTTTCATTAGAAGAGTATTATGCTGAATATGGAGATAAATAATATAATTTATCTCTTTTATTATTTTAATTTTGTGTTATAATTAATGATAGAATAGGAGGGTGTTTATATGTATCCATTAGGTAAACAATTTTTTATTGATCCAGCTAAAGCAAAGACTGATCCTAAGGCATGCGTTAAAGGTTCAAAATACCGCATTTCTGTATTAACTGAACGTGTTGTACGTATTGAATATAATCCTAATGGTGTATTTGTAGATGAACCCACTGAACTTGTAGTAAATAGAAATGTTGGAGTTCCAGCATTTACTTTAAGACAAGTACAAAATACGATTGAAATAGATACAAAATATTTTAGACTTACTTATGTAAAAGAACAACCATTAGAAGGTAATAATTTTAATCCGGGTAAAAATTTAAAAATAACTTTAGTTAGTAAAAAAGATAAAGATAGAGAAAGAGATTGGTATTACAAACATCCTGAAGTAAGAAATATGAAAGGTAATGTATGCGGTTTTGATGTACCTTTAAATTCTGCTTTTGAAAGAGGTTTATATTCTATTGAAGGATTTGCTTCTTTTAATGATAGTAATAATAAAATAGTTAGTCCAGATGGAACTTTAGTTGATAGACCAGCAGGTCATATTGATGTTTATGTTTTTATGTATGATACTGATTTTAAAGAAGCATTGGTAGATTACTTTAAAATAACAGGATTTCCAGAATTACTTCCAAGATATGCACTTGGTAATTGGTGGAGTAGAAATTTAAATTATAATCAAGAAACTATATTTGATCTTGTTAAAAAATTTGAAAAGAAAAGAATACCATTATCAGTAATCGCATTAGATAATGGTTGGCATTATACAGAGGTTGGAGATAAGAAAGATTTAAAATCAGGTTTTACTTTTAATAAAGGTTTATTTTCAAATCCTCAAGATACAATAAAAAAATTACATGAAAAAAACATTAGAGTAGGATTATGTGTTAATCCCAAAGATGGTTTTTATCCTCATGAAGCTTTTTATCCTAAAGCAGCTGAATATTTAGGCATAAAAGATAATAGTATTATTAAATTTGATCCATTAAATCCTAAAATATTAGATATTTATTTTAAATTATTCTTACATCCTCTAGAAGCTTTAGGAGTAGATTTCTTTTGGAATGATTATGTAGATAATAAAAATGTAACTAACATGTGGGCTATGCCACATTATATGTATCATGATTCTGATAGGAATCCTAATAAGAGAGGTTTAATTCTATCTCGTGGATCAATAGTTGCTCCTCAAAGATATCCAATACTTTATGGTGGACCTAGTGAGATTACTTGGGAAGATTTAGCTAAACAAGTATTTACTTATATTAATGCATCTAATTTAGGAATTTCATGGTTAAGTCTAGATGTAGGTGGTAATCGCGGTGGTATTGAAGAAAGTGAACTTTATATAAGAAGTGTAGAGTTAGGATGCTTTTCACCAATACTACGTTTTCACTCTGAAGGAGGACATTACTATAAAAAAGAACCTTGGTCTTGGGAAGCAAAAACTACTAATATAGTAGCTGACTATTTAAGATTAAGACATAGATTAATACCATATTTATATACAGAAGCATATAATTATTCTAAGGTTGGAGTACCTATTATTCAACCATTCTATTATAACTATCCATGGTGTTATGATGATGAATTATATAAAAATCAGTTCTATTTTGGCTCACAACTTTTAGTATGTCCAATACTTAATAAGAAAGATCCTATTATGAGTAGAACTGTTCATAGATTCTATATGCCAGATGGTATTTGGTATGACTTCTTTACTGGTAAAAAATTCCCAGGTGGTAAGAAATACATATCATTCTTTAGAGAAGAAGATTATCCAGTGTTTGCAATGGCTGGATCAATTATTCCACTTTCTAATAAGAGTGATATGAACAATGTTGGTCTTGCAAAAGAGATGGAAATACATATATTCCCAGGTGTAAGTAATATGTACACATTATATGAAGATGATGGTATTACATCTTTATATAAAGAAGGATATTATTTAAAGACATCAATTGACTATAACTACTTGAAGAGTAATTATACTGTAATTATTCGTGCAATAGAAGGTAAGAGTGGTATTGCACCAGATAGACGAGATTATAAGTTAGTATTTAGAAATACTAAACAAGCAGAAAGTGTTAAAGTAATGTTTAATACGCAAGAAGTTAAAGGTGAATATACAGTTGATGGAAATGACTTTATAGTATATTTAAAAGGAATACCAACTGTTGGTCAATTAACTGTTAACTGTAAAGGTAAAGATATAGAAATAGATGCTGTACGTGTTATTAATGATGATGTTGATAGTATCTTAATGGATTTACAGATTAATACATATTTAAAAGAGGATATAGCTAATATTATATTTGGTGAATTAAGTATAAAAAAGAAAAGAATTGCTATTAGAAAACTAAAGAAAAAAGGTTTATCTAAAGAACATATTAAATTATTCTTAAAATTACTTGAATATATTTCTGAAGTCTAGTATAATATGTTTAATCGTTTCAAATATTGTAATAGTAGTAATAAAGTATTACTTTCAAAGAGAGTTTGTATATGGTGAAAACAAACATTGTAACTTTATGAACTTGATTACATAAAAAATATTTCGGTGAAGACCGTTAAAACTATAGAGCTGCACGAAAGTGAAGTAAGGTGGTAACGCGATCAAATCGTCCTTATATGAAGGACGATTTTTATTTTGGAGGTGTTTATGAAAAATAAATTAATTAATGGAGCAATCCTGTTTGCTATAACATTCTTAATAGTACTAATTGTATATTTAGTTATATTTATTAGAAATTATAGACAAACAAAAAAAGGTAAAAAATCTAAACTGAAGAGAGATTTAGTTGAAGTACGTTTACTAAAGTTATATTACAAAGTTGATATTGATAAATTGAAGTATAGTAGTGTACTTAGATCAATATCTGTAGTTTCAAGTTTTGATATTGCACTTATTGTGTCAATTTCTTGTATTACGAAAATGGGTATATTACAAATACTTATTGCTTGCGTAATTATTTTTCCAGTAATATATATTAGTTATTGGTTACTCGCTAAATATTTAAAAAGAAAGATTAAGAAGTTAGAAAAGAAAGGAAAGATTAATAATGAATGATTTTACACAAATAGAAAAGAAATGGCAAGATTATTGGGAGGAAAATAAGACATTTAAGACAGATACTAGTGATTTTTCTAAACCTAAGTATTATGCTTTGGATATGTTCCCATATCCATCTGGACAGGGACTTCATGTTGGACATCCAGAAGGATATACTGCAACTGATATAATGTCTCGTATGAGAAGAATGCAAGGATATAATGTATTACATCCAATCGGATGGGATGCATTTGGACTACCTGCTGAACAATATGCAATTAAAACAGGTAATCATCCAAGTACATTTACTGAAAAAAATATTGCTACATTTAAAAAACAACTTAAAATGTTAGGTTTTTCATATGATTGGGATAGAGAAATATCAACTGCTGATCCAAGTTATTATAAATGGACACAATGGATATTTAAGAGGCTTTATTTAGATGGATATGCTAAACAAGTTGATATGCCAGTTAATTGGTGTGAAGAACTAGGTACAGTTTTATCTAATGATGAAGTAATTGATGGTAAGAGTGAAAGAGGAGGATTCCCTGTTGTTAGAAAAAATATGAAACAATGGGTAATGAAAATCACT
>CADAWN010000031.1 GCA_902791625.1 uncultured Erysipelotrichaceae bacterium | reverse complement strand
TTTTTTATAGTAATCACCTTACTATTTAAATAATAAAAAACATCTGATTTCAACTAAGTTGATTTCAGATGCATCCTAATAAGGGATTACGTCTGATTCGGACAATCAAACGTATCCTTTTTATTTTATGAAGTTTCCTTCATTACATACATATTAACACACTATTTAATAATTAACAATGGTAAATAATGGTATTACTATTTAAATATTTTATCTAGCTTTTCTTTTATTTGTTCTTTACTAAATGGTTTAGCTATATAATCTACAAATCCTTCACTTATATACTTTTCTTGAGCTCCTGCAACTGCATCTGCAGTTAAAGCTATAGTAGGTATTTTAAAATTAGGATTCTCTCTTAATTTAGCAATAGCTGTTTCTCCACTCATATTTGGCATCATAATATCCATTAGTATTAAATCATATTCGTCACCATTAACTACTTTCTTCAAGCATTCTTCTCCATCATAACATTCGTCTATTTCTAAATCAAAATCTTGAAGAGCTCTACGTGCCACTTTTATATTTAATTTATTATCATCTACTATTAGTAGTTTTTTACTATTAAATCCTGTTGGCAACACAATATTTGGTGTTTCTACTTCTACTTTTGGTTCTACTATTTCTTGCACTACTGGGACAGCAGTTTGTTTAGGTGTTATATTAATTTCTATTGTTTGATTTGGATCAGCTAACATACTTATCTTTTGTGGTATTTGTACTACAAATAGTGACCCTTGACCAAATGTTGATTGAACATTAATCTTTCCACCCATCATCTCTACTAAAGCTTTTGTAATAGCAAGACCTAATCCTGTACCCTCTGTTGTAGAATTTTTTTCTACATCTAATCGTTCAAATTTAGTAAATAGCTTTTCTATATTTTCGGCCTTAATACCACGACCGGTATCTCTAACACTAATAATTAAATTAGAAATATTATTTTGATTTATACACTTAACAGATAATTCTATTTCTCCTTGTTCAGTATATTTAATAGCATTAGTTAACAAGTTATTAACTATTTCCTTCATATGTGTCTTATCTCCAAGTAATTCATAAGGAATATCAGGTGCAAGATTAATTTTAAAGTTAATATTCTTTTCCCCAATTCTCGTTGCATCTATTTTAGCTAGATTTTCAATTTCTTCTTTAAAGTTATATTTAACTTCTGTAATTTCCATCTTATTACTTTCTATTTTATTAATATCAAGTATATTGCCAACTATTTCAAGTAGTGTTTTAGATGCTTCCATAATATAATTAGCATCTTCAATTATTTCAGGATCTGCTGTATCTTTATAACTTTGAAGATCTTCACTAAATCCTACTATTGCATTAAGTGGAGTTCTTATTTCATGAGACATACTACTTAAAAAATCACTTTTAGCATTATTAGCTCTTTCCGCTTGATCTTTAGCAAGTTCCATTTGTTTTAACATTTTTAAATCTGGATTTTCTATTGTATGATACATGACTAGATAACTTAAAGTAAAAATAAATGTTTCAGTTATTACTTCTGGATAGTAATTACGTAAAATTAATCCAATTATAAAAAATACAAATAGAATAATAAATGGCAAAAGTTTACTTTTCTCATTCTTATTTCTAGTATAAATTAATACGCAAAAAAATATAATTAAAAACATATATAATACGATTTCAACCATTGCAGCATAATAAGCAGGACCATTTAAATCAACTGTCTCTCCACTAATAATAGTATCCATCGGTAATATTAATATAAATAATACAATTATAGTAGTAATAACACTAAATACTATATTCATAACTTTTTTCGACTTTTTACTAAATGTATTTAATTCTATAACATATTCAAGTAAAAATAATAGCATCAAATCCATCATTATTAGATAAAACGACTGTAATACCCCTGTGAAATATAAATGTCCAACCTTCATAGCAAACAAATAAATAACAACTCCAAATGTTGAATACAATAAATTGATAATAATTAGTTTTCTATATATTGTTGTTTCATAGTTTTTAACTGAACCTTTTATAAAAAACAAAACAACAAGATAAATTGCAAGTACTAACGATCCAAAAGGTAACCATACTCCACTCATTTTATCACTTCCTACCTTAATAAGTATATCAAAAAAAGACTTTATATTAAAGTCTTTTTGTATAATTAATCCCCACTACATTTTCAGGACTATTAGAATCATAATATCGAGTTTTTTCTATTATATCTAAAGTATAACCATTTTCAGATTCAGACATTATATTATTTATAAAATCTAATTCATTTTGATATGGATCCTTTAAAGATGCTCTAGAAATTATTTTATTTTGACTAAAGATTATTTCTCCCACCAAAGAATTCATCTTTTCTTTTAATAAATTAGTTATATCTTTAACATCTTTTTCAGATGCACCAGTTACATCTATCTCTTTACCTATATTTACTGTATACTTTTTACTGTCTCGTGTAATACCAATGGGAATTATTACCCCATTTCCATTAACAGCAATTCTAGCAGCACCAGGAAATAATGATTGAGTTAATCTTGGTGTTACATTCCATGCTCCTTCTGGATAAATTAATATATTATCTTTATTAGCAATTCGTCTAGTACATGTTACTTCACATATATGTCTATCTTTTTTATATTCATCATAAAGTTCTTTTTCTTGTTCTGTTAACAATTTGCCTTCTTTATATTTTTGAAAAATATTATATATATTATATCCTGTATCCATACATATTCTGCCTTGAATCTTGTCTAAGAAAAAGCCTTCAAAATTTCTATATGTTTCTTCCGGATCTCCCATGACAAAATATACTTGTTCACCAATTGCCTCCATAGCTGATTCTATATCATATCTTCCAACATGACTTGATGCATATACTTTACCTTTAGAAATATCATTAGATCTTTTGTCATCAAATAAAATTAGTTTTCTACTAGTCAATAAACGATCAATTTTTAATATTAGTTTTGTTAAAAAATAAATCTTCTTTTTAATTTTACTGGATTCTAATGGTTTATTTTGATCATATTCATAACTACGTAATTTCCTATAATAAGCTGATAATTCTTGTATAGACATTTTTTTTATCTCTAATAATTTTTTATATTCAAAATTATTCTTTTCCATATAAATCCCCCAATATCTATTCCAATCCCTTTTTGCTAGTGCATATTTTACCACAAAATAAGAAAAAAATCAAGTTTTTAGAACTTTGCTAATTATAATATAAATGGATACGTTTGAAATATATCAGGTGTTTTCCCTTTGGAAGAAGGGAGGTGGTTATATGACTAAAAGAGAACAATCTCTATGTTTCATTATACTCCTTCTATTTATTATAATATTTATACTTATGTATATAATGTTTTTTAAATAGAAAAAAAAGCATCTGATTTCAACTTAGTTGATTTCAGATGATATCCAATAGGGATTACGTCTGATTCAGGCAATCAAACGTATCCTTTTTATTTTATGAAGTTTCCTTCACTAAATATATATTATCATATTATTTAGTTTTTAACAATATTTAATTAGTAATACCTAATCTAACTTTGCATCCCATTTTTTTACTTTTACTATTTTTTTATTTAAACATTCTTCTTGCTTTTTATTAAGATGTTTTTTATTAATAATTGCTATATATACATATTTATTTACCCAATCATCATCAGCAATATACTTTCCATTAAATCCACTCTGACTTCCCCAACTATTCTCTACTTTCCATTTAACTGGTTTATTAGCTATAGTTTTAACTCCGCTGAACAGCATACAATGTTCTCCAGTTCTACCATTAGTTTTTAAAATATCATTATTATCAAGTCTTAAATCAACATCAAATATATCACTATATCTATCCATTGTATCTATCCAAATACCATCTATTCTTCTAGCGGTAGTAGAACAATAGAAAGAAACTAATTCTCCAGCTCTTAATTGCTTTAACATTAAATTCTTTAGTTCTTTATTTTTTATGACTAAAACTCTTAAATCCTCAGCTCCACTCATTTGAGCAGTATCTTCAAATTGATAGACATTACCATAATCATATCTCTCATCTTTATAGCTACCTACTTCAACATAATCATTTAATAAATCTAATCCTATATATTTATTATAAAACTTTTTAGGCGTTAAATTCTTATCTATATGATATTTGCCATTAATATCAGTGTATTCAAAATTAAATATCTCAGGTGGAATTCCATATACACTAGAAACTATTTTATATGCATATCTAAAGTATTTTTCTTTTATCTCATTAATTTTTGATACATCTTTCTCTTTTTCTATTTCTAAGTAAAACTTTCTTAATAATCTTGTTAATATTAAATTTATTTCATATGTATTTGATGAATGGTATGTTTCTGGAAAAACATTACTTGGAACCGCCCCATACTTATCTACTAAATATGCAAATTGAGTAAACCAACCTCCATCATATATACCATCAGATAATACTTTTGATATATATCTATCATATAAATCTTTTCCTTCCAATTTATAATTAACAATATTTTCAAGTTTTTTATTAAATCTTTCAAGTTTATCATAATAAGCTATATAACTTCCTGATAATTGAAAATTATCTAGATCACATTTTTTAATTACTTCTTCTCTTAAAATATTTAGAGCTGCAAATGACCAGCAACGGCAAGAATTTCTTTGATCTACAACACCATGAGTATTTATATTGATATTAAATTGTGAATCAAATTCTGTATCTTTATCCGTAATTAAATCCACTAGTGAAACTTTGTTTAACATTCTATTTAAAACGATGTTTGATTTTTCTTTTTTATATAATTCACCTAATTGTTTCAATTCTTCTTTATCCAACATAAGTAGACCTCCAATTTAAGTAAATATTATATATCAGTATTTTATAAAAAACAATTGTTTTTTATTGCTATATGATTTTTTAAATAAAAAAACATCTGATTTCAACCTAGTTGATTTCAGATGCATCCTAATAAGGGATTACGTCTGATTCAGGCAATCAAACGTATACTTTTTATTTTATGAAGTTTCCTTAACTAAATAAATATTACCTTGTTTTTTAATATTTAACAATAGTATTACTACATCCACTAATTAAAATTTACTTAACAATTCTATCAGCCTTACATTCTTATAAATGCTTTCTCTACCTACTTTTTCAAATTTTAGCAGGTCAACATTTACTAATTCATTTAAATATGTAGCAGCAGTTTGACGTGTAACACCACATCTATCTTCTACATAACTAATTCTAGTATATACTTCATAGAATAAAGAATCTAATAATTCATCAGAATATATTTTAGGTAGTTTATCCATAAACTCTTCCTTATATGATTCCATTTCTTTTTGAATTTGCTTAATTAATTCAATAGTATTTTTTGAAGTTTCCTCAATACCTTTTAAAATATATATAATCCAATCTTCATAATTATCATTTTCTCTAAATTCAGTAAATAATTTATAATATCTATCTTTATTTTTATTAATATAATTACTTAGATAAAGAATAGGACTATCTAAGAGATTATTTAATACCAAATATAAAACATTTAATATTCTACCAGTTCTTCCATTTCCATCATAAAATGGATGAATTGTTTCAAATTGATAATGAATTAATGCCATTTTAATTAATGGGTCTACTTCATCATCATTTTCATTAATATAATCTTCAAGATTTTTTAATAAATCTCTTATTTCTTTTTCATCTTGTGGTGGAGTATAAATTACTTCACCTGTTTTACTATTAACTAATTTAGTCCCCGGATTCTTTCTAATTCCTGCTTTATTATGTTCTATCATTCCTTGAAGTTCTACTAAAACATTAGTCGAAATAAATTCTTTTTCTTTAATAATTTCATATCCACGCCAAATAGCACTTCTGTAATCAACAACTTCTTTTGCCGCTTCCTCTTTGAAGCCACTTTCAGTCAATACTTTATAAATACTATCATGTGTTGTTACAATATTTTCAATTGCACTACTATCTTTTGCTTCATTTATTGTAATAGCATTTATCAAAATATGTTGATTTGGAATAGAATTCGCAAATCCTTTTAATTCTGCAAGTGATCTAGAAGCCTCATTTAAAGCCTCAAGAATTTTAGGCGTTTTTAAATTATAATCATCAAATGGTAATAATTTCATACTATCATCTCCTTTATATAATATTACACTATTTTTTTAACATATACAAGAAATATGTTAAATTTTTTATATTTTTTTAACATATTATTAAATTATGTTAATTTTTATGACTTTTTCCTCTATTCATTTTGCCTATTACTTTAATAGATGCAGGCATTACACTTGCTCCTCCATACTTTTTATTAATGTTATCTGCTATTTCTTCTATCTTATCTTGCTTTTCTTCTTTTACCTCTGAAAAGATATTTACTTGTTCTACTCTGTTATCTGAGAAGTCAGAAAGTCTTACACCTATATTTCTAATAGCTTCATCTTTCCAACTTTCTTCTAAAAGTTCTATAACTACTTTATACACAGATGTTGTGGAATTTTCTGGTACGGGAAGTTTAGTTTGATGTTGATAACTTTGAAACATACTATTCTTATAAGTAATAGCTACTGTTTTAGCATACTGCTTCTGATATCTTAAAGCTCTAGTTACTTCTTCTGTTTGTCTAAATAATATCTCTTTTATCTTATCTATATCACTAACATCATAAGGAAGAGTCTCAGATACACTAATACTGTCACTCTTATTACTTCTAGGTTCTACTTTAGAATAATCTATTCCATTAGCAGACTCTATTAAGAAAGTAGTCTGATTCTTAAAATATTTCTTTAAAAAACTTTCTTTACATACTGCAAGTTCTCCAATAGTATTTATTCCAATACTTCTTAAAGTAGATGCTGTACTTTTACCAACCATGAATAAATCTCCTACATCTAGTGGCCACATCTTCTCTTTTATTTCATTTGGATACAAAGTGTGTACTCTATCTGGTTTTAAAAAGTCAGATGCCATCTTCGCACATAACTTATTATTTCCAATACCAACATTAACAGTAAAACCAAACTCATTTTTAATATGATCTTTTATTTTATAAGCTAATTCTAAATAATCTTTATATAAAAGATTAGTACCTGTTAAATCTAAGAAACATTCATCTATTGAATATCTTTCTATTAGAGGAGTAAACTGTGTTATATTGGTTCAGCTGATACTACTCCCATCTTTTTAGCTACTGGACTTTTAGCTAGAACTATACCATGCCTATCTTTTTCATTTCCTCCAATTACTGAAGGTATTGTTCTTATATCTAGTTTTTCTCCTTCTTTTAACTTTTTTACTGCAGTCCAAGAAAGATAAGCATTATTAACATCTATGTGAAATATAATTCTTTCCATTATGACCACCTCTAAATTAATTATAGAACATATTTTCTATATCTTCAATCGAACAAAGAAAAAAATATCAATTACTTGATATTTATTTTTCTATTAAACTTCCTCCAGTCATTTGTACTGGTTTTTCTATATTCATTAATTCTAATAAAGTAGGTGCGACATCTCCTAGTTTACCAGGATGAAGTTTTAGTCCTTCTCTTGTTATAATACATGGTACTAGATTAGTAGTATGAGATGTTACTACATTACCATCATCATCTATCATTTCTTCACAGTTTCCATGATCAGCTATTATAATCATTGTTCCATCTACTTCTTTAATTTTCTCATATACTCTTCCTAAACATTCATCTACTGCTTCTACTGCTTTAACAGCAGCATCCATTACACCAGTATGTCCAACCATATCTCCATTTGCATAATTAAGTATAATTACATCATAGTTACCTATTTCATTAACTAATTTTTCTGTTACTTCATATGCACTCATTTCTGGTTTTAAATCATATGTAGCAACCTTTGGTGAAGGAACAAGTATCTTTTTCTCATCTTTATAATCTACTTCTTTTCCTCCATCAAAGAAGAATGTTACATGAGCATACTTCTCAGTTTCAGCTATTCTAAGTTGTGATAATCCACATTTTTCTAAGTATTCTCCTAATATATTAGTAAGTTCTGGATCATTAAATGCATGTTCTGCTTTAACACTATTTACAACTGGCATCATAGTTACTGTTTTAACATTATTAAACTTTACTACTTCCATATCATTAAAGTCTTTATTAGTAATAGCTGTTAATATTTCTCTTAATCTATCTTTTCTAAAGTTAAAAGCTATAACTCCATCATTTTCTCTAATATTTCCTTCTTTAGAGAAAGATACTGGTTCAAAAAACTCATCTGTAATACCTTCTTTATAACTATTATCTATATATTCTTTTATAGATATATTTGAAAGTGGTGTACTGTGAACGATAGCATCATATCCTTTTTTAAGTCTATCATAGTTATTATCTCTATCCATTGCATAATATCTACCACCAATACTTGCAACACTTCCAAATCCTACTTCTTGTAGTTTTTCCTCAACTCTCTTAATATATTCATAACTACTAGTAGGAGATACATCTCTACCATCAGTAAATAGATGTAAGTATATATCTTTAAAGCTTTCTCTTTTACATAACTCTATTAACGCAAGTAAATGATCTATATGAGAATGAACTCCTCCATCACTTATTAATCCTAGAAAATGTAGTCTTGAATTATTATTTTTACAATGATTAATAACACTTAATAGTTTTTCATTTTTATAGAACTCTTCATCTCTTATACTTTTATTTATTAACTCTAGTGGCTGATAAACAAGACGTCCAGCTCCTATATTCATATGTCCTACTTCACTATTACCCATTTGTCCATCTGGAAGTCCTACATATGTTCCTGATGCTTCTAGTGTTGTATGTGGAAAATTATCCTTATCTCTTAATCCATATCCATCTAAAATTGTTAATAAAACTGTTTTTTTCATATTGTCTCCTATATCTTAAAGTCATTTAAACAAAATACTGCATATATTGGTAAATATCTTACTCCTTTTCTAGTACTAAAGTTATTCTCTGTAATTCTATAAGCATCTGTTACAGTATATTTTTTCATAAATACTGATAAAGCTTTTGCTTTAGAATTAGACATAGTAGCTATTTCTATTGGTATTATTTTACCCATTCTATTTTGTATTACAAAGTCTACTTCAGCTTTACCATCTGATTGATAGTAATATAGTGGATAACTTGCTTCTACTAAACATCTTGCTATATGCTCCTCATATAATATTTTTTTCATCTTTTCATCTACTAGTATACTTTTTTTATTTAAGTGTAGCATTGAATAAAGTAGTCCTTCATCATTTAAGTATAGTTTAAAGCTATCTTGATCTTTACAACTACTAAGTGGTGACTTAACTTCATTTATTTTATAACTTCTATATATTAACTGATTAGTAGTTAAAAAGTCTATTGCATTATCATATTCTTTTTTTCTACTTCCAAAACCAAGTAGTCCATATTGGAACTTACGATTTTCTTTCTTTAATTGATATGGTATTGAATCTATTACACTTACTGATCTTTCTATATCTATTAAGTTATCTGTATCAATACATTGTCTTTTGTAAATTCCTACTATTTTTTGTTTTATAGCATCTAACTTATATTCATTTAATCCATTAATACTAGAAAGCACTACTTCAGGCATACCTCCAGTAGATAAGTAATCAAAGAATAAATCTAGTGCTAGTTTATGGAACTGACATGTTTTTCTTTTTTCAAAACATTCTCTTATTATACCTGCTAAGTTCTTTTCATCTCTTGCCCATAAATATTCTTCAAAATCTAGTGAACTCATTACTTTATATTGTAGTTCTTCTCCTTTAAACTTATTAATCTTATCTCTTTTTGAAGTAATCATAATAATATGATATTTACTTAGTTCTCCTCCAAATATTTTAATTGTCTTAACTACTTCTACATCATCTACATTATCAAATATAATTAATGTGTCATTAGGTAATATTGTTTCTCCACAACTAAGTGAAAGATTTAGAATAATTTTCTCTGTTGATTTTTCTTTTTGTAACATAGTTGTTATTTCTGTATTATTAAGTAAATTAAAATATACAACATTCTTATATTCTTTTTCTCCAAACTCTAATGTAGTAAATGTTTTACCTATTTGTCTTGGTCCATATAGTAGTAGTGGCTTTCTAACTACGTCATTCTTCCATTTTTGTAGATACATACTTATTTTTCGTTCCATATTGTGTATCCTCCTAACATATTTTCTAAAATAAGTATACTTCAAAGTATATTTTTAGTCAATAAAAAAAGAGTTTAATAAACTCCTTCTATTACTCTTTCAAATTGTTTTTTAGTATCATCTTTCATAGTTTTAGTTAACTTCATATATGGATTAGTTTCTTTTTTACTTACTCCTGTCTGCATCACTGTTGCTTTACCATCTTTTATTCCTACTACATTAGGTGCATATATTCTTTTTTCTCCAGTTGATGCATCTTCTACTGTATAATCATCTAATACTTTACCTAGTCTTTTAAGTAGTTCCATATATTCAGGGGTTCCTTCTTTTTCTTTTACTAGTTTTTCATCTTCTATTTTATATACATCTCTTACTTCTTTTATATCCATATAGTATATTTCTTTTACATTATTTTCTTTCATAGTTTTAATTAGTATTTCTACTACACTTCTACACCATGGACAATCTTTAAATCCAAAGTAAACTATAAACGAGTCTTTTTTCTTTATTTTCTTTATTAATTGTTTACCATCTATGTATTTTACTCCATTCTTTTCTGGAATAGTTACTTTTCTATTTTTCTTACCAGTCTTTTCATTAACTATACTATTAATACTTTCGTACTCTTCTTTAAATTTTAATTCATCTTTAGTCGGTTTAGTTGGTATTAAATACATAACTAAACATGCGAGTATTACCGCTCCTAAAATAACTTTAATTATTATATCTCTTTTCATATATACTCCTATAAGTCTTTCTATTAAATAAAGTATAACATAAAAAAAGATAAAGAGGCAATCTCTTTATCTATTATTCCATGAACTTGGTATAGCTACATATTTTGTCGGATTAATTGTTCTTCTTTGGTATTCAGCCCATGTACATCCTCCACCACTTGATTTCCAATCACATGAAGTTATTTCTAAGTGTAGATGAGGTCCAGTTGACCATCCAGTTGATCCCATTTGTCCAATTGGTGTATTTTCTGTAACTATTTGGTTAATATTTACTGACCAACTTCTTAAGTGGGCATAAGTAGAATAAATAATCTTTCCTCCTACATTATGTCTTATCTTAATTACTAAAGCTCCATATACATCATAGTATTTAGCACTTACTTGTCCTGAAGCAATTGGATAAATAGTAATTGATTTATTAGAAGATGAAAGGTCAACACCCATGTGTCCTCCAATACCTCCATACCATTGTGTTACGTATCCATAATCCATTGGTCTATAGAATCCATTTGTACTAGGTAAACTTCCACCACTTGCAGATTGTCTTGCCCAATATCTAGTAACACAGGCATCTTTTTCTTCATTTTCTCCACAGCCCATTTTCTTTAAGTCGGCAATCTGTTGTTTAGCAGCTTTTATCTGATCTTCTATACCAGGCATAGTTTCTTTAATTGATTTAGTATCAGCATTAATTCTTTCTTTTTCTGATTCTAATTCTTCTTCTAATTTTTTAAGTTCTGCTTTCTTCTTATTTTGTTCTTCTTTTTTCTTATTATTACTGTCTATTAATTCTTGTAGTTCCTTCATGATTTTATCATTATATTCAGTTAACTGTTCAATTATAGACATACGATAAATCATATCAGTTATTGTTTCTGCTCCAAAAACATATTCTAGATAAAGATTTTCTCCATTAGCAATTTGGTAATATTCCATTACTTTCTTACTTTCAGCACTTTTCTTTTCTATTTCTTTATTTGAAGCATCTATTTCATCTTGTAATCTTTTTATTTCTGCTTCTGCAGCTGATATTTGTCCTTCTATCTGTGTAATTCTCTTTTTTATTTGTTCTACTTCTGCATCATTTTTTGCTATTTTACTCTTCTTTTCTTCAAGTTGAGCAGTATAATTAGCAACTTCTTGTTCAAACTGTTTTATTGTTTTAGCTTGAACTGTAAAAGGGTATATAGCAAAAGATAGAAGTAATACTATTACTATAAACTTTTTTTTCATCATACTTTTAAATACTTTCTTACTGCTCTGGCACTACCTATCATACCAACTATTATTCCTATAATTAATACTAGTAGTGATGCATTCAATATAAATCTTGATGTAGGTTCAATCATTTTTATAAGTGGTGAGAATACATGTCCACCTAATCTTCTATATAACATTGGATAACCAAATACTATTAAACATATTGGAAGTATTGATCCTATCATTCCTAGAATCATTCCTTCTACTATAAATGGATTTTTAATAGTAAAGTTACTAGCTCCAACTAATCTCATGATTCCAATTTCTCTTTTTCTTGAGAAGATTGTTAACTTAATTGTATTAACTATTAAGAATATTGTAACTATTATTAACGCTACTACTGCGATATAAGTAACTTTTTTAATAGTAGCAAAGGCACTAACTAGTTTATCAACCATTCCTTCACCATATTTTACTACTGCTACTTTATCTATTTTTCTTATTTTCTCTGCTGTTTTACTTATTTTATCAGCATGTTTTACTTTAACTTGGAATGTATCTTTTAATGGATTATCTTTTTCATCCCAATCTTTCATTACTGTTTTAAATACATCTGATTCACTTGATATTTTTTCTTTTTGATCATTCTTTGATGAATAAACTATACTCTTTTTATTTATTTCTTTTATTTCAGTTAATTCTTCTTTTATATCTTTAACATCTTCTTCAGTTGCTTCATTATCAACGAATACAACTATTGTTAAATCTTTTTCTATTTCTTTAGTAAAGTTTTGAACATTAAATGAAACTACTATTGATAGTGAAACTATTATTAATGTTATTGCAATACATGAAATAGAAGCTAGTGATAAACTGAAATTACGAAATACACTTTTAAAAGCATCTCTTACGCTTCTTCCTAACATTCTAAGCACTTTCATTGTCATATGTTCCTTTCTCTTTATTATTTATAAGTCTTCCTTCTTTCAAAGTAATAACTTGTTTTTTCATTTTATTAACTATAGCTTTATCATGTGTTACTACTATAATTGTTGTTCCCATTGTTTTATTGATTTCATCTAGAACCTTCATTATTTCTAAACTCATTCCTGGATCTAGGTTTCCTGTAGGTTCATCACATAATAACATTTTAGGATTATTAACTATAGCACGAGCAATAGCTACTCTTTGTTGTTCTCCACCTGATAATTGGTTAGGATAGTTATGTACTTTATTTTTTAGTCCAACCATCTCTAATGCTTTTAAAACCTTTACTCTTATTTGTTGTTTAGGCGCACCAATTACTTCCATTGCGAAAGCTACATTTTCATAAACTGTAAGTTTAGGTAATAATCTATAATCTTGGAAAACTATACCTAATTTTCTTCTTAGTTTATAAACTTTACTATTTCTTAGCTTAGCTACATTTATACCACCAACAATAATTTGTCCACTTGTTGGTTTCTCTTCTCTATAAAGAAGTTTCATAAATGTACTCTTACCACTTCCTGAATCACCTATTACGAATACAAATGATCCTTTTTCAATGTTTAAATTTAAATCATAAATGGCTGTAACACCATTTTTATATCTTTTCTTAACGTTCTTTAATCTTATTATATCCACGTTATCTACCACCTTAACATATAAATTATAACATAGAATTTTGTAGAATAAAACAAAAAGATATTAGATTATATCTAATATCTCTTCATGGGTACATCTTTTATGAATAATAGTTTAATCATATTAACATTATACATTCTTTTTATAAGTTCATCTTTAGGAATAAAAAAGCTTGTTTCAAGTAATATTTTTTGTGATTTAGTCAAAAAATATTTATATAATTTAGATTCTTTATAATCAGGGATTTCTTTAATAGATTTAATATATCTACAGAAAAAAGTTTTACAAGTTATATTTCTTATTGTACAACCTTTATTACCCACATATATACATTTACCACAGCAACCATTAACTTTTATCTTTGGTTTACCATCTCTTTGAGCAATACATAGTCCATTATCATCAAATTCACATATATTTCCAACTATATATTTATCTAGATAATCACATAATTCATCAAATAAAACTGATAATTGTTGATACTTATCTTTGATACAGGTAACTTTTTCTATTTGTTTTAACTCATACTTATCTTTTTCTCTTATATCACAATTTATATTAATTTTTAGCTTATTATTCTTTAACTTCTTTAATTTTCTATAAAAATTGATTAAATCTTCTTCACTTTTGATATTTACTACCACTATTTATTTACCTGGATCTATTAACTTAATACTTTCTGTTATTTCAAAATATTCTCTTGTTGGAATAATTGAGAGGATTACATCTTCTTTCTTATTTAGATAAGCTCCTTCTCCTTTAAGGATAGTAACTGAATGTTTCATATCTTCTATAATAAATTTCTTTATCTTTTCTTTTTCTTTAGTAACTATATAAATAGACTTATTCTTAGATATTCCAAGCATTATTTTATCAACTATTACACTATTTATATAGTTAATTATAATCGCATACATAATCATATTTAAACCAAAATAGTATCCACCAATAAGAATAATAATAGAGTTTATTACTAAGTTACTTTTACCCATAGGTATTTTAAACTTTTTATTAAGTATTTGACTAATTACTGGAAGTCCTCCATTACTAAATCCTGTTTTATATAATAAACCATTACAAAATCCACTAATAACACCTACTACTATTGATATCATTAACATATCATTCATATCTATATTGATAAGTGGTCTTAAAAAACTTGTTATATATACGAATACTGGATATAGTATTGCCGCTATTAATGTTCCTCTAGTTTTCTTTTTACCTAAGAATAGATAACTTATAATTATAAAGAATACAGTAAGTATAGATATAGTAAGTAATGTATTAATTCTAAATAAGTGTTTTAAAAGTATAGCTATACTATTTATTCCTCCAGAAGTAATATTAGCTGGTTGAATAATTACGTTATATAAAAGTGCTAGAATAAAGACTGATATAATCATTTGGATATATCTATTTACTGTAGACATTTTACTTTCTTCAAATACAATATTTTTTATTTTATTTTCTTCCATATTATTCACCTCCTACTACTTCATAAGCATCTGTAACCATAAAAAATGCATTCTTATCTATTTTTAGTATTCCTTTTCTAAACTGATAATATTCTCTAGTTGGTAAAACTGTCATAAGAACAGTTTCTTCTTTTTCTTTATAACCACCTCTAGCAAAGAAATTAGTAACACTATGATTTAAATCATTAATTATATATTCTTTAACATCTTTAGGTTTATCTGTAACTATATAGAATGTTTTAGATGATGATATACCAATTATTATCTTATCTACCATATAACTAATTATATATATAAGTATAAATCCATATAATATTTCATTTAAACTAAATACTAAACTACATATTCCAATTACTACTCCATCAGTTATAAGTACTGCTTTTCCCATACCTATCTTAAAATATTTACAAAGTATTTGATTAATAATATCACTACCACCAGTAGTATAACCTACTTTATATACTAATCCATTTCCAAAACCTATCAAAACACCTGCGAATAGTGTTATTAATAAAAGAGGTTTATGTTCTATTTGAATATACTGTGTAAGATAAGATGTTAGTTCAATAAATAGTGGAAATAACAAAGCCCCTACTGCAGAATGAATAGTTTTACTTCTTCCTAGTATTAAATAACTAATACAAAGCAAGAATATATTCGCATATAAGACAAATACAGATGGAGTAATACCAAATTCTTTTTCAACTACTATTGATAAACTGCTTACTCCTCCTGATACTAAATTATTAGGTAAACAAAATAGATTAAAAGCAAAAGACACTACAAAAAGGCCAAGACATAATAGAATAAATCTCTTTATTCTGTCTTTGCTGTAAATTTGTTTAAATATATCCTTTCTAGTATCTTTAGTCATTTTATTTTCCCCTTTTTAAATTATCTTCTATAAATATATCTATATCTCCATCTAATACTTTATTAACATTACTTGTTTCAGTATTAGTTCTGTGATCTTTAATCATAGAGTATGGATGAAGTACATAACTTCTTATTTGGGAACCAAACTCTATATTTTGGGATTCACCTTTTATTTCATTAAGTTCATTTCTTCTTTTTTCTTCTTCTAGTACTGCAAGTTTACTTCTAAGTACATTCATAGCTGTTTCTTTATTTTGAATTTGACTTCTTTCGTTTTGACAAGTAACAACTATCTTAGTAGGTAAATGAGTAATTCTAACAGCTGAATCTGTTGTATTTACTCCTTGTCCACCTTTACCACTTGATCTATAAACATCTATTTTTAAATCTTTTTCATCTATTACAATATTACTATTATTTTCAATTATTGGTGTTACTTCTACTGAAGCAAAAGATGTATGACGTCTATTATTAGAATCAAATGGAGAAAGTCTTACTAATCTGTGAACTCCCTTTTCATTCTTTAAATATCCATATGCATATGTTCCTTTAATTTCAAGTGAGCAACTCTTTATTCCAGCTTCTTCACCTTCTTGAACATCAAGTACATTAACTTTATAATTATGTTTCTCACAATATCTTGTATACATTCTAAGTAACATATCAGCCCAGTCACATGCTTCAGTTCCACCTGCACCACTATGAATTTCAAGAATACAGTCATTTTTATCATATTTTCCACTAAGAAGTATATAAATACTTAATTCATCTAACTTACTGGAATAGTCTTTTAACTCTTCTTCTATCTGATTTATCATATCAGTATCACTATCTTCTACCATACTAATTAATTCAGTTGAAGAAGTAATATTAGTCTTTAAACTATCTAGAGGTTCAATTAAATCCTTTAACTCTCTTATATCTTTTAATACTTTTTCAGCACTTTTATTATCATTCCAAAAATCAGGTTTATTAGTCTCTAAATCTAGTTTAGTTAACTCCTCTTTTTTGTTATCGATGTCAAAGTGACCTCCATAAATCATTTACTTTTTCTTCTAATTTATTTAATTCTCTTTTAATTTCACTTTTTTCCATAATTTCCTCATCTCTATCTTATTATACACAAAAATTGTGTATTTAAACAATTAAAAAGGTATAATATTTCTTTTTTTACATAATATATTAGTGAGGAAGGTTCACAAAATAGTGTGAAGATCCTCTGTATATAGATGAAGCACAATTTGTGCTTCTTTTTTTAAAATAAAAGAGAAAAGATGTCTTATGCTTTTCTCTTATTTAGTTTTATTATATATATTAATTGAATCAATACATTCAAATAAATTATTATATGACTTTATATTATTTAAGCCCCAATATTCTTTATTTCTAAAGCCTCTATTTAAAATATATGACTTTATATTTGCACTACTTGCGGCTTTATAATCAACCTCAGTATCACCAATCATAACAATGAAATCATCTTCGTTTTTCTTAATTTCATTTATTATTTTACTTTTTTCAGATGAACCATTCTTTGGATTTGTTACATATATTTCATTCGCGTAATCATATATTTTTAGTTTTTTTAAACTTGATATTAAAGTTTCTTTTTTTGATCTAGATGATAAATAAATAATTTTATTTTTTTCTCTTAACTTTTGTAATATTTCTAATGTATCATCATATAAAGTATCATAATTAATCATTTCATCAGATTCTATTTCATTAACCCATTCTGCTGCAATTTTATTATAACAAAAAACAATCTTTTTTTTAAATTTATTGTGATGATATATCTTTAAATAATACGAAATACTTATCTTTGTATATTATTTCATAATTACTATCAGCACTTATTACATAAAATAACTTATCATTCTTTTTCAAAAGTACATGATCTATATTATATTTTTTAAATATACTTTTATAACTATCTAATTTTTTATATAACATAATTGAATCATCAAAAATATCTAAATTTTTATTATTAAATTCTTTGAAATATAAATCACATCTAGGATCTATAAATACTGGTATATCATTAAATAGTATATAACCACCTATATCATAATCATTGTACATTCTAATATTCTTATAATCTAAATTCTTCTTAATATATTTAACCGCACTTACTGGATATTTTTTTCCATTTATATATTTCTCATTATAATTTTTCTTTATTCCAAATAAACCTATTAATCCAATAAAAATAATTAGTAATGATGTTGCTATTTTCTTATTAAACAATATATTTTCAAGTATTAAAAAAGTCTTATCCCCTAATTTATTTAATTGTTCCATAAACAATTTTGATATATATAATATACCTATTGTATATAAAATTAATAAATATTTTACTGATATTAGAGATAGAATTATTAAACCAAATATCATAAAGAAATCACGTGCTTTTATCTTTTCTTTATAAAGCATTAGTAAAGTTACTAAAAATAAAAATAGTGGTTCTTTAATTGGTTGTAATGTTGAATGCTCTCCTATATATTTTTGGCTATCTCCAAGCATTATTTTAAACACATATGTATAACATATTCTACTAGGAGTTAGTAATCCCATAAGTAGCGATATTCCAAAAGCAATTAAAACTAATTTAATATTATCTACTTTTTCTATAGTTATATTTCCTATTTTTAATTCTTTTTTCTTCTTTTTATTAAATATAATATATAGTAAATGTTCTCCAATAAAAGGTAAAAATAATATAAAGAACATTGGCCATATAGTTCCATGTATATTAGCAATTAAAAGTGATGCAATTGGTAAAAAAAATACATATTTTTTCTTACCTGTTTCTATCAATTTAATAATGAAATAAACTTCCCAAAATAATAGTACTATTGATAAAACTTGTCCCCTAGCAACTATATACTTACTTAAAATAAATACACTAAATATTGATATTAAAAGAGCTACTAGTTTATTTTTATTTATCTTAACATTTACTACATATATAGATAGAACTAAAACAATAAAACTAATTATATTACTTAAATACACTCCAAAAAATCCTAATTTACTATAAAATAAATAAACATATACTGAATATAACCAATGTGGATAAGTATAAGATAAACCACTTATAAAACTAAAATGATCTTTTAAATCAATACCATGATTTAGTATATATTTACCTAGTCTTATTAGGTAAAAACCATCAGTATTTATATCATATGTTTTAACAGTATAACAAATACATAAAAATATTATTATAAGTATTGATATAATTGTTATTTTATGTTTTTTCACTTCATCACCACCCTGATTAATCATTTATATAGAACGAAATAGTACCTTTATTTACTATATTATTGTCTTTTACTTCTTTATAATTTTTCTCAACATATTTTAATATTTTCAAATTAATTAAATCATATTTTGTCCTTTTATATATATCAGTTTTATCCAATATGAACAAGCATTTATTATTTTTACAATACTTAGATATTTCTTCTATATAGGTATCTTCTCCTTTATATCCCATATTTCCATCCCATATAAAATCATATTTATTTATTCTTTCATTTGAGACTATTCTTAATATGTATGCATTATAAGTAAAGTCATATACTCTATAATCTTCCCATTTTTCATCGATATATTTTTTCTCTAATTGTGCATAATCAAATATTTTATTGATAAAAATATCTTGCGAACATAAATAATTTTTACAATCCATATTTTTCATTATTTTATATACATCTTCACTCTTATATACTTTTGTAACTTTATTTAAATTGGAAAATATAAATACTATAGAAACAATAATAGATAAAACTGCTACAATATTTTTTGTTTGTTTAACATTCTTTTGTTTTAATTTATCAAGCACATAAACAAATGTTGGAAAAATACCAATTACTACATGGCCTGACTCAAATAATGGATAGCTTATCATCATATAACATAACATGTATATAAGATATTTATCTTTTCTTATATTTTTAATAACATATATGGCTGCTAAAACTAAGAATACTACATAGAAATCAACCATTGCATTTTTAGTAAAAGAAATTAAACCAAGCAATGTATAATTAATAAATCCAGGTAAAGCACCATATAACCACATTGTAAGTATTATTAATATACTTGGTATAAGAAATGAAATAAATCTTTTTAAAATAATTTTAGGTTTTTTAAAATAAAGTATGAATGTAGGAATGATTAAAAAGAATCCTACATTTATCTTAGTAAATACTAAAATACTGAGTAAAACACCCATTATATAGTCTTTATACTTATTATTACCTATTTCAGTATAATAAATGATATAAAATAATAAAATAGTAAATAAATTATATTTAGCTGATAATACAAATGCTGAACAAACTATTGCAAGTAAAGCTAGTGTATTTTTATTATGCTTTTTAATTAATAAATATATACCAACTACAAAAGATGAATTAACTATATGAAAAACAAGAAAATTATTTCCAAAAACTCTTAAAAAAATAGATATAAAAACAGGATATACTGGTCCCACTATGATATTAAAATCTTTATATATAGTTGCATTGTTAGCTATACTATAACAATGAGTAAAATCTATTACATGATCATAATTATTATAAAAAAAAGCATTAAATATATATACAACAATAAAAATAAAAATACATTCTAGTATTGTTCTTATGTGTTCTTTCTTCATGATATACTCCTTATTTATAACCTACAATTCAATTATATCATAATAATAATAAACAAAAAACTCATAAATCTCTATATTTAAAGATTTATGAGTATATCATTAATTTAATACAATTTCTATTTCTTTTTCTTTATATTCATTTCCATTTATGTATTGAACTGTTAGTATTACTTTATCTCCTTTATTTTTCTTATCTAACACTTTTCTTATACTATCCATAGAAGTAACTTTATTATTATCTATTGCGGTTACTATATCTCCTTTTTTCAAATCTGATTTAGCTGCATTACCATTTGGAATAATTGTATATATATAAAAACCTGTAGGTAATCTATAACTTGCTAAGGTTTCTGAATTTGTCATTATCCCTTCAACTCCAAGTGTTAAACCACTTGTTTTAGTGTTAGTATTGGTGTTTTTTGTATCATTTTCACCTTTTATTAATTTATCTATTACATCTTTTACATCAGATATTGGAATAGCAAATCCCATACCTTCTATACTTGCACTTGATGTAGTTGCTTTCTGTGAATATTTAACTGAGTTTATTCCAACTACTTCGCCTTTACTATTAAGTAAGGCTCCTCCACTATTTCCTCCATTTATAGCAGCATCTATTTGAATCATATTTAAAGTATATTTATCTGTAGTTACTTCTCTATTTAAGGCACTTACAACTCCTGTTGTTACTGATTGACCGTATCCTAAAGCATTACCTATCGCAATAATTCCATTCCCTACTTTTAATTCATTACTATCTCCTAAAGTAGCTACTCTTATTTGTTTTAATGTATCTTCACTAAGTTTACTCTTTTCTATTGTTACTACTGCGATATCTTTTCCTTCAGAAACACCTTTTATAGTCGCATCATAACTTTTATCATCTATAAACTTAATAGATAATTCAGTCGAATCTTCTACTACATGATAATTAGTTAAGATATATACTTCTTTTTCATCTTCTTTAATTATTACACCAGATCCAGCTCCTTGAGTAATATAACCTCCACTATTATAACCATATCTTCCAGATGTAATTACTGTTTTACTAGTTATAGAAACAATAGATGGCATTACTTTATCTACTACTTCTGATACATCAGTAATATATACTCCATCTGATTTAACAGTTACCCTTTCTGTCTTCTTTATTTCTGTTTGATTAGTTTCTTTTCCACTAAAATCTAGTCTTCCTGATTTAACTAACCAGAATACCACTCCAAAAGCTATTAATAATATAATAGATATTATTATAGCTATATATATAACTCTATTATTACTTTTCTTATTCACACTTATTACCTACCTTTCTATATAAATTATATTACATTTTTTGTATTAAATAAACATAAAAATCTCCTTAAATACATTAAGGAGATTTACTATTATTAATTTAAACTTATTGTTTTATTTCAGTAGTTGTTGTAGGTGTTTTTGGCTTTTTTCCACCACTTATAGCCATAATTACTGTTACTATAAGTGCAATAACAAATAAACCACCAAGAATACAAACTGCTACAATAATAATAGGTTTTATAGAGAATCTATCAAGTTCAAATTCAAACTCTATACTTTTATTATCATAAGAAGCTAAATTCCACACTAATTCTTTACCATCATCCTTAACAGTAGTAGCATTATTACTTAGTGCAGCATAAGGTAATTTAACACTGAATGATATATCCATATTTGCAAGAAGCTTTGAATAATCATCATCACTATATAAATCATCTTTTTCATCTGTATCTATTAGTTTAGTATCATCATTTGATAGATCAAGTGTAGTGTCATCTTCTGTTTCTTCTTTATCTAAAAGATTATCATCATCACTACCTAACATATTATTATTTCCTAAACTTGATTGTTTAGTATCAAAATCAAATTTAGCTGTATATTTATTCTTTAATAATCCTTTTTTTACTTTAAATATCTTTGAATCACCATTATCTACTACTCCAGATAAACTATATGTAGTACCATCTGTTGAACTTACATCATCAATATTTTTTATTTTCTTAGTTAAAGTAAAACCTTCCATAGTTCCATCAGTATACTTTTCTACTTCAAATCCTTGATCTTTCATCTTCTTTAAATCACTATCAGAAAATGAAGCCTTTTCTCCTAAAACACTTGTATCTAATGCATAAACTATTTTAAACTCCATTGATTTATCTTTTTTGATATCCATTGTAACATTATATTTCATACATCCAGTTAATAACAAAGTTGTAACTAATAAAATAACTAAATTTCTTATTTTTTTCATATCTTACTCCTTCTTTTTATTATATAAAAATTATAACATGTATTTAATAAAATTGATAGATTAATTACTTTTCTTATTATAAATTAAAAGTATAATAAACAATGCTAAGTTTATAAAAATCATAAGTAATATTAAAGGATTAACTCTATAGAAAAGATTAATAACACGATATATTATATTTAATATACAAAGTACAATTAATACAATACGCACAGTTTTGTGACTACATTTATGTAATAAATAAGCCATGATTAAACTAAATAATATTTCAGTAATTCCAATTATAATCGCTGTTATTTTACTTATATTAGCAACTACAAAACTTGCATTACCTATTCTTTGTAATCCAAAAAATATGCTATAAACGGTAAATGAAAATGCTAACAACGTATATATATCACTTACTAATGTAACATAACTAATTCTCTTATTCATAAATCTCCTATTCTACACTTTTTAAAGATTCAATCATCTTTATTTTTCTTAATCTAAAATGAATCAACTGTCCAACTATAGTTGCAAAAACTAACATTAAACATATACATATTATAAAGTTTCTAAATAATAAATCTTTATTAAACTGTACCATATTAATTTCTAAAGTATCAACTAGTATTAATGAATAAAATATACCTATAATCATTCCTATTATAATACCAATTACTACTATTATCATTTGTTCTCTTAATAAATACATATCAACCTCTTCATCATCAAATCCTAATACCTTTAGTGTCGCTATCTCACGCTGTCTTTCGCTAATGATTATATATGCTAAACTATAAAGTATTACTAATGATAATAATAAAGAGAATATAACTACTATTAAAACTACTTTATCA
>CADAWN010000030.1 GCA_902791625.1 uncultured Erysipelotrichaceae bacterium | reverse complement strand
ATAAGTATTACAGATAAATGCCATATTTCTAGGTCTTACATAATCTTCTAAATAATTATTTACTTCTATATGGATATTCTCTTTATCTGTTTTTACATGTAGATCAAAGTGTTTTCTTCTAACATAAACATTACCATTATTTTTTTCTAAATTAAGATATTTTATTTCTTTTATTTTAATATTTAAAATACTTTCTAAAACTGCGATAAGTATATCTTTATTTTCTTCTTTCATGAATACTTCTTTAAATGTAATATCATATCTACATGTATAAAATTTATTTTCTGTTTTTTCTTTTTCTTCAACCATTTGTTCCTCCTTTATACTTTTTTGAAATTCCTTGTCATATATATTATTCAAAATAAGTTTTGATTTTTCTAAAAAAAATAAAAAATTCACACCTAAAAGGTGTGAATTATATTACTGACTTTTCTTAGTAATACTATTTATTAATAAAATTGCGATTAATATCAATTTAAACAACCCCCAATTGACGTTACTAATTATATCATATATTACTGAATTTGTCAATTGTTTTATACTTTTATTATATAATTAATTATAGATTTCCCTTATAGAAATATATTTTCATTGCATTTTCAGAATATTTTGGTTTTGATACATCAATGTTTAAAACTTTTCCTATATAATAAATAATAAATTGCGAGGCAATTAACAAATCAAATTCAGCTAAAATTCCATCATAATTACTTTCTATTAAAATATTATTATTCTCTAAATATTTTAATAATTCTTGTTCATATTTTGTTGTTGATTTTTGTTTAAAATATATAGATATATTGTTTTTTAAATTTTCATAATTGATAAATCTTCCATGTGAAAAATTCTTTTTTTCATGGATTATACAATTAAATATACCAGATTCAATAATTTTACTTTCTAAATCATAACAAGCTGTATCAGTATAGTCACCTCGAAACAAATTTAATGTCCCTTGTTCTTTTATCTTAACTATTACTTCTTTTTTTATTATACTCTCTATTTTTTTATTCCAATAATTAATTGATTTTCTAATAAAATCATCAATATTGATATTATATTGATATTGATTGATATAATGTTTTAAAAATATTGCAGCAGGTGCTACAGCACCTTCAAATGACAAAAAACCACGTTCTTTACCTTTATTAGATGACGTTCTATAACTCAAAATATTTTTCTTTAAAATTCCTGTTTTTAAAACAATATTTTGTAATTCTCCTTTAGTAACAATATATATATTTTTCTTATTAAAATCTTTAACACTTGTAATAATATCATTTGTTGTGCCAGAATATGAAAATAATATTACTTTATCTATATTATTATTATTTCTATATAAGACATCTCTTGGGTACATTGAATATGTATTGCATCCATATAACAAATTTATAATTTTAGCAGAAAAATATGCTCCAGCATATGAACCACCAGTTCCAATAAATAAACAATTATTACTTTCACTAAAAGCAATATCCTCAATTTTACTACTTGCTGAGGAATTAACTGCATTAATAATTCTTGTTTCAAGATTGTTAATATTTATATTACAACGTTTGATTTTTTTTCTTTCGTTATATATAAAATTATCACAAGTACATTCATTATCTATCTTTTTAACTTTAAATAATGCATTAATATGTCCCCTTGCTCCCATTTTAGAAACAACTTTAGCTGTTAGTTTGTTTGAGTTTTCATACCATTTTTCAAACATATCCTGATTATAAATAAAATTATTTTTTATACAATCTCTTATTATGCTAGAGATAAACGCATCACCAGCACCAGTAGAATCAACAACTTTCCCTTTGCTTTTTAAGTTAAAATTGTATTCTTTTCCATTTCTAATAAAAGTAGCACCATTTTCTCCACGCGTAATAGTCATAAAATTTGGGTTTAAAAGGTTATATAAATCTATATCAGTATTTAAATCTAATCTTTTTATTAAATATTTTGATACTCTTTCATTAAAATTAATAATTTCAAACTTATTTTTTATCTTATCTATTATTTCTTTATCAGGCATATTTTCCAATTCAAAATATTGTCCCAAATCAATTATCTTTTTATTATCAGTCTTATCAATCAATATTTGATTTCTACTATTCAAATTATCAAACACTAAGATATCATCATTATTAATCTTTTTTATAATATCATCTGTATCAATCAAACTATCTTCATACCATTTTTTATTATTACAAAAAGGGCATCTTTTTTTTGAGGTAAAAGACAATTTATCTCCGTCTTCAAAATATGATACATGAAAACATCTGGTTCTAACATCATTTAAAACTATAATATTATTTACATCTACATCTAATTTTTCAAGACTTTTAATTGCTATTTCACCTTGTATATCATTTCCACATGCGCCAAACACTGTAGTATTAATACCCATTTTTGCCAAATTAGCAATGATATTGTGAGAAGTCATACCACCATTTATTCCTAAAAACTTTTCGTTTTTGTAATAATAATCTATTACTAGATCACCTATACTAACTACTCTCATTTTAATAATCTCCTTTGTTTATTTTTATTATCACAAAAATCTTTTAAATTACCACCATTTTTATATTTTTCAATAATAAGAGGTAAATTATTTGTTAAATATATTAATTCATCTTGAAATCTTTTGGCTTTTTCGGTTATGGTTTTATTAAAGTAATTTTCTTTAATCCACATATCTACTTCATTTATCCAAACTGTTATTAGTGAAAGGAAAATATCATTATCTTGTATACTAAGTTCTTTATCATACCCCAATATAAAAGAGTTCATCTTATCATAATTAATACAATTATGTTCAAAACAATATGACATAATAATTCTTCCAACATCAAGAAGCGGTGAGTTTACTCTAACTAATTCGAAATCTAAAATATGTGGAGTTTCACCATCAAAAAGAATATTGTCATCAGCAAAATCACCATGGGTTACAGCAATTGGTATTTCATTAATAATATTTTTATCTTTTAAGCATCTTAATCCTTCGCCTTGTAATGATAATAACTCTAAGTATTCATCATTTACTTCACCTATTTTATTAGAAATTTTATTTTGATAGTTATTAAATAATTTTTCAATAGTTGGAAGTTTTAAATACTCACCAGTATAAATGGAACTATTGATATTTTTAAAAAGCAAATGCATTTTTGCACTTTCTTGTCCTAATTTATATAATTGTTCATTACTAGCATTTTCTCTAGGTACATGCACCCCTTTTATATAATCAATAACAGCAACTCTATATCCGTTATATACAAATACCAATTTATTATCGTGTGTTAAATTAATTTTTTCACAATTTAAACCATTACCATACATGTAGTTTTCTATTTTTAAATTATTAACAAGCTGTTTATCTAAATAATTAGCCGAAAATTCTCCTTTACTCATTTTTTTTACTTTCTCTGGGCTGAAAAGTTTAACCACATATTTTTTATTATCTATAGTAGTGACCAAATATTTTTTATTCATCCAACCACCAGATAAAACTTGAATATTTATTATTTCTAATCCATAATTATCTCTTATTTTTTTTATCAATTCAGTTTCCATTATTTACATCCTCCAAAAAATTATTAGTTATAGTTATTATTTCATTTAGCTTTTTTTTATTAGCGAATCCGGCGGCATGGGTATGGCCACCACCTGTTAATAATGCCGCTATTTTACTTACATCTATATCATTTTTGCTTCTAATTTCACCTTTTATTTTGTTTCCATAATCCATAATAACCATCAAAACATCTACATCTTCTCTATTTAAAACTAGTGGAATACATTTTTTAGAAATATCAGAATAAGATACTAAATTAAATGGTTCTTTATTCATATCTAACACCGTATAATAAAAGCTTTCATGCCTTAAATTCTTGATCATATATGAAATAATTTCAAGTTCATTCTGTGTTTTTTCTAAGTAAAACTTATTTATAATATATTCACTCTCTACTTTATTTTTTAATAATTTACTTGCTATAATGTGAGTTTCAGGAGATGTATTATTACTAAATAAATTTGTGTCACTTACTATACCTGTAAATATTAGTTCTGATATTAATTTATTCATGTTAAATTTCATCTTTTTCAATATGGCATATATTATCTCGCAAGTTGAACTTATATCAGGAATACTTAAAATAGCATTTGCATTAGTCGTATTTCCATTATGATGATCAATATTTATTGTATAATTTGCATCATTATAATATTTTTCCATATTTGATGGTAGTCGTGATGTTCTATTTAAATCAACTGCAATAAATGTATAATCATTTGTTTTGATATCACTATATAAAAGATAATCACAATTAAAATATTTTATTTTGTGTATGCTTTCTGGTTCTATGTATACCATAACATTTTTATTTAATTGTTTTAAAAAATAGCCTAGTGCTAACGAAGAACACATTGAATCATAATCTGCATTTTTATGACCACAAATAATGACATCATTTGAAATACTATTTATTATATCTATTATTTTTTCAACATCAACATTCATTTTATAAAACTCCTTCTATATTCTCCAACTTCACTTTCCTCTTTATAATCATGATTTTTTATTAAACACTCTACTATCTTTTTTCTATTTAAATCAAATACACCTAAAGAGTCTGTATAATCAATTTCTCCCTTTTTATTTTTCCAATTATCATCTTTCCAACTGTATGGACTACTAAAACATAAACCATATATATAATTAAAGAACAAATGATAATCAACTGCTGATGGATTATCTAAAAACATTTGATCAATTCTATTAATACTAGGGTACCTAACAATACAAATATTGTTAACATTAATATTAAAATCATATAATGAGTTAATCGCTATTTGTAATGTTTTTCCTGTTAAAGTATTATCATCAAACAAGTCTACACTTGAGTTTTTAAACATTTCAGAATTTACTAAACCACTAAAATCCTTAATATTAAATTTTCGTAAATCCAATAATTGTTTATTCTTGTATCCAGATACTTCTTTATTGAATTTTAGAATTAATAATTTTTCAATTCTATTTTGATCAACTATTTTAGCCAGTATTGGAAGTTCTATACCACCATAACTTAAACCACATGCATTTGTAAATTTATTGTTATCACATTTTTCTTTATATAAAGATACAGCAACATAATTTTCTGCAAAATTATCTATTTCTCTATATGCCCTATAATTTTTAGAATAGTCTTTTTTATTATCATTTGTTAGTTCCTGTGTCATGTTATTAACCAATACTTCTCTTGAATTATTTATCATTTCAATAATATTCTCTTTATTAATAACATATTGGCTTTCAAAACATATCATACTCATTAATCTTTCAATTTCCATAATGGTATTATATAATTTGTTGCTATTATTTTCACCTACCAAAGAAATATCTAATAAAATATTTTTATCAAAATAGTTAGATACCAAATAATGATTAATTAAAACTAGTAAAACATTTCTACAATTATCTAAAACTCCCAATAATAGTTTTTTATTAATTTGATTATTTAAGTTTTCAGTAAATAAAATGGCATTTATAGAATCACTCAAAAACTTTTCATTATTTTCATACCAGCTTATCACATCTTCTTTAGAAGTAATATCTTTTTTATTAATGCTTATCCTATTTGATATAAAATAATAATAAGTCTTAGATCCTCTAAGAAGATAATTATTATTATCTCTTAATGAATACATTAATGATTCATTTTCTTTAGATAGCCAAAAATCTTTTAAAGGACTATTTTGTAACAATTCCATCTCATACATTGGAATAATTACACTTCCGCTTTCTTTATCAAACAAATCATCAATTCCGTTACAATTATTGAAATTGCTACTTATCAAATTATTATATTTTTTTAAAAGTGTTTGTCTTCCTGATACAATATTACTTTCAGTTTTTGCAAGATTATATTTATAAATTTCTTTATCAGCTTTTTCTAGAGATACAGTAGGTAAAATCTTAGCACTTTTTACTAATCGTAGTGTTGCTTCTACTCCTTTTAGAATGTTTTCATAATCATCAAAGATTGGAAAGCATGAATCATAAGAACCACTTGTTTTATCAACACTATAACCTTGATAACAGTTCAACATTGCATAATCGTTACCACGTAAATCTCCGCAATCCCCAATTCTAATCATAGAATTCTGAGGAACACCAATTATTTTTTCTGTTCTTTCAATGGCTCTATCCTTTGTTGCAGTTCCTATTTGAATAACATAATTATTTTTGTATATACCTCTTGTTAAATGAATACTATTTAAGCCATTATTTGTTATATATTTATCTATATTATCAAATATTGAATTAATTATTCCATCATCATGGGTATTAAATACCATTCTTACATTTAAAATTTGATTTGTCTTTAAATCTTTAGAGTAAGTTATATCAAAATAATCATTATTTTCTAATTTACTTTTAATTTCCTTAATTATTTTATCTACTATTAGTAATTGATTTAATTCTTCTTCTGTTGTTATATAAACATTTTTACCTAAAAATTCTTCTTGGGAAATCACTTCACTATAGAATAATCTAGCACCATCATTTGTCAAAACATATACTCTTTTCATATCACTGTCAGTAATACTTGTATTAGTTTTAATGCGTAGATAAATATCCTTTTTTAAATCTTCCAATCCAGTCTCACCACGACCTGTTATAAACACAACTGGGATTTTCCTTGCTAGCAAATCAATAATCATATCTATTGCTCTATCATCAATATTTTTAGAGCCTTTAGTAGTTAGTGTACCATCTATATCAAAACATACTGCATTATATTTTTGTTCTAATGATTGAAGATAATTTTTAAATAAAATATTGCTTTCCATTATATCTACCTCTTTATCAAGAACTCTAAACTTTTAACTTTTTCATCAGTATCGTTATCAATTGTTGAATCAAAAATTAAACCTCTTCCTCCATTTTCAATCCATCTCTTAATATTCTTTTTAGAATCATCAATTAATAATTGATTATTTGGAATTACTACTTGATGTTTTTTTACACCAGGTGGAACAAAAATCACTGGACATAAAATTTTCAAATTTTCTCTCAGTACTTCTATTTTTACTTTCATTTCTTGAAGAGTATGTATTTTTGTTAAAATTGCTATATTTTTTGTTAAACTTTCAAGTTCTTTTAGTATTTCAACAGAGTTATTAATTGACTTAGCTTCTTTTATAATATATTCCCACTCTTCTGGATGTAAATTTGTATATTCAAAATACGCATCAAATTCACTTTCATTTTTATGATCACGAAGACCTAGATCATATTTTCTTTCTAGCATTCTTTCTTCAGAATCTAGTATTACTCCATCAAAATCAATAAATGTATAATCATTTGTCATAACATTATTCCCCCCTAATCACATTATAACATATAAAATTGAAATATTTTGTCTTTTTTATTTAATGCTAATAATTCTTTTTAATTCAAAGTGTCTTATATCATTTCTTAATTCACAAAATGCTGTAACATAGTAATTGTCCTTATACTTAAATAAATTTAGAGGATGAATTACTCTTTTTGATTTACCACCATCAATATCATTATATATTATCTCAATTTTATCATTTTTATTTATTGAATTTTCAATCAACTTTTCTATTTCGCCTGGTGTACTTATATTTATATTTGCTATATACTTACTTGTTTCATCATAAATAGAATACATTTTTTTAGATTTATCTAAAAGTTCTTTAAATTTATCTAAATATTTAAAATCATTTTTTAACAACAAATTATAAATATTCTCTAACAATTGAATATCATACTTGTTAATACTAGTATAATTTTTAATTTTATCTATCATAAAGTATCCACCATTTGGTCCTTTAAATGATTCTATTGCTATTCCATTGTTACAAATTTCTTCTTTATAATACCTAATCATTCTTTCTGTAACCCCTATTTTCTCTGATAATTCTTTCAATGTATAGATATTTCCAGTATTTAATAAATCTATCATATACATCATATTTGCTAATTTTCCCATAGAAACACCTCATTTGATTGATATTATATCACTTATATTATTTTCCCGAAAGAAAAAAATAAAACCTCATTTAATGAGATTTTATTTACACTGTATCAACATGTTCATTAAGTTTTACACTAACAAGTTTTGATACACCAGACTCTTGCATTGTTATACCATAAAGTGTATCTGCATACTCCATTGTCTTCTTTTTATGTGTAATTATTAAGAACTGAGTTTTGTTCTTATAATGATCTAAATATTTACCAAATTGATCAACATTAGCTTCATCTAAAGCAGCTTCAACTTCATCAAATAAACAGAATGGTACTTCTCTAACATTAAGTATTGCGAATAATAAACTTATTGCAGTTAATGTTTTTTCTCCACCTGATAATAATGTAATTGATGAAAGTTTCTTTCCTGGTGGACTAGCAACTATATCTATACCTGTTGTTAACATATTATCTGGATCAGTTAGTTTTAAACTAGCTGTACCACCAGAGAATAATTCTTTAAATACTTTAGTAAACTCTTCATTTACTTTCTTATAAGTATTAGTAAACTCTTCTTCAATAACTCCATCCATTTCTCTCATTATTTCAAGAAGTGACTCTTCTGCATTATTTAAATCATCTTTTTGTTTACATAAGAATTCATATCTAGTATTTACTCTTTCATATTCATCTATTGCAGCAAGATTAACCATACCTAGTCTCTTTATATTATTTTTATATAAATTAACTCTTTCTCTAGCATAACTTGCTTCCACTTCAAGTGAATACTTATCTCTTGCAGCTTCATAAGTCATTGAATAATCTTCATTTAAGATATTTAACATATTATCAAGCTTTACTTCTAATCTATTAATAGAAATATTAATCTCATTCTTTTCTTTTTCTAAACTACGTATATTACTACTTTTAATTTTATATTCTGCACTAATATTTTCTATTTTTACTTTTAATTCATCTATTTCTCTATTAAGAGTATCTATATTATTTTTAATTGTATCTCTTAGTGATACTTTTTCATAATATGAATTAATTATCTCTGTTTCTTTTTCACTTACTTTATCTTCTACTACATTCTTAAGTTGTTCTATATCTCTTACAACATTACTTAGTAAATCTTTTTTACCATCTAGAGTTTTATTCTTTTCTTTTAACTCTTCACTAATATTTACTTCTTCTCTTTTTACTTCAAAGTACTTAGATTCTAAAGATTCTATTTCTTTATCAATATTCTTAATATCATTTGATATTCTTTCTTTATCTTCTTCAACACTTAATTTATTATCTTCATAAGTTGTTAATTCTTGTTTAATAGTAACTATACTTCTAGAGTTAGTATTACTACTTCCTCCAGTCATAGATCCTCCTACATTTAAGACATCTCCATCTAGTGTTACTATTTTATATTTATGATTTATTTTTTTACCAAGAAGCACTGCACTATTAATATCTTTACATACAATGACAATTCCTAATTGGTTTTCTATAATATTCTTATATTTTTTATCATATGTTACTAAGTCACTTAATACTCCTAAGAAACTATCTTCTTGCTTTAAAATAAATAGTGTATTAGCGTCTACATATCTACTTTTAATAACTGATAATGGAAAGAATGTTGCTCTTCCTAAATGTTCTTCTTTTAAATAACGTATTGCTTTTTTACTACTTTCTTCATCTTCAGTAATTATAAAGTTACGACTACTTACTATTGCAGTTTCTAATGCTTTTAAATATATATCTTCTATTTCTAGAGTATTACCTATTGTATTATAAATACCTGTTAAGTTATTGTTAGTAAGTACTTTCTTTATAGAATGTGGCATATTAGTACCATTTTCTATTTCTTGTTTTAATCCATTAATCTTATGTGTAAGAGTAATAATTTGTTGATCACAATTAGAATAGTCTAACATAGAAAG
>CADAWN010000029.1 GCA_902791625.1 uncultured Erysipelotrichaceae bacterium | reverse complement strand
ATTGTCCCCTGTTAATTACAGATTACAATCCTCTAATTAAAACTATTTATAAACTGTCCAATTTTTGGGGTTCAGTTCAAATCTTGTAGTTTTTTGTTTGTTTTAAAAGTTAATTTGTGAAATTGATTATTGGATTAGTGTGATTATTTAATATATAACAACATCACTTCCAGGAAAGGAGATGATGTTATGGAAGAAAAAGAATTTTATACTGCTAAAAACGATAGAGTATTTAAAGAAATATTTATGAAAGAAGAAAATAAGGATATACTTATAAAACTACTTGAAAATATTCAAATAGAAGTAATCCAAATGTATTAGAATATACAAGGCCAAGAAATGTATCATATATATGTGATACATATTCACACCAAGTATTAAAAGGAGAAGAGTATAACGAAGATAATAAAGTAATACAAATAAACTTTACTTACAGATTAATGAAGAATAAGAAAGATAAGTATTATATGGATGATGCATATAGGATATATAAGATACAAGATGAAAAGAAAAATACAAAATTCAATAAATAGTCAGTATAAAAGAGAAGGTTTAGCTGAAGGATTAGCTGAAGGAAGAGCTGAAGGAATAAAAGAAACAGCTAAAAGATTTAAAGAAAATGGAGTAGATATAGAAATAATATCTAAGTCTACTGGTCTTACAACAGAAGAAATCAATGAATTATAGAAAAAGACTTAATCATTATTTGATTAGGTCTTTTTTTAATATATTTTTAATATTTTCTATAACAATATCAGTCATAACTTCATAATTCATTTCTTTATGTTTGTGATAAGTTACTTCATGACATAAGTTATCAATCATACCAATTATTACATGTATTTTTTCATCTAAATTATTATCTTTAAAATTATTTTCTAAAAGTAATTCTTTAATACTTTTAGTCATTTCTAATTCTCTTTTATAATAGTATGAAGCAATATCATGATCAGAATGAACCATAGACATTATTTCTTCATGAGCAATCTTTGATACTTTATGATCTTTAATATAGTGATTAATCATTTCTCTAATCATTTTATCTATGTTCTTTAGATCAATTTTTTTAATATTAAACATAGGAAAGAATATTTTATCTCCATACTTATAAACAGCTTCCACTAATATATCATGTTTATCTTTAAAATATTGATATACTATTCCTGTAGATACATTTGCTTTCTTAGCTATTTCAGCAGTATTAGTATTATAATAACCATTCTCACATATAAGTTCAAATCCTGCTTCAAGGATTTTTTCTTTCTTTTCAACTGCTCTTTTTTGTTTTGGTTCTCTTATATTATTATCCATATAGTCACGTCCTATTACTAGGATTATAACACCAAATTATAAAAATGTGAATAATTTTTCATATTTTTATTGACTAATTAATATAATAAGAATATAATTAATATGAAATTTATTTCACATTTATAGAAAAGAGGTTTATATGAATAGTTTTATTAAATTAAAAAATGTTAAAAAAACATATGTAGTTGGTGAACAAGAATTTAATGCTTTAGATGGTGTTAATTTAGACATTAATCAAGGAGAATTTGTTGTTATTCTTGGACCATCAGGAGCAGGTAAATCAACACTACTTAACTTACTTGGAGGTATGGATAAACCAACAAGTGGAAGTATATTTGTAGGAGAAAATGAGATTAGTAAATATACAGATAAAGAGTTAACAAGATATAGAGCAAGTGATGTTGGATTTATATTTCAGTTTTATAATATAATGCCAACTCTAACAGTAGATGAAAATGTTAACTTAATTAAAGATGTTACTAATACATCTAAAGATTCTAAAGAAGTATTAAAAAGTGTTGGACTTTTAAAACATAAAAATAAATTTCCACAAGAATTATCTGGAGGAGAACAACAAAGAGTATCTATTGCAAGAGCAATTATGAAAAATCCTAAAGTACTTTTATGTGATGAACCAACAGGTGCACTTGATTCTAAAACAGGAGTAGAAGTATTAAAACTTTTAAGAAAACAAAGCGATTTTGATACTACTGTTATTATAGTTACACATAATGCTTTAATCGCAGAGGTTGCAGATAGAGTTATTAAAGTTAAGAATGGTAAAGTAGAATCAAATGAATTAAATAAACATCCAAAAAATATTGGTGAGGTTAAGTGGTAATATGTTAAGAAGAAAGATGTTTAGAGATATAAGAAAAAATTTATCTCAATTTATAACAATCTTCTTAATGATTATGATAGGAGTAATGGCTTATTCTGGAATAGAAGCATATATGGATGGTATGACTAAAACTGGTAATAAGTTTTATACAGAGAATAACTTACAGGATTTAAATGTAAGTGGTCCTAATTTCACTAAAGAAGATTTAGATATTATTAAAAGTATAGATAATGTTAAAAATGCAGAAAGAAAACTATCTATTACAGGAGTAACTGATAAAGATAAAACACTATTAATTAATTTTATTGAATCAAATGATATATCAAAATTTTATGTATTTGAAGGAGAAGAATTTGATAGAGATAAAAGTGGTGTTTGGATAGATAAATTTTATGCGAATGAAAATAAGATTAAAGTAGGAGATACTATTCTAGTTAAATATGAAAATCTAGAATTACAAGAAAAAGTATTAGGTATTATAAATATACCAGATCACCTATATGATGTAAGAGATGAATCTGAATTATTTCCAGATAGAAAACAGTTTGGAGTAGCTTACCTTTCTGTTAACGAAATAACAGAAGATTATATTAAGTCTCGTGTAATGAAAGAAATGGGTATAACAGAAGAAGAAATATTCAATCAATATGTACCAGATTTTAACTATAAAGATTATTTAGTATTTAACTCAGTAATGGTTGATGTTAAAGATAAAAATAAACGCGATAAAGTAAAAGAAGAAATAGAAGATAAAGTAAAAAATGCACTTGCTATACTTAATATAGAAGATTCTCTATCATATACAACTTATCAAGGAGAAATAGATGAAGGAAAAACTTATGTAGGAGTATTCTCCGGAATATTTATCTTTATAGCTATGCTTTCAGTTATAACTACAATGACTAGAATAGTTAAAAAAGATAGAGTTCAAATAGGTACTTTAAAAGCATTAGGATTTAATAATAGAAAAATATTATTTCACTATATAGGATATGGATTATGGATTAGTATTTTTGCATCCATTGCGGGACTTATTTTAGGATATTTCTTTATTGGTAAAGTATTCATGAAGATGCAGATGGATTTCTTTGAAATACCAAATGGCTTTCCTTCAATGAATGCTACTAGTTATGTAGTTGCAGTATTAGTTGTATTTATAGTAGGTTTAATAACTTATATTACAGGAAGAAGTATATTAAAAGAAAATCCTGCAGAAACATTAAGAACTAAAATACCAAGTGTTAAATCTAAAACTATTAGTATTACTAAAAAAGGTATATTTAAAAAACTAAGTTTTGAAAGTATTTGGAATATAAGAGATATGCTTAGAAATAAAATGAGAACATTTATGGGTATTACAGGTGTTGTTGGATGTGCAATGTTAATAGTATGTGCACTTGGAATGCTTGATAGTATGAACTACTTCATAGACTTACAATTTAGACAATTATATAACTTTGATTATAAGTTAACTATTAAAGAAAATATTAATAATAATGAATTAAAAATACTTACTGATAAATATGGTAATAAAACATCAATGACTTTAGGAATAGAAACAAAGAAAGATGGTAAAAGAGAATCCAATAATATATTTGTAACTGATGCTAAAAATTATGTTAGATTTGTAGATGATAAAGGAAAATATACTAAGATAAATTCAGATAAAGGAGTATTTATAACATACAAATTAGCTAGTACTAAAGGATATAAATTAGGCGATAAAATTACATGGCATATTTATGGAGACAAAAAGTATTATACTTCTAAGATAGTAGGATTTAATAAAGATCCACAAAATCAGAATTTAACTATGACTAGAAAGTATTTAGAAAGTCTTGGAATAAAATATAAACCAGATTCACTTTATACAAATGACAATTTAAAAAATGTAAAAGAAATTAAGAATATAGAAACAATACAAAATATAGATAACTTAAAAGATGGTATGAATAATATGCTTTCTATGATGAAAACTATGCTTGTATTAATAATAGGAGTAGCTATTGTTTTAGGATCAATTATCATATATAATTTGGGTATACTATCATATGCTGAAAAACAGTATCAATTTGCAACCCTAAAAGTATTAGGATTTAGTGATAAAAAGATTAAAAAGATATTTGTAAGACAAAATAATATAATTGCAGTTATTTCTATCATAATTGGTCTTCCACTTGGATATTATTTAACAGACTGGTTGTTTAAAACAGCAATAGAAGAACACTATGATTTTGGAGTTAGTATTAATGCACTAACTTATATAGTTGCGGGATTTGGTACATTTATAGTTTCATATTTAGTATCTAAATTCTTAGTTCGTAAAATAAAAAATATTGATATGGTAAGTAGTTTAAAAGGAAATGAGTAATATGAAAACTGAAAAAAATATATTGATTGCTTTTATTCTTAATATTTCTTTCTCTATATTTGAAATAGTAGGAGGATTTTTTACGGGAAGTATTGCTATTTTATCTGATTCATTACATGATTTTGGAGATGCATTAAGCATTGGAATATCATATTTCTTAGAAAAAAAGAGTAAGAAAAAAAGTGATGATAAACATACATATGGTTATATTAGATATTCAGTACTTGGAGGTATGATTACATCACTAATACTAGTAAGTGGATCAATATTTGTAATATATGAAAGTATCAAAAGATTAATTAATCCAGTTACTATAAATTATAATGGTATGATTATATTTGCTATAGTAGGTGTAATAGTTAATTTAATCGCATCATTTGTAACTCGTGAAGGAGATTCAATTAATCAAAAAGCAGTTAACTTACATATGTTAGAAGATGTTTTAGGATGGGTAATTGTTTTAATAGGATCAATACTTATGAAGTTTACTGATATTAAATATATAGATTCAATACTTTCTATAGGAGTAGCTTTATTCATAATGTTTAGTGCCTTTAAAAACTTAAAAAAGATATATGACTTATTTCTAGAAAAAACACCAAAAGATATAAATATTAATGAAATAAAGAAACATTTATTAGAAGTAAATGGAGTTATAGATATACATCATATACATATAAGAAGTATAGATGGATATAATAATTTTATAACTTTTCATGCCGTAATAGAAAAATATGATCATGAAATTAAACATAATTTAAAAGAAGAATTAGAAGAATTTGGAATAGCTCATTCTACTATAGAAATAGAATTAAAAGATGAAAAATGTTATGATAAAAAATGTGAGGTTAGCACTAATCATGAATATCACCATCATCATTAAGAAAGAGAAAAGTCTCTTTTTTTTTTTTATATAAATGTTATAATTATCTTATGCTTATCTATAGGAGATAAATATATGCGAAAGAAAATAATGGATATGAGAAAGAAAACAGTTTTCAAGATGTTAAGAAATTTACTTTTATTCGTTGCATTAATAGTAGTTACTTTTTGGTGGATATTTAGAAAACAGAACATGAATGATTTATTTAATACTATTAAGTCAGCTAATATTTTTTATTTAATATTAGGTGCTTTTTTGATGCTTTGTTATCACTTAACAGAGTCATATAACTTAAGAAGTATATTAGTAACTCTAGGTGAAAGAAAAATATCTATGTTAAAAGCATTAAAATTTACTTTTATAGGTTTCTTTTTTAGTTCTATAACTCCAGCTGCTAGTGGTGGACAACCAATAGAAGTTTATTATATGACAAAAGAAAATATTCCGGGACCTAAAGCAGCTCTTACTTCATTGTTAATATTATTTGGTTTTCAGATAAGTACTATTACATATGGAGTAGTATGTGCGATACTTAATCCTGGTGTATTAAATAATAAGCTTATATGGCTTTATATACTTGGAACAACATTAAATGTTTTAGCGCTTACTTTATTTTTCTTCTGTATTTTCTCGCCAAAAACTACAACTAAAATAATTAAAGTTTTTGTAAAAGGATTAAAAAAAGCTAGAATTAAACATATGGATAGAAGAGAAAAGAATATAATGGAAAGCTTAAATAAATATAATGAAGGTGCTTCTTTTATAAAGAGTCATAAAAGTGCATTTGTAAAGATCATTTTAAGAGAATTTCTTCAAGTTGCTTTCTATTTCTCAGTACCTTTCTGCATCTATAAATCAATGGGATTAACTGGATATAATTATTTTGAAATATTCTCAATGCAAGCAATATTATATATAACTGTATGTGCACTACCACTTCCTGGTGCAGTAGGAGTTAGTGAAACAGTATTCTTAAGAATATTTGGAGTAGCATTTGGAGCTACATTAATAGGTGGATCTATGATCTTAAGTCGTGGTGTAACATTCTATTTATATGTAGTTATAAGCTTTGTTGTGGTACTAATAAATGCCATTAGAATGAGAAAAAGAAATGGTGATATAGATAACTATGTAACAGAATTAGAAAAGGATATAGAGGTAACTGAATAATATAATTAAAAGAAACTACAAGATTCTAATGAATCTGTAGTTTTTTTGTTATATAAAATTGGTAAATTTTGGTAATTTTGATTAAAGAAATAACAAAATTCACTAGGTGAATCTTGTTGTTTTTAGTATGTATTTATAGTTAATTTGTAAAATTAGTCATTTGATTAATATCAGGACTTAATATATAAGAATATTATTTTCAAAAAAGGAGAAATAGTATGAATGAAATAAAAGAATATACAGAAAAATTATTTGAAGATATAAAACATATTGATGAGTTTGGTAATGAATATTGGTATGCAAGAGAATTAATGCCAGTATTAGAATATAAAGAATGGAGAAAGTTTATTAAAGTAATTGAAAAAGCAATAGAAGCTTGTGCAGGAAGTAATTATTGTGAAGTAAACCATTTTGTCTTTAAGGACAAAATGGTCAGTATTGGATCAAATACTACTAGAAAGATAACAGATTATAAATTAACAAGATATGCTTGTTATTTAATTGTCCAAAATTGTAATCCAAGAATCAAAATAATATCACTCGCTCAGACATATTTTGCAATACAGACAAGAAAACAAGAATTATTAGAAAAGGAATATAATTCTCTTTCTGAAGACGATAAAAGATTTTATCAAAGAAATTTAATAAAGAAGGGTAATTATAGTTTAAATCAAACTGCTAATAAAGCTGGAGTGAAAAATTTTGATAAATTTCATAATGCAGGATATAGAGAATTATATAATGGAGAAACAGCTGATGATATAGCAAAAAGAAAAGGTTTAAGATATAGAGAAGATATACTTGATAATATGGGAAGTGAGGAATTAGGAGCTAATTTATTTAGAATTACTCAAACAGAAGCAGCATTAAGAGAAGATAATATTGAAGGAGAATACACTGCGAATAAAACACATTATGACATAGGAAAAAACATCAGGGAGACAATAAAAAAGAATCATAGAACTATGCCAGAAGATTTACCTACTCCAGAAAAGAGTTTAAAAGAATTAGAAAAAAAGAAAGAAATAGAAACATTTTAATAAATGAGTTATAATTATATTAGGAGTGGTTCTATGATTGATATTGTAATACCTGTATATAATACACCAATTGAAGATTTAAAGAGATGTTTTGATAGTGTTTTAAAACAAACTTATAAAGATTATAAAGTATATATAGTAGATGATGGTAGTAAGGAAGATGTTAAAAAGTTTATTGATATATATTGTAAAGATAAACCTAACTTTAAAGTAAAACATATAGTAAATGGTGGAGTTAGTAATGCACGTAATATAGGAATTAATTTGTCTAAAGATGAATATATTACTTTTGTAGATAGTGATGATACTATTGAGAAGAACTTTTTAAAAGAAGCTATTAAGATATTGGAAGAAAAAGAACTAGATGTTATTATTGGTGGATATAATGAAATAAAAGATAATAAAATAATTAGAATAAGAAAGTCTTTACCTGGTGTTCATATATATGAAGATGATAAAGTACAATTATTTTTTATAAAATTATTGAGCGGTAGAGTTGGTAATTTAAATAAAGAAATAGGTTATACTCCTACTGGTAGAATTTATACAAGAGTATTTAGACGTAAAAGTATTGGATCATTAAGATTTAATGAAGATATAAGTATAAGTGAAGATACTTTGTTTATGATTGATTATACGATGAAAAATCCTAAGATAGGAGTAGTTGATAAAATTTGGTATAACTATTACAAGAACAATTATTCTATTACAAGTAAGAGTAAAACTGAATTGCAGGGAAAAGTTAGAGAATTTAAAAAAGAAATTAAAAAAAGATTAGATGAAGAGACAAGACCTATTGTCAAATTAGCGTATAATAAGAGAATTGAGAAGATAAATAGGTTTTTTGAAAAATAATTAATATGTTATAATTAATTAAAGAGGTGAAGTTATGAATAAATTTTGTCCAAAATGTGGTACAGAAAATACAACTAATTCAAAATTCTGTCCTAATTGTGGAGAGTCTATGGGAGAAGGTACTACTAATAATGCAGTAGTAGTAAATGCAGGAGAAAAAACTAATGGTTTAGCTGTAGCTGGATTTGTTACAGGACTTAGTTCATTACTAATTAACTTTATGGGATTAGTTGGATTAGTTGCTCTTATTTTATCTGCTGTAGGTTTAACTAAAACAGGACCAGGAAAAGATAAAGGTAGAGGAATGGCAGTAGCAGGTTTAATACTTGGTATTTTAAGTGTAATATATGGAGTATTCCAAATAATATATTATGCTAATAATTATTCTTGGTATTGGTAGAAAGAACATCAACTATGTTGATGTTTTTTTATTTACTTTTTTTAAATTTAGTGGTAAGATAAGTGTGAAAAGTATAACTAGTTATACTTAAAGGAGGCAATATGGATAAAAAGAAAAAATTTGTAGCTATTGCTAAAGTTGGAGAAAAAGGACAAATTGTTATTCCAAAAGAAGCAAGAGATATGTTTGATATTAAACCTGGTGATTCACTTGTATTATTATGTGACATTAAGAAAGGTATGGCAATTCTTAAATCTGATAGATTTGAAGATGTTGTTGATAAAATGATGCCAGGAGGTGGTGAATAATGAATTCAATAGAAGCAAAAAATCTTACTAAAAAGTATAAAGACAAAACAGTTGTTAATAAACTAAATCTAGAAATAAAAGAAGGAGAATTATTTTCTTTATTAGGTACTAATGGAGCAGGTAAGACTACTACTATTAAGATGTTAACTGGACTTATTTTACCAACTGATGGTGAAATTAAAATATTAGGTCTTGATATGAAGAAAGATAAATTAAAGATTAAAGGTAACTTAAATATATCTACTCAAGAAACTGCTATCGCACCTAACTTAACTGTAAAAGAAAACTTAGAGTTTATGGCAGGTGTTTATAAAATAGAAAATAAAGAAGAAAAAATTAATGAACTTGTAAAACTATTTAGATTAGATGAAGTATTAAAACAAAAAACTAAAACACTATCTGGTGGATGGCAAAGAAAAGTATCTATTGCAATTAGTCTTATAAATGATCCTAAAGTATTATTCTTAGATGAACCTACTTTAGGATTAGATGTAATCGCTAGACGTGAGTTATGGAAAGTAATTCAAAACTTAAAAGGAAAGATTACTATTGTTTTAACTACTCATTATATGGAAGAAGCAGAAAGCTTATCTGATAGAATAGGTATTATTTCAAAAGGAGAATTAATTAAGATAGGTACTTCAAAAGAATTAATTAAAGAAACTAAAACTAAGAATTTTGAAGATGCCTTTGTTAAGATTGCAGGAGGTGAAGAATTATGCTAAATTTTGCTAAAAGAAACTTTAAAGAATTAATAAGAGATCCACTTTCTTTTGTATTTGCAATAGCACTTCCTATGTTCTTACTATTTATATTCCAAATGTTTAAAATACCAAATCAAGTATATCAAATTAAGAACTTTACTCCAGGAATAATAGTATTTGGTTTTGGTTTTATAACATTATTTACATGTATGCTTGTATCAAAAGATAGAAGTAGTTCACTACTTATAAGATTAGGAGTAAGTCCTATGAAGTCAAGTGATTATATACTTGGTTATATGTTATCTTTAGTACCACTAATTATAATTCAAAATATATTATTCTTTACTTTAGCTATTATTCTAGGACTTGAATTTAGTATTAATATTATATTTACAGTTTTAGTATCTATAGTAGTAGGAATATTCTATATAGCAATAGGAGTACTTATTGGATCATGCTTTAATGAAAAATCAGCACCACCACTATCTAGTGTTGTAATTCAACTTATTTGTTTTACAAGATAGTAATATGTAAGGTATTACCATTTGAATCTTCTTTAAATATAGTTAGAGGAGTTATGAATAATACTAGTATTGGTTTAAGAAGTATTTTAACTTTTGGAATTTATACTATAGCTATTGTTGTTATCTCATCTTTAGTATTTAATAAAAAAATGGTAAGTGACAATAAATGAGATTTGAAGAGTATTATACAACTGATAAAGAAGGAAATAGTAATTGTCTAATCAGAAGTTTATGTAGAATATATAATAAAGAATATGAAGAAGTATTTGGTGATTTATGTTCTTTAGCTAAAGAGTTAAAATGTGAAAACTTTAATGATATAGAAGTATTTGAGACTTATATGAAAAAACATAATACATTTAAAATAGATTATGGTAAAGATATTAAAATAAAAGACTTAAATCTAGAAAATGGTAATTACATAGTATTTGCTTTTAATAAAAAAGATTGGTATCACATAGTTAATATAGAAAACAATGTTTTATATGATAGAGCTGATGATAGTCTAGAATTATATGTGATTTCTATTTATAAATTAGAAAAGTAAGATGGTGATATTATGAGAGCAAGAGCAGGTGGCGTTTTAGTACAGAATGATAAAGTATTATTAATGCATAGAATAAAAGAGAAAGATGGAGTTATTAATGAATACTATGTTATTCCTGGTGGTGGAGTAGAAGAAAATGAAACTATAGATGATACTATAAAAAGAGAAGTAAAAGAAGAAATAGGTATAGATGTAGAAGTAATAGATAAAGAATCTAGATATGTATTTAGTGATGATAGTGGTATTCAGTATTATAAAATGGTTAAAATGATAGGTGGTAAAATTGGTACAGGAGAAGGACCTGAGTTCAGTAATCCTAACAATGGTAAATATATTCCAGAAATGATAAGAATTAATGATATTATAGATGGTAAAATAAATATGGTACCACAAGAAATAAAAGAACAATTCATTCAAGATTTTAACAATAAAAAAAACTAACCTAATGATGTGAATCCTGTTTAGTAGACACTAATAAAAAAACAGTATATTAAAAAGAGAAAAGTTATTTTTCTCTTTTTGTGTAATTTTTTCTCTTTTTC
>CADAWN010000028.1:18917-26160 GCA_902791625.1 uncultured Erysipelotrichaceae bacterium | reverse complement strand
ATGAATTACCAAGTGCACCAGGATCATTTCCTCCATGGCCAGCATCTACTACAACGCCAACTCGCCTTCTATCATTCATAATTTCACCTCTATTATAGATTATGAATTATATAGTTAAAATGTCACAAAAAACATACATATTTACCTACTTATTTATTCTTTTTTTAAATCTTTTAGAGCTAAAGTTTTAGCACTTATTTTCTTATAAAATAACGGTTAAGAATAAATTCACTTGAAATTTAGGAAGAATTTTATAAGTACCAAATGATTTTGGTGTCACTACATATTATTCTTATAAAAAATGATGTCTTTTGGGATTTTGGGAGCATATAAAAAAGTGGTATCATCCACCACTTTAATTGTAATATAAAAATTTTTAATTTTCCATTTCAATGTATTTTTCCAAGTATTTTTGCCATTCTGGCACATCTGTTTCATAAAAAAATTCTTCTAAAAATTTAATTACAAAATTATATCTTCTTAGTGATTCTTCTTTACCTTTATTAGTCAACATTAAATCTTTTAATCTTAATATTTTTTCAAATATGTGATTAACAACTGTTCCTTTTGTTTTTGACTTATACATATTTGCATCCATTTCTAAGATTGGAAAATCATTTTTATCAAAAAATGGATTCATATGTGATATATTATAATGAAATGATCTTAATATTCCAATTGCTCCCATAGCATCTAACATATCGGCATCTGATACAACCATAGCTTCTTTTATTGTTGGGATAACACCTGATAATCTTTTACTATATCCTATTGTTTTTATAGAATCTATTATTAGTTCTTTTTCTTTTTCATCAAAACTTGTTTTTGATAGTATTATCTTTGCATTCGTTAACTCTTCTGATGACTTTAAGCCAAATAACTTATAGTCATCAACATCATGTAGTAATGCTATAGCAGATACAATTTCTTTGTTTACATTCTCTTCAGAAATAGACTGCGCTATTTTGCACACTCTATCTATATGATCCATTCCATGACCTGAATCATCAAGACTGAGCAATTTTTGTACTTCGTTAGTTATTATTTTTAAGTTACTCATATAACACCTCTTAGCTTATTATATCATAAAAAGTGATGAAAATTCATCACTCCATTAACAAATATTATTAATCACTAACTCTTACATTGACACCATCTATATTTTTATATACTCTCTTACCATTTTTATCTACTTTTTTTAAAATTTCTGTTTCTAAATCAAAACCTAGCATTTCGGAAAGGCCCATTAAATAAATAGCAATATCAGCAAGTTCTTCATTTAAATCTTCTTTCTTTTTTCTATATGCATCATAAGCCTCTGCAACTTCACCATATAATAAACAAAATTCTTTGTTAACGTCTGTTGTATTAAATCCTTTATTAAGTTTATTTTGCCATATTTCCTTTTGGATTTCTTTCATATTCATAACTTTTTTCCTCCTTGAATTCTTCATAATACTTTAATATTTCACTAACATTATACATTAAAAATTCAGATAGTTCAATTGGTGATAGCATTCTATTATTATTAATCGTATATACAGGATAATTTACTCCTATCAAACTGATAACTCCTTTATTGTCTTCAACATGCTCATATTTGAAAATATCGTCCTTATAAACATTATCCATAGTATCTTCAGATACAAAATGACCACCTTGTTCAAATCTAATTTTATTTCTTTCTTTTCTCATTTTTAAATCTGAAACCAAATTTATTATAATAGTACTTGTTTTATTATCTAGTTCTTGAAGAATAATTTCCAGACTTCTTTTATAAACATCATTCCCATATTTTTTTTCATATGCTCCATCTCGTCCTCGAGAAAATTGAATTATGTTATTTTCATTTTTTAATACTCCTACTGATCTTTTTAAAATTATATCCCAAAGGTCAGGATTTATGATATCATGTCCTTCACCATTTTTAGCAATAACAGAATAGTGTTCTATATTAGAAAAATTATTTAAATAATGCTCATAGATATCTTTCATAAATATTAATTTATTTTTAAGATTAATAAAATTATCAAAATTTTTGCTACTAGAAACATCGTCTATCATAAACATTTCTAACAATGGAGCCAAATCATCAATATCTGTATATATATTATAAAATGATTTAAAAAAATCAATAAAGGTTGTTTTCCCTGCACACGAATTACCTACAACTATTATATTTTTAGGTAAAATACCATTTTTAAATATATTATTATTTCTATATGAAACATCAATAGGGCCAAATTTTGTTACAGAATAACTTGCATTAGCAATACCTGTATTTATTGCAGTATTAAGATTTTTATTTTTTGAATACTCTGCTAAGAAGCCCCCTATAAAAGAATCTCCTGCTCCTGTTGAAGATAATGTAGAAATATTTTGTGGAACATTAAAATATATATTTTCTTTCTTATCTACAGCTATAACTGGTTTATTTTGATTTGTAATAATAGTAAGCGGCAAAGTATTAAAATGTTTTTTTAACACTTGATACTCTTCATTATTACAAAAAATTATATCAATTTTATCAATATATTTTTCTATCATATCTATAAAACTATCTATACTATGTATCATAATATCTATAGATAAATGATTATAACTTATTTTTGGATTGTTTAAAACATTATCTATATTTACGCCTTTTCTAAATGAAACATGTAAATAATTTACCTCAATGTCTTCATTAATTAAAATATCATTATTACATTGTTTTATAAAATTACAAGTTCCTAAAGATTCATCTATCTCAAAAGTATTTATCTCATCAACAACCCTGCCAAATAAATATATCTGTTTTGAATCTAGCAATTCCTTCAAATTATTATCAACATTACTTAGTATTCCTATGCTTTTATCATAAACACTTCGACATGATAGTGAACTATATATTGCACTACCACCAAATACTTTCTTATTTCCATTTTCATTTTTAATTAAATCTATTGAACTATTTCCAACAAAACATAAATCTATCACTTAACAATCAACCTCTTGGTATTATTTTGAATTTCTTCTTTATTCATAGCAAAACTATCATATTGTAAAACATTTATGTAATTACAACTATAATTCATAATTTCATCATATCTGGCATTTAAAGTTTCATAATATTTATCAATCATTTCATAATCCTTTAAATCATTAACTCTTCTTTCTAACAAAATTTCTTTTGGTGCTGTTAAATAAATTATTGTAGTCCCTTTTTCTTTATATAATTTTAACAATTCAGTATATTGTTCAATTGTTAATTTACAATTATTACGCAGTACAGGACCATATACCATTTCACTTACAAAAGATCTATCTAAAACTAAAATATCATTTTTCTCATCTAATACTCGCATATATTTTGTAAATAAATCCATATTTTTAGCATCATAGTCAAAATGATATTTTTTCATTCCCATATTTACAAAATAATCAACTAAAGTTGTTTTACCAACACCATCTAATCCTTCTATTATTATCATTCCAAATCCCCCTTAAATATGTTATTTTTTACATTTACAACCAACACATATTTCATTTGCTAATGGGCATTCATCAGGTTTGTGTTTATTACAATAGTGTCTTTTAAAATAAATCAATACTAAATGAGCCCACCAAGTAGCATTATCATAATTTGGTATATTTAATTTATCATATCCATATTTAGTAATAATATCTTCCATGTTGTTGTCTTTAACTAATTCTTGTAATTGCTTTCTAAGCATATCATGTCCAATTGCATTTCCATATTTTTCAAAACCAATACATGGCAATTCAACATCCTTCATGCCACTATCAACAGGCATAATTCCGCAATAATATCCTCGCATATATAGTACACAACATTGAGCGACTTTGTATGAGGCACCACTAACGTTTTTAGCAATTAACTCAATCAATTCATCATTATCTTTTTCTAATATTGTATCACTATATTTTTCAATAAAATCAATCATTGATGATAGATATGAATAACGAGTGTTAGAAAGCCCTAAACCTTTAATTATCTCAATAATCTCGTCTTTTGTCATACTTTTTATTTGTTCATAACTATATTCATTCAATTGATTTATAACTTTCCTATAACTATTAATCATATTATAAGAAATTCTTGTAGACAATCCCGCAATAAGTAATCTTTTCCTATAATCTTCAATTTCTAAAGGCCACCACATATTATTGTCATGATTTTTAAAAACATCTTCTTTTACATCTGGCATACTTGCACAAACATCAATTATCTTCTTAAATCTTTCTCTTGTCATCGTATTAACCTACCACTTCTTTTTTTATTTTATTAAAAAAACATGAATTACTTGATATTACATTATTTTTAAATAAAGATTCCAATTCGCTAATTATTGATAGTGTTGGAAGATTGGTGCAAGAAATTATTATATTTTCATATTCTTCTTTATAATTATCAATAATAAATTGTTTTAGCTTATTAATGCCAAAATCAAAATAATCTGCTGTATTTAATAAATTTAAATTAATGCTTTTACAAACCAAAACTCCATTTTTTTCTAATTCAACTTTAATATTTGTTCCAACAACATGATCATACGGAGTAATCAATAAACACTTTTTTATATTTTTCTCTGAGACCTCTTCTAGCAGTGCAGCAAAAGGATTATTATTAATAGTGATTTCAGAATTTAGTACAGATGATGATGTACAGAAAAATGTAATGTAATCAACCCCAATATATTCTAAATCATTAATTTTCTTATTACTATCCTCTGCAAGATCATTTAAAAATTTTATTTTATCATCTTTATAGTTTGTTTTATAGTCTAATTTAGAAATATAAAATACTATATCATCTATATTAAAAAAGTGATTATTATATAAATACTGTAGCTCATATTCAACAGTTAAATTTGTTTTTGGAACAAGTAATCCGACTTTTTTCATATAACTTCTCCTAAAAGAGTTCTATTCCCTACATATCCAATAATTTTAACCATATAAAATTCATCTAGTTTTAATTCTTTGTTTTTTACAACAACTCTAACTGGACAAGTTGCCATTTGTCTTAAAATAGAATCACCATCTTTATACATTTCCATTCTTAAATCTTTAATTATTAAACCAACAGGAAATACTTGCTTTAACATTGGGATAGTAAAATCATTTTCAATTGTTGAACTCCAATTTTTAAATTCATCAAGTTTATCTTTCGTATATTTATCAAATTGTTCACCATAAGGAGATGTTAATTTTCTAACAAAAACTCTTCTAACCCAATTACCTGAATCTAATATTCTTTTAAAATTATTTAAATTATAATCTAATGTTTTTTCTGATTGTCCATCTAAACCATAAATAATATTTATACCAGGCAATAATTTTGGTAATCCATTATCCCCACGTTCTTTTCCAAATCTGTTAATGATACTTATTGATTCATGAATATCATTTAAACTACCATTAAGATTACATAATTCTCTAATTTTTGGATCAAAAGATTCTATTCCAAATGGTGTGATATTTCCTGCAGTAGTATATTTTGCAACAATTTCAGTTATTTTTACTCCTTCAGGTGTATTAACATTGTGAGGAGAAACATTATCGATATGAAGTGTCTTAATATTTGGACATTCTTCCCATATTCTTTTAAATAACTTTTCAATTTCAGATGGATTACAATCTTTATATGCATAAAAATTAGGTTGTCTTCCTAATCTAAAATATAAAGCACCATTATCATATAAGCTTTTAATTTCAGAAACAATATCTTCTACTTCTCTAAATTGTAATGGTAAACCTCTCATACCTTCAATACAAAATGTACAGCCTGGTTTTCTATTACAACCCGTTGCAGTTTCTATCTCCATTACTAAAGGTCTTTCTAATTGATTAAGTACTGTTGCAGAAGATATAGCAATATTTTTTAATCTATCATAATTAGGTTTAAACTTATTACTTGTTTCACCAATAAAATAATTATACGTATTTCCAAATATTATTTCATCGAACAAACCTTGTGGAACTGTTTTTCTAACATTTTCTCTCGTCAATTCATTTCCACCTAAAGAATAAAATAATAATTTATTAGCACTATATTTTCTCAATAGTTCTTCAACTTCTAAAAATGATGGAGGTTCTGCTGATACATATTCATATTTAACAAAACAGCCCATCACAACATAAATATTGTCAGCATTATTTAAAATATCAAAAACGTTATCTTTATTTTTTGTTGTATTAATAATTCTCTTATTATATGAATCTTTGCTGTGTTTTTCTCCATTATTATATCTCAAGTCATCTATAGTCAAATAATAATATTTTCTTTTTTGCTCTTCTAATGCACCTGCAATATATCTTGAATGAACACTTAAAAATGGAGGCACTCCTAACCCAGATGGTTCATCTGTATAACAATCTACTATAACATCATATTTCATAATTACCTCTCCTAATCAAATAATGTAATCACATGATACGGAATTACTTTATCACCTAATTCTTTTATTGCCAAAAATAATATATCATGTGTATCATCTATCATTATGACTTTATTATAATTGTTTTCCATAATTTCTTTAATTTTATTAATCTTTAACATTTTTCTATCTTCAAATGTATTTGAAACAACAAACAATTGATGTTTTTTATCTATAAATGGCATATTTTTTTCAAGCCAATTACTTTTTTCAATAGCTTGTTCATCATGTCTACATGAGCTTAAAATATACATATCAAAATCAAAGGTATTATTAACTTCTTTTATAATATTAATCGCTGTTGAAATTGGTCTTTTATTCTGATAAGTACCAGGAACATTATTTTCAATATTTTTCCCTTCACCAAATCTATAATCAGCAACTACACCGTCCATATCAATAAACATTGCTATATTACTAGAATTTTCTTTCTTAATCTTTTTTAACTCATTAATAAAATACATTTTTATATCCCCCTCTTCATAAAAAAGAGGTGACTAAAACTAGCCACCTCCACCATTTACTTTATATGCAACAACCTGCATAACAATCATTAGGTATTATTATAAGCTTTTTTTTGCGTAAAGTCAATAAATTTAAATTTTATATGCTTAATTTATTATTAAATCTCGAAGAAAGCTAATTTACCACTAGGGTTATCAACACCACCTGCATTTATGTGATTAGAAACTAGTATTACGTCTTTATCTCTTCCAAATGCATTTAATGAATTATTAATTCTATCTTGTCTTGATAAAGAAGTATCATCTGTTCTTGTTATATATGCAGGAATACCTAAA
>CADAWN010000028.1:0-18907 GCA_902791625.1 uncultured Erysipelotrichaceae bacterium | reverse complement strand
ATGAATTACCAAGTGCACCAGGATCATTTCCTCCATGGCCAGCATCTACTACAACGCCAACTCGCCTTCTATCATTCATAATTTCACCTCTATTATAGAGTATGAATTTATAGATAACTTTGTCACATAAAAATAATTACTAATTATTAGTAATTATTTTTTTAACACATTTATTTTATTTCTTAAATCTTTTAAAGCTAGAGATCTAGCACTAATCTCATTCTTTTCTTTTGGGGAAATCTCAGCTAAAGTTAACCCATTTGGTAATTCAAATATCTCATCAAACCCAAATCCATTATTTCCTCTACATTCTTTTGAAATAAAACCCTCTAATATTCCTGCACCAACAATAGTATTTTCTCCATCATAATAAACTATATTACATACTACTTGGGCACTTCTATCACCATATTTATTAACTTCATTAATTAGATATTCATTCCTCATTTTATCAGTTGCATCATCACCTAAAAATCTATGAGTCATAACACCAGGAAATCCATCTAAACAATTAATACATAAACCAGAATCATCAGCAATAGTTTCTTCATGTAGAATATTATATATTTCAATAGCTTTCTTTTTGGCATTGCCTATAAAAGTATCTTCATCTTCTACTACATCAATATCTAAATTCTTATCTTTTAAAGAATAAATTTTATAATCACTTAATATCTTTCTTATTTCTTCTAACTTACCTTTATTATTAGTTGCGACTATCATAACCAAACATCTCCTTTAAGTGGTTTAAATTTATACATCTGACTTGGTCTAAACCCATTTTTAACATCACCAATAGCATCTGTTTTTTCACAATATTTCATTATTTTTTTTCTAAAATTAGATTTATCTACAGTACAATCTTTAATAAGTTCATAAGTTATTCTTACATCTTCTAAAGTAAATTTTTCACTCATAAATTTAAATACTATATCAGTATTATCAATATTACTTCTTATTTTTTTATAACTTATTAATAAACTCATTAAAGTTTTATTAATATCTTTTTTTGAGGTTTTTATCTCATGAATATACTCAATATTATTATTTTCTTCTAATTCAATTGTTTTATATTCATGCTTATTATTATCAAATATAATAGTATTATTATTCTCTATACCAAATTCTACTAATTTATAATCTTTTTTTAATTTGGGAACATTATCTATGTTGGTAACACCTAAATAAATAATATCAATAGAATCTTTATAATCCATTGTATATACTTGTTCTAGATGAAATATATTTGAACCAATAATACTAGATATATTCTTTCTTACTTGTTTTTTTAAATCATTACCACTGTATACTATAGATGGAAGTAAATTATTATTATCTACTAATACTTTAATTTTCTTTATATCATTTTTTCTAATATTAGTATTTTTTTCACTGTCTAATACGAATAGACAACTGACTATATTTATCTGCATAATTAATCAACTCCTTACATATAGTATCAGAAATATTAGTAATAAAATCGGAAAAACTATCAAAATCTAAATACTTAGTTTTCCCTTCTGTTTGTTGTTTCAAACATTCTATATTATATTTTAACGTTTCCTCTTTGATTTTGCAATCAAAGTCTTTAAGTATTTCTTCTAAATAATCAACATCTAATTTATATTTTTTTACAAATCTATAATTAAGATAATCATAATCTTTATATACTTCTTGATCTAAAAATATATTTCTATTTGGATACAATTGTAGTAAATAATCTTCTAAGTAATGTTTATCTAATAATAAATGTACTAAATAACCTATATTTATATCTTTACTAAAATCTAAGTGTTGTAAAAAATAATCAATATCTGGTACTAAATAAGGACCACTTTCAACTTTGTGATGACTATCTTTTATATCAATAATATCAGGAAGTAAGTTTCCTTTTATAAACTCTTTACTATTAATATTTATTCTTTTTCCTACTTCTAAAGCTACTATCATATGACTACTAATATTTGGCATCTTTCTACTTCCTTTCTAATATTAGTTTTCTTTCTTTACGAGTATCTATATCTGCAATTCTAGTAGGTATTGGTATTCTACTATCTTTGCTAATACAACTTTTAACAATATTAACAGCTTCATCTAAATATAATCCCCCACCAACAGATATAAATATTGGTTTGGTATTTTCTTTACTCCTTAAAGCACAACCATATATTTCATTATTTATTATGATAGAAGTAGTTGAATACTCTTTATTTTCTAGTTTATAGTCTATATTTGCAAAATTATAAAACGTTTTCGCTACTCCTATACTTTTTTCCCCAGTTTTTGTTGAAAACATTGTTGCGATACCATCGTGATTTTGATGTAAATATCCATTACCATCCAAAATATATACATCAACTTTACTATTCAATTTCTCATACGTATCAATAATTATAGGTAATTCTCTTTTATAAAGACTACCTGGTATATATGGATAATTTATTTTTTGTACTGAAATTTGTCTTTCAACTAGATTAAATGTAACATAATCAAATACGTCTATAACACAAACACCATATTCTTTATTATCTTTTGTGTAGTAGGCTACATCTATTCCCGCAATTAACTTAATCATTAATACCTTTAATTTTATTCACAATTTTTTTAACTTTGTCAGTCTGTTCACTAATATTTAATCCAGTACAATCAACTAAATATAGTTTATCATGTAACATATTATTTGTCTTCATATATTCATAAGTTTTATTATATAGTTGATTATATTCGCAAGTTTTTAAATCAAATTCACATATTTCATTTCTTTGATGAACTCTTCTTAATAATTCTTCTTTATCATTGTTAATTAAAAATATTACTAAATCATTATTATTAATTAAAAATTCTTCATATTTTTTTGCTCTTTCTTCCATTGGTATATCAAATAACATATTAGCAGAAATTACTCTCGATTCTCTATCCTTACAAATAATACCTTCTAATAATAATCTTTTTATAGTTTCAGATTTTCCAACTGCATCAGTACCCTCTATAATTATTCCTGTTTTTTTTATACTTCCATTATATATTTCTATATTTTGATATTTATCTATATTTGTTACTTCAATAAAACCTTTAGGTATTTTATATTGATCTAAAATTCCATTAGATACTTCAACCATAGTAAATTCATTCGGATATTGAAAATCATCTACATCTACTTGATAATCATTATCTATATAAGTTCTTCTTCTTTTTTTTATAGATTTATTTGTTTTTTCCAAAACTTCATAAAATTCTTTTTTTGATATTTTTTCAACATTAGTAATATTATTTTTCTTAAGATTTCTAGTATACTCATTTTTACTACCTATAATATATTCTCTATATTTATAACCATTATAGAAAGTTTGAATTATATATACATCATCTTTCATAGTTAGTTGTTCTAAATATTTATTTAAATATATTATATTTGTTGAAATAAATTTTCTTTCAGTATTATCTATGTTTCCATATTTCATAATCATTTTAAACACCTCCTAACTTATTTATGTAATCCACTATTTCATCTTCATTTTCTATAAATTTTATTTCTATATTTTTATTTAATTGTTTACAAGTTAAAATTGGGAACCAATATTCTCCTTCTACTTTATAACTTGTAATTTTAGGATCACAGAATATTACTATTCTCTTTTGTTTAAAAGCTGCATAAATTATTTCTGTAATAGAAGCAATAGCTGAATATTTAGTTAGATTAGCAACTACTAAGTCACATCTATCTATTTGTTTTAATTCTTCACTAACTACATTTTCACATACTGATTTATTTTTATCTTGTTTTTCGTAATAGAATCCTCCAATATACATAACATTTTTATTATTTTTTATTACTACTCCATCTGATGCATAAACCGTATCTTTTACATTTCCAACTATCTTACTTCTTATATCATCTTTTAGCATTTCTAATATATTATCTTCATTAATAAATTCATGTCTTACTTTGTATGTTCCTGAATAGAATAATTTAATCATATTACTTTTGTCCTTTCATAATTTTATTCCAATTGATATATGAACCAACAGCCATGAAAGTCCATACAATGTTTAGTGCGAATAAGTATAATGCTTGATCTGGCAAGATGAAATATTCGATTGCATAGAATATGTCATTAATGAACCATATTACCCAAGTATCAAGTTTTTTCTTCATCATGTAATAAGTAGCAATTAAACTTGAAATAGTTGTGAACGAATCAAGAATTGGTAGTGGGTCATCTGTGTTTTTTAACACACAACTCATAATTATTGTTCCTACTGCTATTATAGAAACATATACTATTTTTTCTTTTATACTTGCCTTAGTTATCTTACTTGAGTCTTTACTCTTGTTCCAAAGAATAAAACCAATTACACCCATAACTAAGTAAATACTATTATTAGCTATATCCCCATATAAGTGATTCATAGCTGAGAACACAATTAAGAATAACATCTGTAAAATATAGAATATCCAATTACTCCTTTTATTAAGCATTACTAATAATCCCTGAATTAATCCAAGTATTGTTGCTCCTATTTCAAAAATCATATAAATCATCTCCTTACATATAGTATGTTATACCATAAGTAATACTTTGTCAATAGATTTATAGTATTTTTTACCATAAGTTGTATAGTTTTAGTGTTTTTTTCTTCTCACACTCAATATATGGATCAGGTATAAATCCTGTTTTTAAATACCTTTTTATTACTTTATCTAATCTGTTTAAAACCTTTTGATTCTCTTCAGTTATATCAGTAAATACTAGTCTATAATAGTCTTCTTCTTTCATATCATCATCATCTAAAACTTCTATAAACTCTTGACCAATATTTTTAAAGTCTCCTAAACAGTCTACATTATGATTAAATTTTAAATAATATAATAATTCTGGTATATCATAATTACAATCTTGATTATAATCTATAAAATTTGTTAAGATTTCATAGATTTCTTCGTAATTATATTTATTTTTCTTATTATCAGTATTGTTCATAATTAATACTCATCCCCTTCATTAGATAGACCATATTATATCAAAAATACTATTTTTTGTCAATTTAAAAGACTCTTGATAGAGTCTATTTTTCCATAACTTTTTTAAACAATTGTAATCCAAATATAATTACTGCACCTATTATGAACCAAACTATACTGAAAGTTGAAAAAGTCATTGCTGGTTGTGGTACTTTAAGTGTAGTTGGTCCTTGTACTATTGCATATAGAGATCCTAACATCATACCGATAATGGTATAAATAGTTTGACTTCTATATTTAATAAGTGCTTTCTTAATTAATCTAACAAATGTAACTATTCCTACTAATATACCTGCTATGAATATTAAAAGTGGTAATGCATAACTGAAGTTAAAACTTAATACTTTTTTAACAGCTGTCATAATTGGCATATATAAACCAAATATCAATAATAGAGTTGATCCTGACATTCCTGGTAAAACCATAGCAGTTATAGCTATTGCTCCTGTTATAAATATATAAATAGCTAGAGGTATAGTAAGATGAGAAATATTACCTACATCTACTAAACCACTCTTTGTATTAAGTAAAGATACACCTACAACTACTCCCATTCCTAAAAGAGTAAATATTAAATTTTTGTATTTTCCTTTTAAAACTTTCTTTTCTTCTACAATAACTAGTGGTATTGCGAATATTATAAAACCTAAGAATAATGAACTTAATCCATAAATTTTCTTATCAAATAATTTTACAAGTAACACAGCACAAATTAAGAAACCTGCTACCCATCCTACACCTATTTTTAATAAGAATATAAGTGCTTTCTTTTTTTCACTAAGTTTTCCTTTAAATAAATCATCAAGTGAATTAATAAACTCATCATAGAATCCAAGTAAGAATGCAATTGTTCCTCCTGATACACCTGGTACACTATCAGCAGCTGCCATAAAAAATCCTTGTACAAATCTCATTATAATCATTTTAAACTTTTTCATATAAACTCCTAAACAAATATATTTTATCATATCATAAATAAAAAGTCATATAGACTTTTTATTTTGATAGTTTAACACTAACTTTATACTGCTTATTATTTCTAAATATAGATAATTGAATAGTATCACCTGGTTTATATTTAAATAATTCATATCTTAAATAAGCAATATTTTTAACCATTTCATCATTAATAGCAACTATTACATCACCTTTTTTCAACCCATCGTTGTTAGCATTTTCATCTTGATATACTTCTGTTACTACAACTCCAACTTTTAAATTATTAGGTACATCTATATCTTTAGCGTATAAAACACTTCTTTCACTAACATTAACCATTGATATTCCTATAATTGGCCATTCTATTTTTTTACCTTCTTCTAAAGTTTTAACATGTTTCATAGCAAATTCTATAGGAATAGCAAAACTAATACCTTCTATTTGGTCTTCAACTAATTTCATTGAATTAACTCCAATTACTTCACCATTAACATTAAGAAGTGGTCCTCCACTATTTCCTGGATTAATAGCTGCATCTGTTTGCAATACTTTCATAACATAATCTTGTTTATTTGAATTACTAACAGAAACTGGTACCATTCTATCTTTTCCTGAAAGAATTCCACTAGTAACAGTTCCTCTATAATTATAACCAAGTGGTGAACCAATAGTAAACACAGTATCACCTACACTAGATTTTTCTGATGAACCTATTATAGCTACTGAATTAACTTTTTCTTTATCTACTCTTATAATAGCTAAATCTAAATATTCATCACTACCTAATAATTTACCAGTAAATTCATTATCTTCACTATCTATTAAAACTATTTTATCAGCGCTATCTATAACATGCTGATTAGTCATAATATATCCATACTTATTATCTGTTTTATATGCAAAACCTGTACCAGTTGATATTTGTTCATCATCCCTAAAGCTTTGTATCATAAAAACAGAATCTTTAGATTTCTCAACACCATCTTTTATACTAGTTTTTTCTATTACTGTTGTACCATTTTTTGTTACTGTTTTTACAAGTTGCAAAGAATTACCTAATCCCGTATATTTCATTAAAATAAAAGCTATTAATACACCAAATATTACTCCTCCAACACAGAAAAGTATTTCTCTAATATACTTCTTATCAATCTTCATTTTCACGTATCCTTTCTATGCCTGAAATATCTTTCCAATTACTAGGGAATCCCATTCTATTAAGAACATCTTTAATACTTATAGATTTCAAATTATAATCAAGTGCAGTTATGCAATTTTCTATCTCAAACATCATAGATTTAAATTCACTTGACTGCAACATTTCTTTCATAATTATAATTAAAGCAAATAAATCATTCTTACCATTAACATAAACATCTTCATTTTTCTTAATATTTAAAAGCTTATGATACACAGTATCATCTATCTCCTTATTTGTTCTATTCTCATATAAAATATCTTCATGAGCACACAAATTACGATAGTTTGAAAGTATTGGTAAATAGACAAGCATATTTTGATAATCTACTCCATAAATAGAAGCTATTTCTTTTTGATCTTCTACTTTCAAAACAGAAAACAATTCACTAACTATACCAAAAGAAAGTACTTTAACTAAAATCCATAATGGTATATAACCATAATTACTAACATAATGCATAGTAGCTGTATTTTCTCTACTATTACTTCTTATTTGTCTTTTCATTTTCTTAATTAAATCATTAACTTGTCTTTTCTTTTCTGGATCATTAGTAAAGTTTTTCTCTTTTAAATAATCTTTTTCTTTATAACCATATCTTTTTGATAATTGGTATGATGAAACAGATTTTAAATTATTTTCAATAATTAGTAGATTTTTAAACAATATATTTCTAAGTGTTCTGTCAAATAAAAATAAACTATATAACTCTTCAAAAGTTGTTCCATCTTTATATGTTTTATCTACATTTGATTTCATAAATAAATGTCTATAACCAGTAATAAAGAAATAATTTTCCCTTAATAAAATATTTCTTGCATAATCAACATTATTAATAACTAGACCTTTATATTTAAGAATCTCTATTTGTTCATCTAAATTTTTAAATTGCTTCTGTATCATCACACACTCACCTATTATAATTATAACATAATTAATTAAAATTATATTAAAAGAATAAAAAAATTTTTTTAATTCATATTAATATTAGGTGATTATTATGTTTTATAAGTATGAAATTAAAAAAAGAGGAAATGAAAGAGTACTATATATTTATATGTCAAATTTATTAGAAGAATCAAATGAGTTTAGAAAGAAAGACAATATGACTATAGAAAATAAAATAATAGAATTTATTAAAAAGAATAATATTGATTATAATGAAGGAGCTGTCTACATTATTTCAAACGGAATAATAATAAAGTCAATAGATATTCATAATAGAAATGTTAATATAGAAGAATTAATAGGAATAGATAATTATAACAATAAAAATTTCATTGTAAAAGTAGAAAAAAATGGTATTTTAAATATGATGAATTTAGAAGAATTTTTAATATCTGTCTTATTAAGTAATAATTATATAGATATTAATGAAGAAGTTTTAAAAGCTTTGACTATATTATATAGAACTTATGCCTATAAACAAATGAATAAAAAGGGATATATAGAAGAAAATAATGTTTTTATAGAATACAAAAATCTTTCATATTACAAATTACTTTACTTTAATAATTATGAAGATATAATAATTAAATTTAAAAAAGCTATCAATGAGACTGATTGTATATTTATGACTTATAATAACTTGTTTATAGATCCATATATTCACCTGGTTAATAATGGTCATACAGATAAACTTAAAAACATAGATTATCTAGAGCAAGTAAATAGCCTATGGGATTTAATCTCTCCTTATTATCTAAGCAAAACTAACTATAATATTAAAGAATTAGAAAATTGTTTTAATAAATCTAAAGAAGATATTTTGAATATGAAAATAAATAAATTAACACCTAGTGGATCTATTGAAAGTATTAAAATAGGAAATAATATTTATTCAGGTGAAGATTTTAGAAATAAACTTAATCTACCATCTCTTGATATGACTATTATAATTAATAATAAAAATGTATATTTTATAAATAGAGGAAATGGTAATAATTTAGGACTTTCTATAGAAGGTAGTAAGTATTTAGCTAGTATTGGTTGTAATTATTTACAAATCTTAAATCATTATTTTCCTAAATGTAGAATAAAAAAATATTCAAACTAAAAAGTATTGATAAAATTATCAATACTCTTTTATTTACTGATTTTTCAATCTATCAATTATAACATCTGCATCTTTATTTAAGATAACCATCTCTTTTAGATTATTAATATATCTATCAACATCATTACAAAATTGTAATAATTTGCTAGTTTTTAATCCTAATTCATTATCATTACTATAATATTCTAAAACTTGTCTTAGATTATTATTAGAAGAATTCATGACTTCAATCAATTGATCAATCTGATCATATGTTAATTTACCAATCATTACTATCACCTTCTTCTACATCATCATCAAGTTCTATATCACTATTAAGATTAGTATTAGTAGAAACATTATTAGAGTTAGATTGTCCATCATTTGAAATTAGTTTATAAAAACTAATTGCTATTTCTTTATACTCATTTAAATTTTTAATATTAGAACTATTATCTTCACTTTCCAAATACTGATCAAATTTATCTAGACAATCAAATATTTGATTAACACTATTTATATATACTTCATTATTGTTCATATATTTCTCCTATAATAATATTACTCTAGATCCATTTTTTAAATCAGTATCTTTTACAAGTAGTTGAACATCATATACTTGGCCAGTTACTTGACTATACAAATTAGTATCTTCTTTAATAACATAACCACTTGATTTTTCAGCTATATTTTTTTCAATCAATTGCTTAATAGTTCCAATTCTTTTATTAATAGGTATAAAAATATCATATTGTTCTTCAATTAAAGGAATATATAATTGAATCAATATTTTATTATTGTTCATTATCTACACCTCCTAATAATTTAATAATAAATGGTTTACCCTTGAATACTAATACACCAAATCCTGGTTCTAATTCTTCTCTTAATTCTCTTGGTGAATTTGAAAGTTTTAATGAAGATTGATCTAAAACACCAGAACCTAACCATACACCATTAATTCCATCAAATGAATCTTTATACCATGATTCATAAGCCTGTTGTTTTAGCTTATCATTATTATCAACTAATACAATGTGATAAATTCCTAAATCCTTTATCATTGAAAGAGCTGTAGTGAATTCTTTTTTCTTAACATCACTTAATCTTGACAACAACTCAGTTATTCCTAAAATTAATACTACTTTAGAACCAGTACCATTAAAGATAGAGGCATCATAATTTGAATTCTTATATTTAACATAATTATCAGACATCTCTTGTAATAACACTGATAGTGATTCATCAAACTTAGTATTAATTAAATCCATACCTTCTTCTTTATCAAACATTTGCATGCAGTCAACAATAGTGATGGATGTATTATCTATAGATTTAAATACTGTATATAAATCTTTAACAAATTTAGTATATTCACTAATATCATTACTACTAATTATTGAAGAATAATTTTTAACGCAATTAAGTGTTGCAATATTTAAGCTATCTTTGAATACTCCAACAGGTACAGTTTCTAAATTATTTAAATATTCAGAAACATAATCTATTGTAACTTCATCTGGTAAAATAGGAATTCTCTTAGCACGTCCATCACCATAGAAATCACAAAGTTTTTGTGAAATTGTTCTAATATATTCAGTCATCTTTTCATGATTATATGGATAAGCTGTTTGGAATTCATAAACATTATCTAAAGAAACTAAACCTCTACCATACAATTTAGAAGGATACTTTTTACCAATATTACCAAGAACTGATGAATAATCACCACTATCATTAAATTGTAATACTAGATTTTGTCTGAAGTTTTGTTTTAAACGATATCTTATGCTATTAACATTATTTGATGTAATAATGAATACAATTCCGTATTTAGCACCTTCACGAGTTAATGTTGATAGTTGCTCATCATATTGTTCATATAATTCATAATAAGAGTCATAGTTATTAATTATTGTAATTATAGTAGGTAGTGTTCTACCACTGTGTGTACAATAGAAATTATAATCTCCATTATAATCAACAAATAATTTTTTACGTTCTTCTAGACTATTATTTAATAATTTGAATAAGTTGGCAACTTTTTCCTCTTCAGAAGATAGTATAACATCTCCAACTTGAGGAGCCTTATAGAATGATTTTAATGTTTCTCCACCAAAATCTAAAATATAGAAATTAACCTCACTAGGAGAATGATCAACAATAGTTGAATAAATAAGTGTAGTTAAAGTTAATTCTTTACCACTTCCTGAAGAACCATAGATTATAGTATTTCCTTCAGAACTTAATGGAAGTGTTAATAAATCCTGTCTTTGATTATTCGGATCATCAAATTCTCCTATTATTGGATTAATGACAAATTTTTGTGGTGCATATTCGTATTTTTGACGTAGTTTTTCGACATATATAAATTCAGGAATCATATCTAACCATAATTGTTTAACTGTTATATGTTGTTCTTTTGAAACATTTATTAGATATTTAATAATATTAGTTATTTCTTCACCTTGAGGTTTCAATTCAGTATCTTTTTTAACCGTATCTAAACTCTTAACAGTATTTCCAATATTATCAACAAATACAATTCTTTCATCAACTTTTTTACGTCTCTTATCTGTAGGATAATATTTAGCACCTGTCCAAGCAGACTGTCCTAGAGCAAATAATTCATTATAACCTACTTGTAAATAGAATCTACCTACTTCTTTAATTGCTGCTGCATCAGGACACTTAATCATATCCATACTATCAGAATTATCTTGTACTTTTAAACATACTCTAAATTTAGAGTTTGACCAAATTTGATCATCAACAACACCTGCAGGTTTTTGAGTAGCAAGAATTAAGTGAACACCTAAACTACGTCCGATACGAGCAGTTGAAATTAGTTGAGTCATGAATTCAGGTTGCTGTTGTTTTAACTCAGCAAACTCATCTGAAATAATAAATAAATGAGTAACTGGTTCTTTAACTAAACCTTCTCTATATAATGCTTGATATTTATAAATATCTATTGTACTTTCATTAAGACTATCTCTTGCATCATTAAATATCTTTTGTCTTCTTCTTAACTCTGATTGAATTGAAGCAAGTGATCTGTTCATTTCTACTGTATCAAGGTTTGTAATACTACCAGCTAAATGTGGTAATTTCATACCTGTTTCTTTATTTTGGAAAGCCCCAGCTAAACCTCCACCTTTATAATCTATTAAGATAAAACTCACTTCATCAGGGCTATAGTTAATTGCCATCGATAAAATGTAAGTAATGATAAATTCTGATTTACCAGAACCAGTCATACCAGCAATTAATCCATGTGGTCCATAGAATTTTTCATGTAAATCAAGTTTAAATAGTTCTCTATTTTTATCTACTCCAACAGGAGCTTGTAATGATTTAGTTGGATCATTATTTTTCCATCTATTTAAGATATTTAATTGTTCAACTTTACCAACATCATACATTTCTAAGAAGCTAAGCATAGCAGGTAAATTACCACTTTCTTTAGCTACTTCTATTGGTATATTAAATAATGCTTTACTACATTCATACATATTAATGTTTTCATTATAGTCAGCAATAAATTCTTTTTGTTTATTTGAAACTAATTCATTTTCAAATAATCCTGACATTTTATCACCAATACTAATGAAAGCATGACATTCATTTGGTAAATTATTTATACGATTATTAATAATTACTAAACTGTAACCAATATTTTCTTCTTGATCACATACATCTTTTATTATTTCAAGTTCCCTAATAGCTTTAAAATCATCACTTATAATTACATAGTAAGGTTTATATGATTGATAGTTTAAATTTTTAGTTTCATGATTACTATCTCTAAATTTTCTAGCTTGAAATTCTTGCTCTAGATATAAAGATAATTCTTTAGCTTCATCATTATTAGTAGCAAAATAACGTACATTTTTTAAATTATCCCAACAATGAGGTAAAACCTTTAAGTAATCCCAACGACTAGCATTCTTTTCATTAGTAAATAATACTATTTTAACATCTTCATAACTATGAAAAGCCATTATTTGAAGTAGTAATCCATCAACAAATGATTTCTTTTGTTTACCATCACCAATAATTGCAGATATATTATAGTTAATTAATGAGAAATTAATAGGTACATTTTCTAACATTTTAGATTCTCTTCCTACAGAAAATACTAATTGTTGTAAGTTATCATCATCTAAACTAAATCTTTCTTCAGGATAATTAACCTTTCCTTGAAATTCAAGATTACCAATACCAATTCTTAAATTTAAGAAGTCACTTTGATCTATTTCTCTTTCCCATAAATTACGTTTTCTATTTAATATAATCTTAGAACATTCATCAAGTGTAATGTTATTTTCAATTAGTGCTTGTTTTTGTTTTTCCATTTCACTTGCTATTTTTTGTTTTTTATCTTGAATATACTGAGTATATTTTTCTTGGCGTTCTTGTTCTCTTTTTCTAACTTTTTTCTTTTGATAATTTCTATTTAAAAGTGGCCATAATACCATAGCAAGTAACATAGCAAAGCAAGTTAAAAGTGTTGGTAAAGCTTGCTTAAATCCACCATTTCCAGACATAACATTTGAAATAGCATTATATCCTGTAAGAAGTGATGTCATACCCATTCCTAACATAGGTCCGATGATGAAAATCATTGGTGTATCATCTTCTTGTTGTTTACTAGGAGGAGAATCTATAGTTATTTCTACTGGTTCGATACCAGCTTTGAATCTTGGAGATCTAAAGAAGAAATCTTCATTCTTAAAGAATTCAACATTTTCTTCTAAAATATTATCATCGTTAATTACTGGTTGAATTATAGGTGGTGCTGGAGTAAAATAATTTCCTACAACATTAACTAAATTACCAATACTATTAAGAACAATCATATCTCCTAATACAATTATCTTTAATCCCATTATAAATATAACATCACCATGAGATAATGCTTTTTTTGTTACTAAATCATTATTAACATATGTTCCGTACTTACTTCCTAAATCTTCTATATACCATTGAGAATTACTATAAGTTAGGCAAGCTTGTGTTTTTGATACAAGAGGATAATTATAATTTATATGACAATTTGAACCATTACCAATTATTATTTTTGCATCATTAGGGACTTTAAGTTTTGTAACACCCGCATCAACTGAAGGTGAACAATATAAGATTATATAATCATTTTCTGAATTAATTTTTAAAAAATATAAAGAATACTCTTTAAGAATAATTGAGTCAATTTCTTTATTATTAACTACAATTTTAGTTTCAAAATTACTATTAAGTCTCCAATTACCTTCTGCTTCTTCTACATTTATCAGATTTCTTACATTACCAGAATTATCTAGGTCTGTTATCCAATAATTTCCTTCCACAGTAGTAGGTAAATGAAAATTATAAATTTTAGTTCTCTTAATAAGCCTAATAATCATATAAATTACCCCTAATCCTCTATTCTAGTTTAATTATAACTTTTTTATAGTTTTTTATCAAGTAAAAATACGTATTTAAACTAAAAAAATACTAAATAATTTTTAGTACTTTTTTATTAATTTCTCTCAATATATATTTTTTCATTTTTCTTAAGCTTTATGGCATATAGATCATCTTTAGGTGAGGTGAATATTAGTTTGGGTAACGGTCTTTCTTCAACTGGTTTATCTACAGGTTTTTCTGGTAACACTGGTTTCTCTTTTACTTCTACTTTTCTGAATGTATAACCATGTGAATCTAGTACTTTAATAGAGTCATCTATCCACAAGCATTCAGTGGGATTTTTAGAATTATTTATTACCCAATAGCCCTTAGAATTCCCATGCCATCCAGTGCCAGAAAACTTACCTTTTCCACATTCAAAATGGCAGTGATTTCCTGTCGCATTTCCTTTAGTTCCTTCAAAATAAAATCTATCTTTTTGATTTATTTTTTTTCCAATAAATAAGTTACTTACATCATTAGAATGAGCAAACATCATAGTCATATAATCAATTGTGCCATCTGGATATTCTACTGGTTCTAAACTTTCTAGCCACACTTCATTAGCATCTTGTCTATAAATCTTTTTAATAACACCTGTGAATGGTGCTAAAATGTAGTCTATTCCACCATCCATACCAGCTTCATCTATAGCAAAACTATCAACATGTGTACCTTCATTATATCCCTGTGTAATTCTCATATAAGGACTAGGATATATAGGTTTTTCCATTATTCATCACCATCCATACGTATTAAATTATCTTTAGGAACTTTAATAGTATTATCCCTTAATTCTGTGTATGATGATAATTTACCTTCAAGTGCTTTATAGATACTATCAGCACCCAAAAAACTAAACATTCCAATCCACAAACTTTGTGGAAAGTTTATTGTTGTGAAAGAAATACAAAAAAGTATTCCTACTACCATATTAACTATTAATGAGTATATGCATAAACAATTAGAACATGGTAAAAATCTTTTAGTTTTTTGAATAAATATACATGTAATAGCACTTAAAGCAACAGAAACCACTAGCATTTCTCTTAATAAATCTAATTTTAACATAGTTCCTCCTTTATATATTATATGAATAATAAAATTAGAGGAAACAAAAAAAGCCTATATAGACTTTTCTTTGTTTTTATTTTGTGAAGTTTCATTTACTACAGTAATACTGAAAATTCAATAAAATATAAATGGTAAAAATTGGCAACATTTTTATTAATAAAATTATTGATTATAAAACAAATGTTTTATATAATACACCTTGGAACATTTAATAAGTTGGGTGGTTGCCAAACTTCTACTGAAGGGAGGCAATAATATGAGTAAGAAAGATTTTCTATTCTTTTCATTAGTCATTCTTATCTTCTTATTAGTATTCTTATCTTCTTATTAGTATTATTACTTTACAAAGTTTTAATATGAAAAGAAAATCACCTAACTCAGCATTGAGATAGGTGAAACCAAAACATTAGGCAACACTCAACTCAGCAAATATTAAGTGTTCCTTTTTATTTTATGAAGTTTCCTTCATCTATATACACTATATCATAAATATACGTTTTTATCAAGTATTATTGCTTTTTAACAATAGTAAAAAATGATACTTTTTTTAATTCAATTTACTAATTAATCTATATTTTTCATATATATCACCTTTTAAATTATTTTTCTATCCAATATCTTCTAGTAAGAAATTTTTCTCCACCATCTTCATTTTCAACTTTATTCTCTAAAATACCGCCATTAGATTCGATAATTTTATATGATCCTATATTATCATCATCGCAAGTAATTAGTATTTTTTCATCTTCAATAAGATTCTTATATTGTTCTAAACCTAATTTTAATATTTTTTTACCATAACCCATTTTCCAATATTTTGGATTAATACCATAACCTATATGCCCACCATATTTAAATAAGTTTTCAGTTAATCTAATTCTAATATGTATAACTCCTATAAATTTATCATCATCAACAGCAAAATAATCATATGAAGGAACATAATATGATGGAAGCTTTAATTGATCTCTACTATCTCTAAAATGTTGAATAATATCTTCTTCATCAGGATTGATAAACATTAAGCAATGTTTTTTCATATTTCCTAATTCTATTTGTTTTAATGATTCTATATATGCTTCTTTATATTGATCTAAGTATTTTTCGTCTGCTTCAATCAATTTTAACATAGTACCACTTCCTTTAATTAATTATAGCACAAAAAAAGCCAGTATAAACTGACTTTCAAAATGTTATCTAACGCATGTGTTTTTTACTTATATAATTTAGATATGATTTAATTAAATCAGCATCCATAAGATTTTCAGGAACATCTTCAGGATTAAAGAATTTTAATCTTTTTGTTTCTGAATCTCCTTTTAAATTTGATGCATCATACATAGAAACATCTGCCAAATATAAAGATGTATTATTATACACTATATCTCCATTTGGATAACTATTTTTTCTTGATTCACCAGATAATGTATCAATTAATTCTATATTATTTGGATCTAACTTAATTCCTGTTTCTTCATATGCTTCTCTTACTGCTGTAATTCTTAAATCTTCCCCAAGATCTTGGCATCCTCCTGGAAGACCCCATTTATTTCTATCTGTTCTTTCTTGTAAAAGAATTTGTCCATTTTCATTTCTTATTATGATAGCTGCACCTGTTTGTATAAAAGGTATATGACTAATTCTATCATCTAGTGCCATTCTAAATAGAACAGGATATCCACCATAATTAGCACTTAACTTTAATAATTCCTCTTCACTCAAACTTTTAACTAATTCAACAAATTCTTCATGTGTATATTCTCTCATCTTTTTAAAGTCCACATTTACCAAAAAAAGCCAGTATAAACTGACTTTCGAAATACTATCTCTTTGAGAATTGTGGAGCACGACGTGCTTTCTTTAAACCTGGTTTCTTACGTTCTTTCTTACGAGAATCACGAGTTACTAAACCAGCTTTTTTAAGAATTCTTCTATAGCTATTTTCAGATTCAACAGGTGTAGGTGCATCATATTGTAATAATGCTCTTGTAATACCTAAACGAATTGCTCCTGTTTGACCAGAGAATCCTCCACCACTTACTTTAGCATCTACATCAAAAATTTCTTTTGTGTTAGTTGCTTCAAGTGGTTGAAGTAAATCCATAACTAACACTTCATATGGTAGATAATCATGTACGTCTTTTCCGTTTACTGTAATTTTTCCTTGACCAGGAGTTAATGTAACACGAGCAACAGAAGTTTTTCTTCTACCTGTTCCAATATAAACTTTACTATCTTTAGCCATTATTTAACCTCCATAATTTCTGGTTTTTGAGCCATATGTGGATGTTCACTACCAACATATACGAATAACTTCTTATACATTTGACGTCCTAAACGATTATGTGGAAGCATTCCTTTAACTGCTCTTTCTACCATTTCAACTGGATATTTTTCTTGCATTTCTCTTGCTGTTCTTTCTCTTAAACCACCTGGGTAACCAGAGTGATTATAATACATCTTCTTGTCTAATTTATTTCCTGTTAAGATTGCTTTTTCAGCATTTACGATGATTATAAAATCACCACAATCAATGTTTGGTGTATATGTTGCTTTATGTTTACCTCTTAAGATATGAGCAGCTTTACTAGCTACACGTCCAACTTAAATTAAGTTTTCCCAGGACTTAATTTATGTGGGGATATTTCAATGTACCGATTACAATTATACTAAAAAAGTCTTTTAAAATCAAGACTTTTTTTACTTTTTTAATGATTATTTTAATAAATACTCCTCTAAATTAGAATAAACTACATTTACAAGGTATAATCCTTCAGCTGGAGCAGTTACTCCATTCTTCTTTCTAGACTTACTTTCAAGTATCTCTTTTACTTTAATTGGCTCTATTTTTTCTTGCCCAACTTTAAATAAAAGACCAACCATATTTCTTACTTGATAACGTAAAAATCCATCTCCTATAAAGGTAAAAATATACTTTTCAGGATTAACTTTATCTTGTTTAATAAAAGCTTTTTTAATAGTTCTTACACAATTATCTTTTGTTTCGTTTTCTGTAACAAATGCTCTAAAATCATGTTCACCAATAAAATACTTAATAGCTTCATTCATTTTATCTAAATTAAGATTATAGTTGTACTGATAAACATAATTTCTTTCAAGTGGATTATATTCACCAGTATTTAAAATATAGTGATATTCTTTTTCTTTAACATTGTATCTCGCATGA
>CADAWN010000027.1 GCA_902791625.1 uncultured Erysipelotrichaceae bacterium | reverse complement strand
CTTGTAAAGCATGTTGAACAAAATCACCAGTTTTATAGCTCTTTTTAATATTTTTTAATTCCAACATATAAACACCTCTTATATATTATACTATGAAAAAATTATTTTTAATATATAAATTGTTTATGACATATAAATTAATAGGTGATTATATGTTTACTAGGAAAATAGATGTAAGAATAAAAGTTATACTCTTACTTTTTTCTTTTTTACTTTCTTTAGTAGTAGTTAAAATATTTTATGTTCAAGTATTCGAATATGATAAACTTTATTCACTTGCGAATGATTTATGGAGTAGAGATTTACCAGTAGAAGCTAATAGAGGATTAATTCTTGATAGAAATGGAGTAGTACTTGCGAATAATTTAACAACAACGTCACTTGTACTTGTACCTAATCAAATTAAAGATAAAAAGAGATATGTATAAACATGTAAATAAAAAAACATCTATTGAAAGAGTTCATCCAGAAGGAAGAAGATTAAGTTATGAAGTTGCGAATAAAATTAATGATTTAAAACTACCTGGAGTATATCTTGTTAAAGAATCTAAAAGGAATTATCCATATAAAAATATGTTATCTCATACTTTAGGTTATGTAGGAATAGATAATCAAGGACTATCAGGTTTAGAGTTACAGTATGATAAATATTTAACAGGGGAAAGTGGTGCGATAAAATATTTTTCTGATGCGAAAGGTAATAAACTTAATTTATCAGATGTATATTTAGAACCACAAGATGGTATGAATATTCAACTTACTATTGATATAAATATACAAAAATCTTTAGAAAGAGAACTTAATAATGTAGTTGATATGTTTAATCCAGATATGGCTCTTGCTATAGTAATGGATCCTAATACTGGAGAAATATTAGGTATGGCATCTCGTCCTGATTATGATCCAAATAATTATAAAAATTATAGTCAAGAAGTACTAAGTAGAAACTTACCTATTTGGGCTACATATGAACCTGGTTCTACTCAAAAAATTATTACAACTGCTGCTGCAGTAGAAGAAAAAGTAGTTGATTTAGATAAAGATACTTTTTATGATTCAGGATCAGTAAAGGTTGATACTGCTAAAATTAAATGTTGGAAAGCAGGAGGACATGGTCATCAAACATTTATGGAAGTTTTACAAAACTCTTGTAATCTTGGAATAAATACAGGAACATATTTGAATTTGAAGAAAAACTTGCAAATAACATAAATTATACAACCAAATTAGAGGTTTGTTCTACATATAACTTAATATATAATGGAGTACAATATTCAAATAATGAAGTGATTGATATGTCTGATGTTAATGTTATTTCTAGTGTTGATAAAGAAGCATCAGAAAGAAAAACTAAATTATTAAATGTAGATACAAGTTGTTATGAAGATATAATATTCAATAAAAAAGAAATAGCAGTAAAATTGCTAGATGAATTTGATAAACAAATATTAAATATTAGTGGTAATATTAAAAGAAATTATTTAATAAGAAATGTTGTTTACAGATTAAATAAAAAGATAATAGAGGTGCAAGTAGATCAATCAGATATTTTAATCTCATTACATAAGAATATAAAACAATTTGATTATGATGATAAACTTTTAATAAGAAAGGGATATGAAAAGTCTAGTTTGTGTTATTTCACTAAAATAGATAAATTAGATGATTTGGATTATGTAATTGAGTTATGTAGAAATTATTATTCATATATATCAGAAACTAGTATTAATCCAATAGATAATTTATTTAATACTTTATCATTTAAAATTAATTCTATTAATACAAATGTTACTTCCCATACTACAAACAAAGGATTAATATTTAAAAATAAAAGAAATTTTACTATTTTATCTAAAAAGAAATATGGTATTTATGTTAGATTATTAAATGTTGAAGATAAAAATAATATTCTTAATATAGTGGGTAGAACTAGTTATGAACCTTTATGTAGATATTTTAAAGTGTTAAAAGAAGAAGATATAGATATTATAATGCCATATATAATAAAGAGTTATGAAATATCAAAATATAATCCAATAGATTTAAAACATAATTTTATTGAATTATATTATTCTGAATAATATATGTTATTTTTAAAATTAAAATATTAATAAAATAATTAAAAAAGTAACAGAAATAAGTGATATAATAATATTGTATAGATGGAGGTTTATTAATGAAGGTTATTAGTATTAAAGAACCATTTGCTACTTTAATTAGAAATGGTGATAAAAGAATTGAAACTAGAAGTTGGAAAACGAACTACAGAGGGGAATTATTTATACATGCAAGTGGTAAAAGTTTAGCTAAAGAGTTTTTAAATAATGATTATGTTATTAATTTAATTGATGGAATAGATATGAATTATGGTAATATAATTTGTAGAGGAAATTTAGTTGATTGCGTTTATATGGATGAATCATTTTTAAATGCAATAAAGGAAGATGAAAAAGAATATAACTTAGGATTATATGAAATTGGTAGATATGCTTGGATTTTTGAAGATGTTGAGCCAATATATCCTATACCTGTGAAAGGTCAATTAAATATATGGAATTATGATGGTGAATATGAAATTATGAATACTAAAAAACATCGCTAAATTTTGACATAATAGTTGTCATGTGCTAGAATAATCATTGATTTAGGGGAAATTATATATGATAAAATTAAAGAGAACTAGCACACAAGAAGAGTTCGATAAGGGAGTAGAAGCATTAACTTCAATATTTATTGAAGAATATCCTTATTATTCAACATGGATAATTAATCACTTGGATCAATTTAAAAATGGTGAAAAACAAATTTTATCCATTAATAACGAAAATGAATTACTAGGTTATTTAATGATACATTTTTGCACAGATAAAATTGTAAAAATTAATGGTATTTATGTTTTTGAAAATAATAAGGGAAAAGGAATTGCAACTTTGGCTATAAACGAATTGACTAAATTATTACAAAAAATGGATGTACAATTAATATTTGTTCAAACAAGATTAGATAATAATGCTGTTGTTCATTTATTTGATAAAACTGGTTATAATCTAATTGGCAAGAATTTTCATCCTGTTGAATTAAAAGAAAATTGGGTTGCATGTAATAATGTTTCATCATTAGAATTTGATGAACAAAAAGTTGCATTAGAAATATATGATGGATTTACTCCTCTTTCTGAGCAAGAAGTTCAAGAATTAAGAAATGAGCACAAAGATGGAAATTTAGTTTTAAAAAAGAGAATTAAGAAAATAGGTGATTAATTTGAATAAAAAACCAATAATTGGAATTGTTGGAAAACCACAGTGTGATGATGTTATCTGGAATAAAATATGTATTAGTAATGAAATTAAAGATGCAATTAATAAAAATGGTGGAGTTGCTATTGGAATAATTCCTCAAAGCAAAATAAAACAAATAAAAGAAGGGAAACCATTTTCTTATCAAAATTATTATTTAGATGAGAAATCATTAAGTGATTTGTTTTCAACTATTGATTTATGTGATGGTATTATATTAGAAGGTGGAATTACAATTTGTGATTATGAACAAGAGATTGCCAAATATTGCATAGAAAAAAATATTCCTTTATTAGGAATATGTTGCGGATGTATTAATATGGCTCTAGCAACAGGTGGAAGTATTTCATTGGAAAACTATGATTATTTAAAAGAAAAACATTTTAGTTTGTTAAATATGGAAATGCATGATGTAATTATTGATAAAGATTCTAAACTTTATTCAATGATTAAAAAAGATAAATTTATTGTTAATAGTATTCATAAATGTAAAATAGATAATCCGGGTGCTTATTCAATAAAAGGATTTGCCAATGATAATATTATAGAATTACTTGAGTTAGACGGAAAAGGATTTAATATTGGCGTTCAATGGCATCCAGAATTTATAACTGATAAAGAAGAAGAAAATCAGATATTTAAAAAATTTATTGATTATATAATTAAAAGTAATTAATTATTTTAATATTTATATTATAAAGATGATTTTAGTGAATCATCTTTTTTAATTTATATATACATAAATATAAAATTAATTAATAAAATTAAGTGGGAGGTATATATGGAAAAAATATTAAAAGAATTGAAATTAATAATCAATAAAGAATTATATCAAAAGGGTAAAATAACATTTGAAGAATTTAAATTAGCAAACGAAAAAATAATGAAAGAAAAAGAAAATGAATATTGTAAAAACTAGAAATGAGTTATTACTTGGAAAAACCATTTTTGATATGAGTTTAAATGTTGGTTATTATGCAAGAGTATCTACTGATAAAGATGATCAATTAAATAGTTTAGAAAATCAATCTAATTATTTTAAGGAAATGATAAATGAAAATAAGAATTGGAATTTAGTTGGAGAATATATTGATGAAGGTATAAGTGGAACTAGTATAAAAAATAGAGATAATTTTTTAAGAATGATTGAGGATTCTAAAACTGGAAAACTTGATTTAATTGTAACAAAAGAAATATCTAGATTTTCTAGGAATGTAATAGATAGTATAAAATATACTGAAGAACTACTTAATAATGGAACAGTAGTGTTTTTTATAAGTGATAATATTAATACTATATATCCAGATAGTGAATTTAGGTTAACACTTATGTCATCCCTTGCTCAAGATGAGGTAAGAAAACTTTCTGAAAGAGTTAAATTTGGAATTAAAAGAATGATTAAAGATGGGAAAGTAATTGGTGGTAATTTAACTGGTTATTATAGAAAAGATGGGAGAATGATTATTAATGAAGAAGAAAGACCAATTATTGAAACATTATTTAATTTATATGTAACCGGAAAATACTCATTTGAAAAAATAGCGGACATTCTATACAAAAAAGGATACAAAAATAAAAATGGAAAAATCTATTCTGGAACTACTCTAAAAAAATTTCTAACTAACCCTAGATATAAGGGTTATTATACAGCTAATTTAACTAAAGTAGAAAGTTATAAAACTCATAAAAAGATTAAAGTACCAAAAGAAGAGCATATAATTTATAAAACAGATTTAATTGAACCAATAGTATCTGAAGAATTATGGGATAAAGCAAATATGTTATATGAAAAAAAGCATAAAGCAAGAAATACTCATATAACAACTAATCAAAAAGTAATAGATGAATCAAAATATACATTTAAACTAATCTGCAATGAACACAATGAAATATTTGTTAGATGTGCTGGATCAAATAGAAGAAGTAATCCTACTTGGGTATGTAAGAAATATAAAAATGAAGGAGTGCTAGTTTGCGAATCTCCGATTATTAGAGAGAAAAAGCTAGATGAATTAATTGAGAATTTAATAAGCAAATATATGAAAGAATATTTAGTAGATACAACTAATGAAATGATTAAACTTTATAATGAAGTTTTAATAGTATCAAACAATAAATTAAAAATAGATTTAGAAAACAAACTTGAAGAATTAATGAATCATAAAGATAAATTAATTAATTTAAATTTATCTAAAATTATTTCAGACGATGATCTAAAAAATAAACTAAATAAGAATGAATTAGAGATAAGTAAAATAAATACTGAGCTAAAAAATATCAAAGAAGATATTGATATATCATCAAATATGAACAATATAGAAAAAGAAATAAAAAATATTATAAATGTTAAATATAATCTAAATATTTTTGTTAATTTATTAATAGATAAAAAATATATTTTAAAGATGGAAATATAAAAGAAGTTTTATTTGAAAATTAATAATATGTCGAACTTATTTTTTTAGCCAGAAATCCCGCTCCCGAGAACCCTGGATTTGTAAAGATGGGACAAATGTTAGGAAAAGATAGATTATTTTCTTATTTAGATAAGTTTGGTTTTGGTAATAAAACTGGGATAGATTTAAGTGGTGAAGGTAAAGGTATTATTTTTCCACTATCTAGAGTTGGAAATATAGAGCTAGCAACAACTGCTTTTGGACAAGGTATATCAGTAACTCCTATTCAACAAGTAACAGCAGTATCTGCAGTAGTAAATGGTGGAAAACTATATAAACCATATATTGTAAAAAGTATTGAAGAAAAAGAAACTGGTACAACTATACTTGAAAACAAAAAGACTTTTGTAAGACAAACAATTAGTAAAGAAACATCTAAAACTATGAGAAGAGCACTAGAAAATGTAGTAGCTAAAGGTGGAGGAAAGAAAGCGTATATTGATGGTTATAGAATAGGTGGTAAAACAGGTACTGCTCAAAAAGTAGAAAATGGAGTATACTTAGTAAATAATTATATTATGTCATTTATGGCAGTAGTACCCGCAAATAATCCTAAAGCAGTTGTATATCTAGCAATAGACAATCCAAAACATACTGCAATGCTGTCTAGTTATACAACAACACCAGTTGCTAGACGTATTCTACTTGATGTAATAGATGCTTTAAAAATAGAAAAACAGAATGATCAAATAGAAAAAGAATTAGAGTGGAGTGATAAAGAAGTATATGAAGTTCCAAATGTAGTTGGAATGGATAAGAAAGAAGCTACTAAAGCTTTACAAAACTTTACAGTAGAATATTCAGGAGATGGAGAAAAAGTAGTAAGTCAATCACCTGAAGCTGGAACAAGAGTTGAAGAAAATACAATAGTTAGGCTTCTTTTACAATAATTAATGTGTAAAATTATGTACAATGAAATCTCACAATAACAAACTGAATTAAATATATGATATAATATCTTGAGAAATGGAGAAAAAAATATGTTATTACTAACTAAATCAATATTTGCGATAATGATAGGTTTTTTAGCATCAGCTTTTATTGGGTTAATACTAATACCTGGATTAAAAAAATTAAAAGCAGGACAACATGTAAGTATATTTGTCGGTAGTTCACATAAACAAAAAGAAGGTACTCCAACTATGGGAGGATTAATCTTTATTATTGCGACGATAATTACTATAATTGCTTTAATGATAATGAAGAAGATTGATTATACTTCTAACTTATTGATTGTTTTAATTTCATTTTTAGGTTTTGGTTTAATTGGTTTTATTGATGACTTTTTATCTTTGAAGAAAAAGGGTAATGAAGGTTTAACTACTTATCAAAAATTATTTATTCAAGTACTTATATCTGTTGCTTTCTTCTATATTTATATGAAAAATGGTGGACAAACTTCATTTACAGTAAGTACACTTCATATTGATTTAGAATTAGGTTGGTTATATGGTTTATTTATTTTATTTGTATTAATTGGTTCATCTAATGCGGTTAATTTAACTGATGGATTAGATGGTTTAGCTGGAGGATTATCAGCGATTGCCTATATCGCATTCGCACTCATTTCTCTTGTTGTTGGATATGAAGAAATAGGAATATTCTCACTTGTATTATGTGGTGCGTTAGTTGGATTCTTGGTATATAATACTCATCCTGCGAAAGTGTTTATGGGTGATACCGGAAGTCTTGCTTTAGGTGGAGCAATGGGAGCTATCGCAATCATTACTCATAGAGAAATAACTTTAGTTGTAGTTGCTGGTGTATTTGTTATTGAAACATTATCAGTAATTATTCAAACAGCTTCAATGGTTTTATTTAAGAAAAAAGTATTCTTAATGACACCACTTCATCATCATTTTGAAAAACTAGGTTGGAAAGAACCAGATATAGTAAAGATGTTTTGGATAGCTGGATTAATTCTTTCAATGAGTGGAATTATATTTGGAGTATGGTTATAACAATATCGAAAGATATTGTTTTTTTATTAATTAATTTATGTTAAAATAAACTTGGTGATTAAAATGAAAATACTTTTAATTGTATTACTTTCAATTGTGTTATTAGTTATTGCAATATTCTTTTATATAAAAATTAAATTAAGAGGAATTTTAAAAGAATTTTTTGATACAACTAGCTTAAGAGAAGCTTTTGAAAAAGCTAATCAGGAAACAGAAGAAACTCCAAAATCAATTTCTAGTATGGAACCTGTTTATAAAGAGTATTTGAAGAAAGATTTTCCAGATGCTAATTTACAAGAATTAAAAAGTCAAGCTGAAAACTGTATATTAGATGTATTTAATGCAGTTGAAACTAAAGATTTAGGAATATTAAAAAATTATGATGGTAAAATATCAAGTTTTGCAGAAGCAAAGATAAATGATCATAAAGATGAAAATGTAGTTTATGATAATATAAAAATTCACAGAACTGCTATTTCTAAATATTGTCATGATAAAGTATCCGCAACACTTGTATTTACAACAACACTTGAATACTTTTATAAAGTAGGAGAAAAGACTGGCAAAAAAATACAAGATCGTATTAAAACTGAACTTGTATATGTTCTTGATAAAGAAGAGTATGGATTTACTACTAAATCAGTAGGAGTTAATTGTCCTAACTGTGGAGCTCCTGTTAAAAAACTAGGTGAAAAGAAATGTACTTATTGTGGTACAGCTTTAGGAATACTTACTAAGAATGTATGGAATGTAAATAATATAATTCAAGATTAGATACCACTAGGTATCTTTTTTTGAAATATTTAATAAAATACCGATACTAACAATACTTATTAAAAGGGATGATCCTCCATAAGATAAAAAAGGTAGTGTTACACCAGTAACTGGAATCATACCTGAAACTACCATTAAGTTAAGCATTGCTTGAAATATAATTTGAAATGTCATACCAAAAGCTAAATATTTAGAAAATAAATCTTTTGAGTTTAAAGCTATTTTAATACCTCTATAAAGAATAATAATAAAAGATATTATTATAATAATCGCACCAACTATTCCAAATTCTTCTGTAATAATTGAAAATATAAAATCAGTTTGAGGTTCTGGTAAGTAAAAATGTTTTTGAATACTACTTCCAAAACCTCTACCAAAAAGTCCACCTGGACCTATCGCATATAGACTTTGTATTATTTGAAAACCTGTACCAAGAGGATCTTTCCAAGGATTAACAAATGATGTAATACGAGCCATTCTGTAAGGCGCAATAATTATCAAACCAATAATACCAATTATCCCTAAAATACCCATTATAAAGAAGAACTTCATATTAACTCCACTTACAAATAAAAGAGAAATAATCGCAAGAGTAAGAATTACACCAGTACCTAAATCTGGTTGTAACATAATTAATCCAAAAAATAGTAGAGTAACTAGTAAAATTGGAAAAACACCTTTTTTATAACTTTTTAAAAACTCTCTACTATTACTTAAATATTTGCTTGCAAAAATTATTAAACCAAGTTTAGCTGCTTCACTAGGTTGAACGCCTAAAGGACCAATACCAAACCAACTACGACTACCATTTCTAACACTACCAATACCAGGTATTAAAACAAGTATTAATAAAGAAAGACATATCAAAATAATAGTATTTGCTTTTTTATAATAAAACTTATAACTAATTTTACTAATTATAAACATAAACACTATTCCGATGAGTGCGAAAAGTGTTTGTAACTTAACATAGTGAAATTTATCATTAAACTTATATTCTGACCATATACTAGAAGCTGAATAAATCATAATTATTCCAAAAAGTATTAAAAATATCGTAGTAAACAATAATGGTTTATCTATTTTTTTAAGCATTTTATCACCTATAATATTTTATAAAAAAGATAGAATAAATATTCTAAATAAGATAAATAATATTACTGGAGGAATAATTATGGATGAAAATGTAGAATTACTTGAATATATTTATAAGAATTCAGAAATGGGTTCATTTACAATTAATAAGTTATTAAAAGAATTAGAAGAAAAAGATAATAAGATTAAAAAACTAGCTAAAGAAGAGATGGATAAATATAAAGAGTTTGAAAAAGAAAGTAAAAAACTTATTAAAAAACATGGTTATGAATTAAAGAAGAATAAACTTACTTCTAAGATTATGTCATCACTTGGAATTAGTCATGAAGTAGATAGCGATAATAGTGATGCATCTATTGCCCATATGTTAACAGAAGGAATAACTATGGGAATAGTAGATATGGAAACTAAGATTAAGAATTATAAAGATAGTGTAGAAAAAGATATTTTAGATATTGCAGAGAAATTTTTAAAATTTCAACAAGAAGAAATAGAAAAATTAAAAGAGTATATGTAACTACAATAATTATTGTAGTTTTTTATTGTTTTAAAAAAACAATTGTAAAGAAGTGGTAATTACTGAAGAAACAATAGATGATTGCAAAAAGTATGTTTTAAAATAGAATTTGCAAAAAATAATAATAATTGATATATTAAAAGTATAGAGGAGAGTATATATGAAAAAAATTAGAAAATGTGTTATACCGGTTGCAGGAATGGGAACAAGATTTTTACCAGCTACTAAAGCAACACCAAAAGAAATGTTACCAATTATAGATAAACCAGCTATTCAATATATAGTAGAAGAAGCAGTTGCTAGTGGAATAGAAGAAATATTACTTATTACTAGTTCATATAAGAATTCTGTAATTGATCATTTTGATAAGAGTTATGAACTTGAATCAAGATTAAAAGAAAGTGGAAAACTAGATAAACTAGAATTAATTGAAAATATTTCTAATCTAGCTAAGTTTACATTTATAAGACAAGGTGAACCAAAAGGAAGTGGACATGCTATTAAACTTGCAAAATCATTTATAGGTGATGAGCCATTCGCTGTTATGTATGGTGATGACTTAATTAAATCAGATGTACCTGTTTTAAAACAATTAATAGATATTTATGAAGAAAAAGATTGTAATGTAATAGGAGTTCAAGAAGTAGATCATAAACTTGTATATAAATATGGAATCATTGAGTATGCAGATAATGAAGGAAAGATAAAGAGAATAATTGAAAAACCCAAAATAGAAGATGCACCAAGTAATGATGCAGGACTTGGTAGATATATAGTTAAACCAGAAATATTTGATGAATTAGAGAATATAGGAAAAGGTGCTGGAGGAGAATATCAATTTACTGATGCGATGCTTGCTCTAATGCAAAAACAAGATTTTTATGCATGTAAATTTGAAGGAAAGTATCTTGATATAGGAAGTCAGTTAGGATATTTAAAAGCAAATGTTGAATACGCTTTAGATAGAGATGACTTAAAAGAAGATTTTGAAAAATACTTAGTAAAGAAGTTAAATAAATAAATAAATTAACTTCTTTTTGTTTTACATTAAGAAAAACTCATTTTCTAAATTTCTTGATAATAAATAACATAAATATTATAATTAAGATAGAAGGTGATTATATGAAAGATAAGAATTACTTAATACAAAATGGTGTAGATGTTGATAAAAGTTTAGAACTTTTTGGTGATATGGAAATGTATAATGAAAGTATAAAAGACTTTTTAACTGATGCCAGTTCTAAATTAGATAAATTAAGAGATTTTAAAGCTAAAGGAGATATGGCTAATTATGCAATAGAAGTTCACGCTTTAAAAAGTGATGCTAGATATTTTGGATTTATGAAATTAGGTGATATGGCATATGATCATGAGTTAAAGAGTAAAGAAAATAATATGTTTTATATTACTGAACATTTTGATGAATTAGAACAAGAAACAATAAAAGCACTAAATATTACAAGAACATATTTAGGAGAAGAGACAAGTGATGTCAATTTATCAACTAATGAAAATGTTGTAAATACTTCTTTACAAACAATACTAGTAGTAGATGATTCAGAAGTAATAAAAAACTTTATTAAAAAAATATTTAATGGTCAGTATGAAGTGTTAATTGCAAGTGATGGTATGGAAGCAATGAATATGATTGCTGAAAAAGTTAATAGTGGATCTAAATTTGAAGGAGTATTATTAGATTTGAATATGCCCAATGTAAATGGTTTTCAAGTTTTAGATTTCTTTAAAAAGAATAACTTATTTGAAAAAATTCCAGTTTCTATTATAACTGGTGTTGGTTCTGATGATTTGGTTGCTAAAGCACATGAATATGATATCGTTGATGTTTTAAGAAAACCATTTAATGAAAATGATATAAAAAGAGTAGTAGAAAAGACTATTAATAGATAATATTTTACAATAATATGTAAAGTTTGTTGTAAAACTTTGACTGTATAAATTATTAGAGTATAATATTAAAAGAACGAGGTGTTAACATGAATTATATGTTATATAAAAAAATGAGAAAAAAGATGCTTATCAAAACTATGATATTTATGGTGTTAATTATTGGAATTTCTGTATTTGCATCTATAACTATATATAATAAATTTAAAACAGTTAGAGATAAAAAATATAATTCACCATCTTTAGAAGTAACATATCACTCTAAATATGGTAAAAGTATTAATATAACTAAAGTGACTCCAGTAACTGATTATGTAGGATTATCTGGATATGCATATAAGTTTACTATTAAGAATAATACTAATAAGAAAGTTAAATATCAAATTAAATTAATGGATAATGATAAAAGGTATGTCAAAGATAATTGTGAAGAAAAAAAGATTCCTAAAAGTATTATTAAAATAGGTATTCATAAGAGTGGCGAAGTAAGTAAAGTTATCAATCTTGATGATGTAGATGATGATATCTTAACTACAGCCGTACTTAGACCAAAAAAAGAAGAAAAATATACAGTTAGGGTTTGGATATCAAATGAGAATGATTTGGTATTAGATAAGTATTTACATTATCATGGATTATTAAAAGTTACTGAATAAAGAAAAATATTGTTATTTTTCTTTTTTTTTAACTTTAAATGACAATAATTTACATTCGTTTTACAAATGTTTTACAAAAATAATTAACTTATATTGACAATGATAAGATTATGATTTAAATTTATATTGTAAGATAAGGAGATTATATATGAAGAATAAAAGTAAAAAGAAAAGAAGTTTAAAGTATTTATTAGTTCTACTACTATTAATTAGTGTAGGATATGCAGCTATTGCAACAACATTAAAAATCAATGGTACAGCTACTGTTAAGTCATCAAAATGGGATGTATATTGGGAACCAACAAGTGTTAGTGTAACACAAGGAAGTGTTACTGCTACTGGAGATGATGCAGCACATGTTACTAATAATACAACAAAAGATGAAGTTGCATTCAATGTAGCATTAGATGAACCAGGAGATTTCTATGAATTTACTGTAGATGCTACAAATAATGGTTCACTTGATGCAGTAATCGCAGAAAATGGAGTAGTTAAAAAAGTATATACAGATGCAGAACATACACAAGAATTATCTAATCTTCCTGAATATTTAGAATATGAAGTTGTATATGCTGAAAATGATGGAACAATTGCGCCAGGACAAACATTGGCTAAAAAATCAAATAATACACCAACTACTAAAACATATAAAGTAAGAGTTAAATATAGAGATGATATTGATAAATCAGTATTAAATGAAAGTACTAATCAAACATTATATTTCGTATTTAATGTAAATTACGTTCAAGGTTAATTATTTACAACTACTAGAAATAGTAGTTTTTCTTTTGAAATAAAAAAATATATGTTATTATATATGTGAATACATGCGTGTTTCATGGAATTATGAACAAAAAAATAAATAAACATAATGTGAGTGATTAAAATGGTAGAAATAAGAAAATGTACTACTAAAGAAGAATATGATTGGATAGTAGGACAAATGGAGAATAATTCAGGAATAAAAGAGGTATTTAAATATAATATTGATAGATTGAAGTCTTCTTCTATAGCTACAATAGTTACATATAATAGCATTCCTATTGGATTTATATATATTGCACATGAATTTTCAGATGAGAGAATTGGCTTTGTTGATATGGGAATAATAAGTGATAAAAGAGGTTATGGATATGGAAAAGAAGCACTTGATATGTTCCTTAATAAAACTAAAAATATAGATATGTTTTTAATAGCTGAAATAAAAGAAAAAAATGATGTTGCTAAAAGAAGTTTAAATAAATATGAACATATTTATGATAAGGATGATTTAAGTTTCTATCTATTAAATCGTAGTGTAGAGGAACTAAAAGAAGAAGGTTTATATGATAAATTAATTAATCATTTAAATTCAGAGAGACTAAGTTCTAAAGATTTAGTTAAGAGTTTATATTAGAAAAAGTAAGTATAACTTGCTTTTTTTTTGATTTTGTGTTATAATTAGTTAACTTTGAGGGGGATGGAAATATGAATGGATTATATGGAAAAATGAATGCAGAAAGGATTAAATATTTTAATATATATGATTTAGTAAAAGGATTTAAATTAAATTCTGATAGTTTGGAACATTTACAAGATGTGAGTTTTAAATTTGATGAATATATGAAGAATTTAACTGCATTTAATAATCGTGCAATCCTTCGTTTTCTTATTGAATCTTTTAACTCTGAAATTTATGTTAGTAATCTAATAGAGGATCATCTAATAAAACCTCAAGATATTAGTGAATCAGACTCGTTTTTTGATAGTTTATCTATAAGTCATAAAAGAATTAAAGATTTACATAAAGAACTCACTAAAGAACATATGGAATATGAATACCGTGATAAAGAAGCATGGGTTCATTCTGTTAGAAATGGTATAGAAACAATATATTGGTATGCAGTAGAACCTGAGGATATTAAAAAGTTTATGAATGATTTTATAACTTTTTATCGTAATAAATCGACTAATTTAGTTGATAGTAGTTTATTTATTAAAACATCATTGGTTCATTTGTTGTTTATGAGAATACATCCGTTCAAAGATGGTAATGGGAGAACTTCAAGAATATTACATGATATGAAATTTGTTGAAATGGTTAATAAAGTATATGGATATAATTTGAGAATTTCTCCTCTTCATTTATCTCAAGGTATTTGGAGAAATAGAAATGAGTATTATAAGAGAATAAATGCATTAAGTTTTGATTTAAATCATGTTGAAGAGAATAATGAGGCTTTAAATAATTGGATTCAATTTATTCTTAATATGTATGAAGAAGAATTGAATTTTATGAATTCATCTCTTTCTAATTGTAAATCATTTTTGGAGTCTATTAGTAGTAAATGTGAAAGTGATGATGTAATTAATAAAGAGGCAAATAAATTAAAAATTAAAAGATATCCTAATTAATTAAATAGTTTTTAAGAAAAAGTAAGGGCTAAGAATAATTTTTAGTCCTTTTTGTTATAAATTACATATTTTATTTATATACATAAATTAACAAATAAAACAAAATTTATTTTAGCACTCGCTCTTGACAAGTGCTAAAAGTAGTGCTAGTATGAAATTGTTAGATAACCTCTAACAATTTTTTTAGGAAAGAGATGAATATTGTGAAAAAGAAACAATTTAAAGCAGAATCAAAAAAATTATTAGATATGATGATTAATTCTATCTATACAAACAAAGAAATATTTTTAAGAGAGTTAATATCTAATGCAAGTGATGCTGTTGATAAGCTTTATTATAGATCACTTACAGATAAGAAAGTAAAAGTAGATAAAGATGATTTAGAGATAAGGCTTACTATTGATAAAGATAATAGAACTCTTACTATTAGTGATAATGGTATTGGTATGAGTGAAAGTGAACTTGAAGATAATTTAGGTACTATTGCTAAAAGTGGTTCTGAATTATTTAAAGAAAATAATGATAAGAAAAAAGATATTGATATAATTGGACAATTTGGTGTTGGATTCTATTCAGCATTCATGGTTAGTGATAAAGTTGAAGTTTTAAGTAGAAGTATTGATAGTGATAAAGCATATCTTTGGACTAGTAGTGGTGCTAGTGGGTATGAAATAGAAGAAGCTAAGAAAGATAGTAATGGTACTGAAGTAAAACTATATATAAAAGAATCTAATGATGATGTTAGTTATGAAGAATTCTTACAAGAATATAATATTGAATTATTAATTAAGAAGTATTCTAATTATATACGTTATCCAATTAAGATGTTAATAACTACTAAAGATAAAGATGATAAAGAAATTAAAGAAGATAAAACACTTAATAGTATGATTCCTATTTGGAAAAAGTCACAAAAAGATGTAAAAGATGAAGAATATAATGATTTTTATACAGATAAATTCTATGATTATGAAAAACCACTTAAAGTAATACGTAGTGAAGTAGAAGGTAGATGTAGTTATACAAGTCTTTTATTTATCCCATCACATGCACCATTTGATTATTATACAAAAGACTATGAGAAGGGATTACAACTATATTCTAAAGGTGTACTTATTATGGATAAGTGTAGTGACTTATTACCAGACTACTTTAGTTTTGTAAAAGGATTAGTTGATAGCTTAGATATATCTCTAAATATATCACGTGAAACATTACAAGAAAATTATCAGATAGAACTAATTGCTAAAAGCTTAGAAACAAAGATTAAAAAAGAATTAGAGACTATGTTAAAAGAAGATAGAGAAAACTATGAAAAATTCTTTAAAGACTTTGGAATGCAACTAAAATATGGTATTTATAGTAGTTATGGAATGAAGAAGGATGTTTTACAAGATTTATTAATCTTTAAATCATCTAAAGAAAAGAAATATGTTACTTTAAAAGAATATGTTGATAACATGAAAAAAGATCAAGAAAATATCTATTATGCTTGTGGAGAAAGTATAGATAAAATAGATTTACTTCCTCAAGTAGAAACAGTAAAAGATAAAGATTATGAAATATTATACTTAACTGATTATATGGATGAATTTGTCTTTAAGATGATGATGGAATATTCTGGTAAGAAATTTATGAATGTTCAAGATGAGAAACTTGATTTAGATAGTGATAAAGAAAAAGAACAATTAGAAAAGAAAAACAAAGAAAATAGTGATATGTTTACAAGCATGAAAAACTATTTAAATGATAAAGTAAGTAAAGTACAGTTTACTCATAAATTAAAAAATCATCCTGTATGTTTAACTACTGTAGGTGATGTATCAACAGAAATGGAAAAAGTACTTAATCAAATGCCTAATAATGAAGGAGTAAAAGCAGAAGTTATTCTTGAAATAAATGAAAATCATCCAATTAGTAAAAAATTAGAAGAATTAAATAAAAAAGGAAAAACCGAAGAGCTTGAAAAATATACTAAAATATTATATTCAGAAGCAAGACTAATAGAGGGACTTCCTATTGATAATCCAACTGAGCTTACTAATTTAGTTTGTGAATTAATTTCTAAATAAACTATTTTCTTCTTTATAAATAAATGATATAATCTATTCAAAGGAGAAGGAAGAAGTTTTTTGGTGAATTTAAAGAATTTGTTTCTAAAGGAAATGTAATTGACTTAGCTGTTGGTGTTGTTATCGGTGGTGCTTTTGGAAAAATAGTAACAAGTTTAGTAGATAATATTATTATGCCACTTGTTGGATTAGTAATTGGTGGCGTAGACTTTTCAAGTTTAAGTGTAACTGTAAAGGGTGCATCTATTAAATATGGTTTATTTATTCAAAATGTAGTAGACTTTTTAATAGTTGCTTTATGTATATTTATATTTATAAAAGCTATTAATTCTCTTGATAAAAAAGTAAAGAGTAAAGTTAAGAAAGAAGAAGAAAAGAAAAAAGAAGAACCACCAAAACCAACAAAAGAAGAAGAATTACTAACAGAAATAAGAGATTTATTAAAGAAAGATGTAAAGAAAAAATAACATCTTTCTTTTTTTATATAATTATGATAAATTATACTTGATAGAGGAGGTGTAATAATGAAGAAATTTTTAAGTTTAGTAGTCGCATTCGCATGTGTTGTGACTGTTGCTGGATGTAGTAAAGCTGATTTTGTATGTACAGGTAAGATGAATGGAGCAGAAGGTAGAGTTGAAGGAAAATTAAATGGTAATCAAGTAACTGAATTATATATGACTTCTACTTCAGAAGCTAAATCAGAAAAAGAAGCTGAACAAGCAGCTAGTTTAGTTAATGGTTTTAGTTCTTTACTTGAAAGTCAAGGAATTGAAATGAAAGCTAAGGTTAGTGGTAAAGAAGTTACTACTGAAATGACAATTGATGTAACTAAAGTAGCTAAATCAAGTACTGCTAAATCACAAGTAGGATTTGATTTAAGTAAAACAACAAAAGATGAAGTAATTAAAGCAATAGAAGAAGAAGGATTAACATGTAAATAAGATTAGTAATCATCTTTTTTCTTTTAAAAAGATATGTTATAATTATCTAGAGGTGTAAGATATGAATGATGATATGACAAGATTAATGAGAATGAATCAGAACTTACAAAATAATAATAATGAACGATTTGATATAAAATCAAAAAGAATAAGTATTATAGAAACTTATGGAGAAAACTTTAATCAAAAAACATTTATTACTAATCCAGCTATTGGACGTGAAGGACAATTAAAAGAATTAATACTTACTTTACTTACTCCTGATAAATCAGCTATTTTAACTGGTCCTCCAGGTGTTGGTAAAACTTCTATTGTAGAAGGTCTTGCATATTTAATTCAAAATAATAAAGTACCTGAAAAAGTAAAACAATATCAAATAATAAAAATTAATACTTCCGCACTTTTAGGTATTGATCCTGTTACTGGAGAATCTAAAATTCAAAACTTAATGGAAGAAATAAAAAATTATGAACATTTAATTCTATTTATAGATGAAATTCATACATTAATGGGATCAAAGGGAGAAGCACTAGACTTTGCTAATATGTTTAAGCCAGGACTTGATAGAGGAGATATTAAAGTAATTGGAGCTACTACTACAGAAGAATATGAAAGATATATATTAAGAGATAAAGCTTTTGTTAGAAGATTTCAAAAGATTATTGTAAATGAACCAACAAGAGAAGAAAATATAGCAATTTGTGTTGGAACACTTCCTAAAATAGAAGCAAGAACAGGGGCAACTATGTTATATTCAAAATTTGTTAAACAAACTATGATGGAATTTTTAACTGATATGACTAGTGAATTTAAAAGAGTATATGAAAATGGATCAAGATATCCAGATGTAACACTTACATTAATACAAGATGCATTTAGTTATGCAGTTTATGATAATAGAAAATATGTAAATGTTTTAGATTTTAGAAAGGCAATAGAAAATACTAAAAGTGTATATCCAGATGTAATTACTAAGTCTTTACCAATATTTGATGAAAAATTTAGAAGTGAAATAGAAGATGCTAGATTAGACATGATTAATTAGTAATCATGTCTTTTTATTGTAATAAATTTAATTTTTTTGTATAATTATATTAATGAGATAGAAAGAGAAAGGAAGTATTTCATCTTAAGCGCCAGAACTAATAATAGTTGACGAGGTCTTTAGTTATCGAAAATTCGGCGGATGCTAAAGCGGATTTAAGGTTCGTTAGATATATTACAAAAAATAAAATCAAAATTATAACAGAAAAATATATCCTCTTACACATGTTTTTATAGTGGGAGGATTTTTTATATGTGTGGAATTATAGGATATATTGGGGGTAAAAAAACGACTGATGTTTTATTAGAAGGATTATATGCTTTAGAATATAGAGGATATGATTCAGCAGGAGTAGCTATTTGTGATAATAAAGATATTGAAATAATAAAAAGTGTAGGTAGAGTTAGTCTACTAGAAGAAAAAATAAATAAAGAAAGTAAAATAAAGAGTAATTATGGTATAGCACATACTAGATGGGCTACTAATGGAGAAGCAAATCTTACTAATGCTCATCCTCATAAGATAGGAAAAGTAACACTTGTTCATAATGGTATTATTGAAAATAGTGATTTATTAAAAGAAAAACTAATTAAAGAAGGATATAAGTTTAATAGTGATACTGATAGTGAAGTGGTTGCTGCTCTTTTAGATAAGTATTTAAAAGATAATGATGTATTAAAAGCAATAAATTTATTAATAAAAGATTTAAAAGGTAGTTATGCACTAGGTATAATGATAGATAATGATAATAAGCTTTATGCTTTAAGAAAAGATAGTCCATTACTTCTTGGAATAGGTGAAAAAGAAAACTTTTTAGCTAGTGATATAACAGCTATTATTAAACATACAAATAAATATATATTACTTGAACCAAAAGAAATAGCAGTATTAGAAGAAGATAAATATGAAATATTTAAAGATGGTAATAAAATAGAAAAAGAAGTACTAATTTCTGATAGTAAAGGAATAGATAATTCCAAAAATGGATATAGTCATCATATGATGAAAGAGATTATGGAAGAACCTATCGTTTTAAAAAGATTAATAGATAGATTTAGTGATGAGAAAGAAAGAAAAAATTTAGATTTATCTAATTATAAAGAAATAGATATAGTAGCTTGTGGATCTGCAATGTATGCTGGTCTTGTTGGACAAAACTTATTTGAAGAATATGCAGGTATTAAAACTACAGTTTATCCAGCTAGTGAATATAGATATAAAAAGAAAATATATAATCAAAAAACTTTAGTAATTTTAGTATCTCAATCAGGTGAGACAGCTGATACTATTGCTGCTATGAGAGAAGCTATTGAGTTAAATGTAGATACACTTGCTATAGTTAATAATCCTGATTCAACTATAGCTCGTGAAGCAGGAAAAATTATACTTACAAATGCGGGAGTAGAAATAGCTGTAGCAACTACCAAAGCATATATCTTACAAGTATGTGTATTTGCAATGATGGCATTTACTACAGGTAAAAATAAAGGACTAATTAAAGAAGATTTTAGTTTATTTAATGAAGTTCCAAATAAATTAAAACTAGTTCTTGAAAAACAAGATGAGTACAAAGAATTAGCTAAGAAAATATATAAAAAGGAATCATGTTTCTTTATAGGCAGAGGAATAGATTATGCACTTTGTATGGAAGGAAGCCTAAAACTAAAAGAAGTATCATATTTACATAGTGAAGCATATCAAGCAGGAGAATTAAAACATGGAACAATATCTTTAGTGGAAGAAGGTATGCCAGTTATATGTATTATTTCAGATAAAGAATTAAAAGATAAGAGTATTTCTAATTTAAAAGAAACTGAAGCTAGAGGTTCACTTGGTATAATTGTAACAACTGAAGACTTAGATGACTTTGATAACTATTTAAAAATAGTTGTCCCATCATCATCTAAATATACAGATAGTATGTTAATCGTACCAGCTCTTCAACTTCTTTCATATTATGTAGCCTTAAATAGAGGTTGTGATATTGATAAACCACGTAATTTAGCTAAATCTGTTACAGTTGAATAAAACATAATATACAATTACTTTACACTAACAAGATTGTTAAAACATAAATAATGGTGTTATAATAGACTAGTAATACTAGTCTATTTTAGTGGAGAAAATTATGAAAGTTGTGAAGAAAAGGTTAAGATTAAAAACATCAGTATTAAAGTTTATAATATTTCTTTGTATTTTAGGTATAGCTTATTCTGGATATAACATATATAGTTGGAAAAAAAGTGTTGATGAGAATAATGCAATAAAAGAAGATTCAAAAAAACATATTAAAGTTAAAAAGAAGAAAGAAAAAGATATTGAAGTAAAAGAATATAAGATTGATTTTGAAGCATTAAAGAAAACAAATCCTGATACAGTTGGTTATATAAAAGTAAATAATACTAATATTGATTATGTAGTTGTACAAGCTAAAAATAATAATTATTATCTAAATCATAATTTTAATAAAGAAAAAAATAGAGCTGGTTGGATATTTTTAGATTACAGAAATAAATTAGATGAAAGTGATAGAAATATTATTATTTATGGACATAATATGAAAGATGGTTCAATGTTTGAAACACTTTCAAATGTTTTACAAAAATGGTGGTATGAAGATAGTAAAAATTATACTTTAACATTTACAACAGAAAAAGGAACAAATACATATCAAGTGTTTTCAACATATGATATAAAACCAGAAGATTATTATATTAAAACTAGTTTTAGAAATGATAATGAGTATTCTAAGTTTTTAAAAACTATAAAGAGTAGATCTAATCATGATTATAAAACTGAAGTAACAAAAGAGGATACTATTCTTACTTTGTCTAGTTGTTTGGGTGCAGGAGAAAAAAGAGTAGTATTGCATGCGAAAAAAGTAAAACAGTAAAAAGTACAAAAACACTTGCAAAAATACAACTTTATTGATAAAATATTGTTGTATTTGTACATGGCGGCGTTGGTGAAGTGGTTAACACGCTAGTTTGTGGCACTAGTATGCAAGGGTTCGATTCCCTTACGCCGCCCCACTAAGAGAATAAGAACACGGAATGTGTTCTTTTTATTTTTTTTATGATATAATGCTTTAAAGGAGATGGTAGTATGCAAAAGTATACTTGTGCTTATTGTCAAAAACATGCATGTCATAAAAATGATTTAGAAAATGCTCCAAAGAATTGTCCAACTAAGAATGAACAAGAAAGATTAAAAGATATTATAAAAGAATATAAGAATGAGGAAAACTATAAGATAGCTAAAACTTCTGCAGAAGTAGTTATGGATAATTATGGTGGTAAACCTAGAGTAAAAGAAATAGTAGATTTCTGTAAACAAATGGGATATAAAAAACTAGGTTTAGCTTTTTGTGTGGGATTAGCTAAAGAAGCAATGATATTTGCCCAAATACTTACTAAATATGGATTTGAAGTAGAATCCGTTATTTGTAAGCTTGGAGATGTAAATAGAGAAGAAATAGGAATTAAAGATTGTTCTGTTCCTATGTGTAATCCAATTGCTCAAGCTGAATTCTTAAATGGAGAAGAAACAGACTTTAATATTGTATTAGGATTATGTGTTGGTCACGATACGTTATTCTTTAAGTATTCCAAAGCACCTGTTACAGTACTTGCTGTAAAAGATAGAGCTTTAGCTCATAATCCACTTGGTGCATTATATTTAGCTGATGGTTATATGAAGGGTAAAATTTATCCAAAAGAATAAATAATTAAAGGAGAAAGTTTATGAGAAGTTCACATTCAAGTCATTCACATAGTCACAGTAGTTCACGTAGTCATCATAGTTCAATCACTAGTCATCGTAGTCATAGTTCTACACATAGTCATAAGAGTAGTTTAACAAGTCATCATATGCATCACTCAAATAATATGGGTCATTCATCATTAAGAGATAGACCAGGTCATCATCATGGTATTTCTGATAGTCATGCTTTTGCAGTAGGAAGAGCAACTGGCGTAAATATTAATGCGAGTGCTAGTGGAGCAGCAGGAGCAGCTCTACATCGTAGTAGTGAAAGATTTAATACAAATAATTCGTTTAGTGATAATAATTCAACTGAAAATGTTAATTTTGAAAATATGACTGAAGAAGAAATAAGAGAGTTTTTCGAGAATAATCCGCTTAATGTAGGAAAAGGATCATTTTTTATGCTTATTCCTGTATTAATATTCTTTGTTATATTTATAGTAATGATAATATTTATGTTTACTAGATTTTTTTAAAATGTAAAGTTACAGTTGCACCTTTATTATGCAACTGAAAGTTGATAGTTTTTCATAATTTTATAACATATAATTAATGTCGTAAGGAGGAAAAGTCTAATGAAATTTGGAGACAATTTAAAAACATTAAGAAAGAAAAATAATATATCACAAGAAGCTCTTGCTGATAAAGTTGGAGTATCACGTCAAAGTGTATCAAAATGGGAAACTGGTGATGCATACCCAGAAATGAACAATATCTTACAGCTTTGCAAAATATTTCATTGTAATATAGGAGAATTAGTTAATGATAGTATTGTTGATATAGATTCATTAGATGAAGATGTTAAAATGAAAGTTGTAAAATTAAAAGAAGAAAAGCAAAAGAAAGTAAAAGTTTTAAGTAAAATTATTTCTATCATTTCTAAGATAGGAAGAGTATTCACAATGATTGGTATTATTTGTTTAATATTAGTTATGTTAATTTCACCAGTTATCATTAATAAGGTAGATGTAGTTAAGGACAAAATTGTTATAGGTGATAATAACTTAGGATTAGAAATAGTTGAAAGAAGTAATAAAGTTAGATTACAGTTTAGTGATAGAGTAATTGTTAGTGATATTAAAAATGAAACTGATATAATAAAAGCTAAAAACATAATTAAGAATAACAGTAAAACTAAATTAGTAGTATGTACAGAAGTAGGCTTCATATTCTTAATAGGTACATTAGTATGTGTTTATATAATGCTTGGAAATATTAGTAAATTCTTTAAAAATATTCATGATGGAGATACACCATTTACATTAGATAATGTAAAGCATATTAAGAGAATTGCTTATATGATGATTGCAGTAATTGCTATTGGACCATTTAGTGAATTATTCTTCTCACTTATTATGGATGGAGTAGAATTCTCAATACCAACATTTAGTATAATAGAAATACTTGTTATATTCACAATGGCTTATATTTTTGAATATGGTTATGAAGTACAATTAGACTCTAAAGGTAAAATGTACGGTGAATATAAAGATGAATAAAAATGAGTTTATTGAAGAATTATTACAAAGATTAAATTATTCAAAAGAAGAAGTAAGTAAAATCAATAACATTTTAGAAAAAAATTTCTTTATTAGTAAAAAAAGTAAAGAAACTCTAAATATTAGTTTGGAAGAAGCAAATAGAATTTATGATACTGCTCGTTCTTTGTTAAAAGAAGAGGTAGATAAAAACTTAAAATAAACTTTCAAAAATAAAAAAAAGACATTTTCAAAATGACTTTTTTTATTTATCTTTTTTGTTAAATATAACAAGAAAACCGGCTAATGTAGTACCAATTATTGTTATCATAACTGGCCAAAGAATAATGAAATGTTTTATAATACTATTACTACAACTGTTTGCAGTATTTACTGCTTTGAGACAAAGTGTAAACCACTCTTCTTTACCATTAAGCATAAATGTACATAATAATAGAGCATACAAAGCTGAAACTATCAAAGTAAATATAGTACCACCTATCCAAGCTTTTTTTACAGATATAGTAAGTAGTTTTTCTTTTTTATCCATTTAAGTATACCTCCTTATTATCATTATAATGTATATGTATATATATATATCAATAATAATTTACTAACATAATTAATGGTGTTATAATAAAAAAATAAACTTTAAAAATTTAAAGTGAAAGTTATGAAAAATCATTTTGTTAATATTATAGATGAAGATAAAATATAAATATGAAGAGGTAATAATATGGAAGAATATGATTTAAATAGTGTAATAGATAGTCTTGATTTTGAAAAGAATAGTTTAAATACTTGTAAAAATGGATTATTACTTACTAATTATGAAATGGAAGTTTTAAATAAGTATAAAATTAATTACAATAGTACTACATCTTTAAAAGAAATATTATTTTTAATAGATGAAGTATTGGATGAAGATGATTCGTTAAATGATTTAGAAAATATATCTTTATCTATTTCAGAAAGAGATTATTATATGAATACAAAAAAATAAAATGCGATTATCTATCGCACTTTATTAATATTTTTTTATCATCAATTTTATAATTAATATTTATATGTTGATCATCACATAATATTCTATCTAAATAAGGAATCTCAGGTATTTCTCTTTTTTTATCTAATAAAATTTTATAATAATACTTTAATAATTTTAATGATCTTATTCTATTTGCTAGATAATCATATTCTTCTTCTTTTATATTTTCTATTTCTTTTTTGAATAGAGCGACATACATAGAAAGTAGAAGTGATAATCTATCAGTATTAGGGTTAACTTTTATTTTTTTATTTTTATAATCAACTAAATAATCATTTAGTATTTGTGATGTTATTGGTAATTCTACATTTTCTTTATAAACAGTACCATCAAAATCACATAATTTTATATCTCCATCTTCACTTTTTAATATGTTAGAAAATGACATATCTAAAAATACAAACCCTTTTTTATGAAATTCTCTTAAAACTTTACTACTTTTTCTAAGGTCATGATTAAATTCAGAAAAATCTATACTGTCAGATTTAGTATATTTATTATAAAGATCTATTGAATTATCAAAATATTTCATTGTATATCCAATTAACTCATCATTATCCATAATTATGTTTTCTGGTGTTAAGAAATGATTATCATTTAATTTATCAAAATATTTAAGTTTATTAGCAAGATGTTTTTTTTGATTTTTATTCAAATGTCTTATAAATTTATAACATCTTTGATCATCTCTTAATATAAGACTAAAAGTACCTTGTCTTTTTAATCTGGTTAAATTATCAAAGTTAATTTCAGTTATTTGAATTGTATCCATCTTCTTCACCTCGAAAAGCGCAACCTTGCTAATTATAACATATAATATTAATTTATACAAGAAAAACTTGAAAAAATAAGAAGTTTATGTTACAATATAGTAGCTATTGGGGGGATAATAGTGAAAGATAAAAATTATAAAGGTCAATGCGGTAATTGTGTTAATTCTGAGTATTATAAGTCTTCAGGTAGAAATATAAAAATATATTGCTCTTATTATAAAGCTTATTATTATGCATCTGACAGTTGTAATCACTATAGAGGTGCATATGTTACAACTGCAGTATGTAATGTATTAGGAAAACATGAATATCAAGACACATTAGCTAAAATAAGAGAATTAAGAACTAATGTAATGGAAAAAGATCCAAATTGTAAGAAATTGCTTGATAGATATGATGAAGTTGGACCAATTATTGGAAAAAGACTAATGGATGATTATAGTAAGAATAAAGATAATAGTTTAGCTAAAAGTTTATTTGATTATTATATTGAACCAACTACTAAAATGTATGATGAAGGAAATTATACAGGAGCAATAGAAAAATATAGTGCTATGCAAGATGTATTAGAAGATTGCTTTAATTTAAAACAAGTTGATTATACTAATGTTAGTGAAGCTAGATTAATTAAATATAAAAAAGAAGTAAAAAATAAATAATTACTTCTTTTTTTATGTATATATTTATAAAAGTATGTGATATAATTGTAATAGAATAAGGAGGGAATTGTATGAAGTGTGTAGAAATAATTGATTCTAAAAAGGTAGAACTTACAGAAAGAGAGAAATTAACTCCTGATAAAGATCATGTTTTAGTAAAAGTTTATTCATGTGGTATATGTGGTTCTGATATTCATTATTGGGTTAGTGGAGAACCTAAAGGATTAGTTATGGGTCATGAATTTGCGGGAGAAGTAGTTGATCCAGGTAATAGAGAAGATTTAAAAGTAGGAGACAGAGTTACAGGACTTCCAATCTCACCATGTGGTGTTTGTGATGCTTGTAAATCAGGAAATCCACAATATTGCAGAGAAACTTGGACTAAAGCTGTAGGACTTTCTCTTGATAATCCAGGAGGATATGGAGAGTATCTTAAATGTAGATGTGATATGGTAAGAAAACTACCTGATAATATTGATTATGATGAAGCAGCAATGATTGAACTTGCTGCAGTTGGACTTCATGCAGTTGATCTTGCTAATATTAAAGTAGGAGAAAATGTTCTAATAATAGGTGGTGGAATAATTGGTTTAGTTTCTGCTGAATTTGCTAAAATAAATGGAGCTAAAAATATAGTATTATTAGAAGCAAATGAAGCAAGAGGTAAAAAATCATTAACTTATGGTACAGTAAGTGAATACTATGATGTTAAAGATGAAAATACTATTCCTACATTGATGGAAAAATTTGGTGGGTTTGATAAAGTTATTGAATGTTGTGGAAATTCAGGTGCTGTAACAGAAGCTATAACTTTGTGTAAACCAGGAGGAAAAGTAGTACTTGTTGGTGTATCAATGGAACCAGTAACAATACCTACAGTAGTTGGAGTACTTGCAGAAATTGATTTACAAGGAGCTATTGCTTATACAGAAAAAGAATTCGATACATGTATTAAATTAGTTGATGAACATAAATTATATTTGAAAAAGTATATAGATAGAAAAGTACCACTTGAAGAAGTACAAGAATCATTTGAAGTATTAACAAGTGGTGTTGATGATGTTATTAAAGTAATTATAAAACCACAAGAAAATTAAGGAGGATAACATGGAATATACAAAAGAAGTAGAAGAAATGTATTGTGTAAATAAAGGTACTGATCATGGACCTGCACCAATACCAGAAGAAGGAAAATGGATACAAGCTAAAGAAATAAAAGATATTTCTGGACTTACTCATGGTATAGGTTGGTGTGCACCACAACAAGGAGCTTGCAAATTAACTTTAAATATTAAAGATGGAATTATACAGGAAGCTTTAGTTGAAACTATAGGTTGTTCAGGAATGACTCATAGTGCAGCTATGGCTGGAGAAATATTAGTTGGAAAAACTATACTAGAGGCATTAAATACAGATTTAGTATGTGATGCAATTAATACAGCTATGAGAGAATTGTTTTTACAAATAGTTTATGGAAGAAGTCAATCAGCTTTTTCAAGTAATGGACTTGCAGTAGGAGCTGGTATGGAAGACTTAGGTAAAGTAAAACGTAGTCAAGTAGGTACAATTTACTCAACAAGACTTAAAGGAACTCGTTATTTAGAAGTAGCTGAAGGATATATATTAGAAATGGGATTAGATAAAGATAATAATATTATTGGTTATAAATATTGTAATATGGGTAAGATGATGGCTAATATTAAGAAAGGTATGGATCCAAAAGATGCAGTAGAAGATGCAATAGGCGTTTATGGTAGATATGATGATGCTGTTAAGTATATAGATCCAAGGGAGGAATAATTATGTTTGAGAACTATGAACAAAGAATAGATGGAATTAATAAAGTTTTAGAAAAATATAATATTTCTTCACTTGAAGAAGCTAAAAAAATATGTTTAGATCGTGGAATAGATGTATATAATGAAGTTAAAAATATTCAAAAAATATGTTTTGAAGATGCATGTTGGGCATATACTTTAGGAGCAGCTATTGCAATTAAAAAAGGTGATAAAGAAGCAAAAGATGTAGCTAAGTCAATTGGTGAAGGATTACAAGCTTTTTGTGTTCCTGGAAGTGTTGCAGATGATAGAAAAGTAGGTTTAGGACATGGTAATTTAGGGGCTATGTTATTAAGTGAAGATACAGAATGTTTTGCACTAGTTGCAGGACATGAATCTTTTGCAGCAGCAGAAGGAGCAATTGGAATTGTTAATAATGCTAATAAAGCAAGAAAAAAACCATTAAGAGTTATTTTAAATGGTTTAGGTAAAGATGCTGCTAAAATTATTTCTCGTATTAATGGATTTACTTATGTACAAACTAAATTTGATTATTATACAGGAGAGTTAAAAGTAGTTGATGAAATAAAATATTCTGATACTGAAAGAGGAAATGTTAGATGTTATGGATGTGACGATGTAAGAGAAGGTGTTGCTATAATGCATAAAGAAAATGTTGATATTTCTATTACAGGAAATTCAACTAACCCAACAAGATTCCAACATCCAGTAGCAGCAACTTATAAAAAAGAGAGATTAGAACAAGGTAAAAAATACTTCTCTGTTGCATCAGGTGGAGGAACAGGTAGAACACTTCATCCAGATAATATGGCAGCAGGACCAGCTAGTTATGGAATGACTGATACTATGGGAAGAATGCATTCAGATGCACAATTTGCAGGTAGTTCATCAGTTCCAGCTCATGTTGAAATGATGGGATTCATTGGAATGGGTAATAATCCAATGGTTGGAGCGACAGTTACAATTGCTGTAAAAGTAGCTAATAGTTATGGAGAAATTCTTAATTAATTTAAGAATTTTTTTCTTTTGGAATTATTTACAATTTTTGATTTTATAGATATAATTGATATAGTGAATTTAAAAATATACTAGGAGGTATAATATGCGAGTAGTTATTTCAGCAGGTGGTACAGGTGGTCATATTTATCCAGCTTTAGCTATAATAAATAAAATTAAAGATTTAGAACCAAATAGTGAGTTTTTATATATTGGTACAACTGATAGAATGGAAAAAGATTTAATACCAGAACTAGGTATTCCATATGTTGGTATACCTATGAAAGGACTAGATAGAAAACATTTAATTGATAATGTTAAAGTCTTTTGTATGTATAGAAAAGCTATTAAACAAGCTAAAAAAGAAATAATTAAGTTTAATCCAGATGTAGTAGTAGGAGTTGGAGGATATATTACCGCTCCAGTTATTCTTGCTGCTCATAAAGCAGGATATAAAACTATAATTCATGAACAAAATTCTATACCAGGAGTATCTAATAAACATTTAGAAAATAAAGTAGATAAGATACTTGTGTCACTTCCTAAAACAGTAGAATATTTTGATAAAAATAAAACTGTTTATACAGGTAATCCTAGAAGTGAAGAAATAGTAGAAATAAAACCTATTAATAAAAAAGAATTAGGTCTTAGTGATAAGAAAAAATTAGTAGTAATAGTTATGGGCTCTTTAGGAAGTGCGACTATTAATGCTAAAGAATTAGAAATAGTACCAGAGTTTGATGGAAAAGATTATGAAGTAATACTTATTACTGGAGAACGCTATTTTAATGACTATAAAGAAATTAAAATACCTAGTAATGTAAAAGTAGTACCATTCTTAAAGAATTTAATAAATGTTTTAAAGAAAACAGACTTAATAGTATCTCGTGCAGGAGCATCAACTATAGCAGAAATAACAGCTATTGGACTACCATCTATTTTAGTACCATCACCATTTGTTACTAATAATCATCAGTTCAAGAATGCTAAAGAATTAGAAGATGCAGGAGCATGTAAGATACTAGAAGAAAAAGATTTTGATAAAGATAATCTAATATCTATGATAGATGAAATACTAAATAATGAAAAAGAATATGAGAATATGAAAGTGTGCACTAAAAAATTAGGTGTTGTTGATAGTGCGACAAAAGTATATAATGAAATAAAGAAAGTAGTAGAGGACAAGAAATGAAAGAATTTTTTGATGAAGTAGAAAAAGAAAGTATTGGTAAGATAGAAAAAGAAGTTTTTATGTCTAAGTACACTACTTATAAAGTAGGAGGACTTGCAACAGCTATAATATACCCAAAAACTGTGGAAAAACTTGTTACTCTAATTAAATTACTAAGAAAATATAAGATTAAATATAAAGTTATTGGAAATGGATCTAATTTACTATTTAGTGATAAAAAGTATGATGGTATTATCATCAAATTAAATAGTTTAGATAATATAGAAATTAGTGATACTAAAATAACTGTAGGAGCAGGATATCAACTAATAAAATTAAGCCTACTTACTGCTAAAAGAGGTCTAACAGGACTAGAATTTGCATCAGGTATACCTGGTACTGTAGGTGGAGCTGTATTTATGAATGCAGGAGCTTATAAAAGTGATATGGGTTATGTTGTAAGAAATGTTAAAGTTTTAACACCTGATAATGAAATAATTAATTTAACTAATAAAGAAATGAACTTTCATTATCGCTCATCACTTCTACAAAAGTATCCAGGATATATTTGTCTAGAAGTAACTTTAAGACTAAAACATGGTAAAAAAGAAGAGATAGATAAACTAATTAAAGATAGAAGAAAAAGAAGAATGGAAACTCAACCTTTAGAATATCCAAGTGCAGGAAGTGTATTTAGAAATCCATCACCTGAAGAACCAGCTGGTAAAATAATAGAAGAACTTGGTTTAAAAGGACTTACTAAAGGTGGAGCTGAAATAAGCGGAAAACATGCTAACTTTGTAGTTAATACAGGAGGAGCAAGTGCAGCAGATATAAAATACTTAATAGATTATGCTAAAAAGACTGTTAAAGAAAACAAAAATATAGATTTAAAAGTTGAACAAGAATTTGTAAATTGGGAGTAATGACTAATGGCAAAAAAACTAGTGAAGAAAAAGAAAATAAAAGTATTAAGAGTATTAATATTGCTATTTACTTTAGCTATATTAGTTTTTTTTGTGTATTTATATTTAAAATCTAGTATTAAAAATATAATTATTAAAGGAAACACTTATCTAAATGATGAAGAAGTATTAGAAATAGCAGGACTTACTAATTATCCAAGTTATGTTTTTACTTTTAATGGTAAAATAGAGAAAAAATTAGAAAAAAATAAATATGTAGATAGTGTTGATGTTGAAAGAAGTTTTTATCACAAATTAATTATAAATATAAAAGAAGTAGAAATATTATTTAGAGATGAAAATAGTAATAGATATATACTTTCAAATGGTAAAAAAATAACAAGTAATAAAAATATAAGAGTACCAAGATTAATAAATTATACACCTGATGATAAATATAAAAAATTTATTACTAATATGAAAGATGTTAAGAAAAGTATTTTAGGTAAGATATCTGAAATTAAGTATGATCCAAATGACTTTGATAAAGATAGATTTTTACTACTTATGGATGATGGAAATAGTGTGTTTTTAACACTAACTAAGTTTGAAATGATTAATTATTATAATGATGTTTTAGGACAATTAGAAAATAAAAAAGGAATACTATATTTAGATAGTGGTAATCACTTTAAGATAATGGAGTAATGTATGAAAAAGAAAGATAAGACAGCTACTTTTGTAAGTAAATGTTTAAAACTATTACATATAAAAGTAAGTGAGAAAACAGAAAATTTATTTGTACAAATATTTAAATTTGTAATAGTAGGTGGAATAGCTACAATCATAGATTGGATTGTATATTATATACTATATAATTATGCACATTTAGATCCTTTAGTAGCTAATATATTATCATTCTCAGTATCAGTAATATATAACTATATAGCTAGTGTTAAATGGGTATTTGATGTTAAAAAAGATAAAAATAAAATTAGAATGCTTGTTGAATTCTTGATATTTAGTGTTATAGGACTAATTCTTTCAGAGATGCTATTATGGTTAGGAATTAATAAACTAGGTATGAATGCAATGATTGTTAAAATAATAGCTACTGCTATTGTAATGGTATTTAACTTTATAACAAGAAAATTATTTTTAGAATAGGTTTTAAACCTATTTTTTTTAGTTTTTTTACTAGTTTTCTTTTCTTTTTTTTCTCTTTATAGTATAATTAGATTATCATAATATAGAAGGGAAAGATGAAGTTTGAATAAGATATATGCTGGTATTGATGTTGGAACAGATTCTATTAAATTAGTTGTTGTTGAAAAGATAAAAAAAGAATTTCATCTTTTAGCTTCTACAAAAGTAAAATCTAAAGGAGTTAAAAGAAGTGAAGTTGTTGATGCTAAACAACTTGTTGAACCCCTAAAAGAAGCAATTAAGAATATTGAAGATCAACTAAATACAAAACTAAAAAAAGTAGTTTTATGTGTTTCTAGTAAGAATTGTATATTTAATATTGTAGATGGTAAAAAAGATTTTGAAGAACCATGTATTATTACAGGTGAAGATATTAAAGATGTATTGAAGAGTGCAATTAAGAATAATACTACTAATGATTATGAATTAGTTACTGCTATACCTATTAATTTTAAAATAAATGGTAATAAAACAGTTAAAGATCCTAAAGGATTAACTGGTAAGAAGTTAGAAACTAAAGTAGTAATAACAGAAGTGCCTAAAGAACCATTATATAAATTACTTGGAATACTTGATGTATGTAATTTAGAAGCTGTTGATATAGCTTTTGGTACTACTGGTGATTATTATGAAGTTAGAAATAGTGATTTAGATACTAAAGTAGGTGCAATAATTAATATTGGTGAAGATACTACTAATATTTCTATATTTATATATTTATAATATAAGTTTAGAAAAAGCACGTGATTTAAAAGAAAATTTTGCAATTTCTTCTAGTAGATATGCAGATATGTATGATAAAATAGAACTTGAGACAACTGGAGGTACAAAATACAATATTACACAGATGGATGTAGCTAAAGTTGTTGAAGCAAGAATAGAAGAAATACTTAAAGTTGCTAAAAAAGAGATAAAAAACTTAACAAATAGGAAAATTGGTTATATAATTGTAGTAGGAGGGTTAAGCGAAATAGCTGGATTTAACTATGTTTTAGAAAATGTATTTGGATCTAGTGCTTATACCTACAATAGTACAACTATAGGTCTAAGAGATAATAGTTATACAAGTGTACTTGGATTAATTAAGTATTTTGATAATAAACTAGAACTTAGAGATACTATTTGTAATATGTTTGATAATGATGATGTTAAGAAAATAAATACAGTAAAAAGTAAAGAAGATACAGCTATGATTAGTATTTGTAATAACTTTTTACAAAACAAGGAGGATAAGGTATGATAGGCGGACTTGAAATGGATCAGTTAGCGAAAATTAAAGTAATAGGATTAGGTGGCGGTGGAGGAAATGCCGTTAACAGAATGGTAGAGTCAGGTGTTAAAGGTGTTGAATTTATTGTTGCTAATACTGATTTACAAGTATTAAAAAATTCAAAAGCTGA
>CADAWN010000026.1:26456-27139 GCA_902791625.1 uncultured Erysipelotrichaceae bacterium | reverse complement strand
GAAGAAAAGAAAGCAATAGATATTCTTATAAATGAAATAGCAGATATTGTAATAAGCGAATATTGTACACATTGTAAAATATGTGAAAATGAAGATACAGAGTGCTATTACACAAAAATAATAGATATTGTTTATAATTTAGTTCAAAAACAATCTAAAGAAATAGAAGAATTAAAAACAATTAATCAAATGCAAAAATATAGAATTGAAGTAATAGATGAAAGAGAACTTATCAGCAAAGATAAAATAAAAGAAATACTAGGAATAGAAGAAGATATTAATAACGAGAAATTATTAGATATAGAAGATAGAAAAGTACAAATTGAATATAACAATGTATTTAATAAAGGTGTAAAGTCAGTAGAAGATAAAATAAAAACAAAAATAGAAGAAGTAGATATCCAATTACAGAAACTTAAAGATGGATTAACAGGCAGAAAAACAAATTTTGTAAATAAAAACATGTTATTTGCACAAAAAAAAGTTTTGCAATCACTTTTAGAAAAGGAGTAGATATGTGGAAAACTCCTTATAAAAATGTGATAAAACATATAAAAAGTTATTAGAAAAATGTGAAAGGAAGGATTAAAGATGTTAAAAATAAAAGAACGGAATTGACTTAAAAGAATTAGAAAAGTTTGGATTCAAAGAAGGATTAGATGATGGTTGCCATAAGGCTCTTA
>CADAWN010000026.1:0-26449 GCA_902791625.1 uncultured Erysipelotrichaceae bacterium | reverse complement strand
ATGTAGAAGACTTAATGATTGATGAGGAAGAATTTACACCAATAAAAGATTTAATTCAAGCAGGATTAGTAGAAAAAGTTTAGCTGTAATATACAGCAGTTAGGAGGAGAAGATGAATAAATATTTTGGAGAATGGTATTTTGAAGATATAATTTCAAAAATAAATGAATTTAAACTAGGAACAAAAATAAGAAGTGAAAGAGGAGATGTCTATAACTTAAGTCAAGCAGAAGGAATTGGTAAGCAGAGAAAATTTAGTAGGTGGAATGGAACAAAATTAAGATTTATGACTTATGAAAACATAGGTAAAAAGTTTGAAATATTAGAAGATAATACAGAAGAGATAGAAGAATTACTTACAATAGAAGATTATGAATGTGATAAAACTGATATTAGATTAAATAGGAATAAAATCAATGAATTAGTAAAAGCAGTTAATAAGTTAAGAAAGGAGAATAAAAAATGATATTAGATATAGCATTAGCAATACTTATGTGCAGTCCTGTAATTATGATAGTAGGATTTATTATAATAGGAATTATAGAGTCTTTAAAAGGAAAGGATAAAACAAATGAATAAACTATGTCAATAAGGAGAAAAATGTTATGGATGAAAAGAAAGAAATTGATAAGCTATGTAAGGATTGTAAACATTATAGGAAAGCAGATTTTTTGGAGTGTTCAATTACCAAAGATATTAATGGAAATTTATTTTGCCCATATAAAGAAAAAGTAGAACAAAAGGAGATAAAAGTAAGATATAAGTTTTATTTTAGTGTAATACAATGTATTTAGGAGTAAGTGATGTAGGTAGTCAAGTAGAAATTTCATTTACTACTGACAAAAAACCTACACAAAAAAATATAGATAAAATGATTAATATATTAGAGAACACAAAACAAGAAGAGAGTTTAGCACAATATTATACTTGTGTAAAATATGTAAGAGCTGAAATTATATAGAAAGGAAAATAATATGAAAAAGGAAAAGAAAAACAATACAATTTCACATAATATGATTGTTCCATTTATAATAAACAATCATAGATGGAGAATATATGAAAGAGATTTAGATGAAATGATAAAACGATATAAGGAAATAAACAATGGGAAAGAAATAAGTTATATATATGGATACACATATTATCCAGTACAAGAAATTTGGATTAATAAAGAATTATGTATAGAGCAAAAAATAAAGACATTAAAACACGAATTAACTCATTGTTATATTTGGGAATATGGATTATATTTTGCTGAAAATGTAGATGAAGATATGATTTGTGACCTTGTTTCTTGTAGTAATGAGTTTATAAATGGAGTAATAAAAGATTATATAAAAACAGAAAGGAGAACAAAAATGGAAGAAGAAAACAAAGATGAATTAGTAGAAGATTATAAGATTAGAGCTGGAAAGCCTTATAAGATTATTAGACAAGAATTTAATGGAAAAGTATTTTACAAAATTAAGGTTACAAAACAAAATAGAAATGGTACTTTAATGAGTGCATACAAAATGGTTAGATTTCAAGATGAACCTGATATTCCTGATAATACAAATATAATTTTACTTAAATTTTTTGAAGATTTTTATTTTAATAAAACAGATGTTAGACATTATAATCCTATATTCTTTATTGTTGTTACAGATTGGAAAGCAGCACCACTTGAAGCAAGCGAATTAGACAACGCATTAGCTGATTACAATGAGAGCAAAAATCAAGATTTAGATATGCCTTTTTAATTATTTTTTATCAAAACTCCATAATTTAATATTATGGAGTTATAATAAATATAAATTAAATTTAGGAGGCTATTATGGAGAGTATAAAAAGTTTAGTTAATAGTGAAATTAATTTCAATGGTGAATTATTTAGGCAAAAATTTTTTGAATATCTGGATGTTGCATCAGAACAAACTATCAAAACATATTACAATGGAATTACAAGTTTTCTTTTATACATAAAGGAGAATCAAATAAGTAATCCAAATAGAGAGAATGTTATTGCTTGGAAAGTGCAATTAAAAGAAAAAACAAGTGCTTCAACAGTTAATACTTGGCTTGTAGGAGTAAAAAGATTTTTTAAGTTTTTAAGTTTATATGGACTTTATCCAAATATTTCAGAAGATGTAAAAGGCTATAATATATCAGTAACACCTAAAAAGAATATCTTAACAGAAGAACAAATTAAATCAATATATCATAATTTAGAGAAAGATAATACATTACAAGGCAAAAGAAATAAAGCATTATTCAGTTTACTTATTACAACAGGTTTAAGAGGAATAGAGGTTGCAAATGCTAGGATACAAGATTTAAGAGAAGTAAATGGAGAAGTTTGTTTGTTTGTTAAAGGTAAAGGACATACAGAATATGATGATTATGTAAAAATAGCAGATAATGTTTATCAAAATCTATTAGATTACATAGGAGAGAGACAAGATGGTTATATATTCATTTCACAGAGTAATCATAATAGAGATGGACAAATTACAACAAAGACTATAAGACTTATATTTAAAAAAATTTTAAAAGAAAATGATATAAATGATGATACAATTAGCTTACACGGAACTAGAAGAACATTTGCTTGTGAGAGTTACAAACTAGGTCAGTCAATTTATGATATACAACAAGTGTTAAGACATCGTAGTATAATGACCACTCAACGATATTTAAAAGAAGCAGACAGACACAATAATCATAGTGAAAACTTGGTAGCAAGTATTTTATAGGAGGTAGATATGCCATATAAATTTGAATACGAGCATTTAAAAATTAAGGATAAAGACGATAGAAGAATCAAATTATTTGATGAAGATAGAGAAGAAATTAGAAAATTATATGCAACGGGATTATTTAGTCAAAGAGATTTAGCAAATAGATATAATGTTAGTAGAAGAACAATAACATTTGTGCTAGACCCAACAAAAAGAGAACGTGCAAACGAGTTATTAAAGCAAAGAAAACAAGATGGCAGATATTATAATAAAGAAAAGCAAAAAGAATATGTAAAGAAATATAGAGAACACAAATATGATTTATATAAGCAAAAAAAATTGGAGGAGATATAAAATGAAAGATATTGATATTTTTGATATACTTATGTGTATAATATTAGTGATTGTTGCATTATTTATAATTAATTTAATAATTCTTTTTATTAAAAGTATTAATGGAAGTTTTGAAGGAACTAATTTTAATAATGAAACTGAAAATTATATAAGTGTATATGAATATTATGGAGGAATTATAGGAGAAAAATCAGATGGAACAATAGAACTATTAAAAAGCTATAAAAAAATAAATTAAATATTGTGCTAGATTTTAAAGAGGGTGATACCCCTCTTTATTTTTTGCTTTTTCTGAAAAAATTTTTATATGGAAACTTGTACTAGATTTTGAAAAGCACCATACCCCTTTTGGATTTTTGCTCTAAAACTTAAAAACAGACTCTTGTTCGTATGAAAATTTAACAAAAATAATTTCATATATCTAAATTAATTTTAAAATACCTAAATTTAAAACAGAATTGTGCTTTAAATCAATCTTAATATCAAAAATAACAAATTATACATCTGAAATATAAAAATGGCTTAAAATTGAAAATAAGAGTAAATAAGCATACATGGTATTGTTTTGCATTTATAGTTATATTTAAAACACTCTAAATTCAAAAATAAAGTATTTTAATCTTAAAATGATAAATTATATTACTTAAATAAAAAAAACTCTTAAAATTAAATCTGGAAATAAATAAACATAAAAAAAGAGTACTTATTCAGTACTCTAAATATTATTTTAATTATTTGAAAAATAGATTTTGGAAAAATATTGCACCTAACATTGAACCCATTCTTGATTTTTTGGGAGTGATATAATTTGAAAAATTTTGTGCAGATATTCCTGAATCTATTAAAGAATAATTAATGTTTTTATTATAATTTTGTTTTTCTTGCTTTAATACTTTATTTGCTATTGTATCAAACTTGAAATATAAAAAGCTATAATAATAATCTCTGTAATTGAGATATAATTTATCTTTTTGTTCATATTGCATTAATACAATGTTTATAATTTCAGTTTTAGCATAAGTGGAAAAGTTAAAATCATATAAATTAATATTTTTATTTTCAATTTGTTTTAAATAAGTTTTGACTTGATTTTCAAGTAATAATAACAATTTTTGTTTTTCAACTTGCTTTTTTGCTTTTGCCAAATCTCTATAATATTGCTCTTGCTTTTTTTCTTCTTCTTCTTGTTGTAATGTTTTATATATTTTATTCATTTTATTTACCTCCATAAAATTAACAGTCCCAAAATATTATTTGTCTTTTTTCCTTATCTCTATCAATTAATTTTATATATTCTACACCATAAAAATCTTTTTGTGAAATACTAGACAAAATATGTTTTTCGCCGTTTTCCATTTCAATTTCAAGTGCTTTTTCAGGTGGAAAATTTGATTTTTCTATCATATTCCTAAACCTTGCATTTTTAATTAATGTTATTTTTTTGATATTATTTTCCATTTATACCTCCATTAAAATTCAGTTTTGATTACTATAAATTTTATAACATTATCATCTTGCCTATATAGTCGTTCAAGTTTTGGAATATCATCTTTTTTTGCCTTGAAATAATAATCAAAAAAGTATCCACTTTTATTTTTTCTAACCTCATAAGCTAATTCTTTCAACCCTATAAAATTTGATTTTGTTAGTTCCATATACTTATTGAAATAGTTTTCATATTTTGCAAATAAATCTTTTGCACCTTGTTCAGATAATTTTTCAGTAGCTATTGCTACACTCTCATATACATTTACATTTTTTTCATTTTCCATAATTTTTACCTCCAATATAATATTTTAATTTTAATTTTTATTACCATTGATTGTAACAGTCGTTTCTTTTGCTTCTTTATCTTCTTGCATTGTTACCAAATCGTAAATTATATCATGTACCGCCCTCTGGATGTAAATACTTGTTATATTGTTTTTATTCATATATCTGTCAATATAAGAGTAAACTGTATTTGTCTTGAAATTTGTATGTGTTCTTGATTTTTCAACAGCAAGTAAAATCGCTTTTTTCAGTCCTTGCTTATTTTGTAAATACTCTTTAAAATTTAAACTTGCTAAAATATCATCCGACGTTGGTGTGATAAAGAATATATCGTCTTTATGTTCATCCTCCAACTCTTTAATTTTATTCATAATTGCTTGACGCCCTTCTGTTGTTGTTAGTGTGTAATTTGTATCATAATTAATTAAACTATTCATTTTTTATACCTCCTATTTTTTATAATAATTTAAAATATCTTTTTTTATCTCCCTTCCTTAACTTTACACTTATTATATACCCAATGTTCAGTATTTTGGACTTTTGATACAAACTTTTTAAAATTTTAAAAAATTTTTTCCAAAAACTTGTACTAGATTTCAATTTGCACTATACCCCCTCTTGTTTTTTGCTATTTTTTCATTTTTTTGTGTAATATTTTTGCAATATTTCCATTTTTTTACAAAACTTTCTAAAATTAATTATAAAAAGTTAATATTTTAATATATATAATTATATTATTTTAAAATAAAAACGGCTTAAAATTAATTCTAGAACGTCAAAAAACATTGTTTTTATTATGGTTTTTATAATATTATTATACTACCATTTTTTAATATTATGGAGTTTTGCACAAAAAAAAAGAAGCTTTTAAGCTTCTTTTTTTAATTTATAAAATCCGTAATTATACAATATTTTTTATTATTTTTATTTATTAATTTACTATTTGTTATTTGGTCAACATTGTTTACAATTGCATCGAATAGACGGCTTTTTTTTATATTCAAAAATTGTAAAATGTTTTTTGCTTCTGTAAATTCTTGTATGTATTGAATATCATTATTTTTTTGATTGTATAAATAAATAATATAAACTTTTTTCCTGAGATCTGTCGTTTTTTGTGTCTCTGTATTATATATAAAAGAAAATTTATTTTTTACCGCGTAATATTTCGCCTTCTCATAAGTTTCAAAATTTTTTTGATTAACTATATACATTTTTTTATACCTCCATTTTTTAATATTTTAATATTTTAATAATAAATATAGAATGTTTTGTATTCGTTCCAGTCTTTATCCATCAATCTTATTTTATCAAGCCTAGCAATGTTTCCATATATTCCCACCGAATAAGCTATACAATCTGAATAAATATTAAAATGTTTTTTATTATCAATATTTTTTGATAATATATCAAGAAAACCTTGTAAATTTTTAGAATAACAACCGTTATTATTTTTTACGTCTTTATTCCATATGTTATAGTCAAACGCTGTAATATAATGTATATCATTTTCATATAAATATATATTGCCGTCTAACTTATAAGCTCCTAATGTTTCGGCTTCATTTACTAAATTTTTTCTGCTTGTTTTTATACTCATTTTTTTATACCTCCATAATTTAAAAAATAAAATTATATAGTACGTGTGGATGTAATGTAATTACGTACTTTTACAAGTCAATTATTTTTTTACTATTGTAAATTTTTTAACAATTTACTTATTTTTTCAATCTCTTTTTTGTCGTTGTTAGCAAATGCAATAGCTTTCAAGTCCATCAAGTTTTCAACATAATCTGTAATTATTTTATCAATTTTTTTTGATAAAGAATCGCTCATTTTTAAACCCTCCATAATTTTCTTATGATTTTTTATTATTTTATTTATTTTTTGTCGTTTTTGTTTCCTTCGTATTCTGTTAACATTTCATAAATTAACTTTTGTAAATGTCTTTTTTGTACTTCGTAGCCTTGTTTGTTTGCTCTTCTGTATTTATCGGCTTTTTTATTATATTTGTTTACAATGTCGAAGTCTAGACTCTCGCCAAATGGTCTATAACCTGTTACTATTGCAGTATTTCCAAATATGTAGATGTCTGCATTCCATCCATATACGCCAGCGGTGTAATAGTTTGTCCCCTCTAGACTTAATAAGTCCTGTGCCTCACAGTATCCAATTGAATAACATTTGTAATTTTCCTTTACTTCTTTCTCTTTTAATTTGATCATTTTTAAACCCTCCATAATTTTATTTTTTGGTTGTTTTCTTTCAACCTTTAGCCATATTATACAATATAATTTGAAAAAAGTCAATACATTTTTTAAAAAATTTATAATTTTTTTTATTTTTTTGCACTTGCTAAAATTCTATAATAGCAAGGCTTTACATTATAATAATATAATATGTTAATATATTATGTATACATTATATACTTCTACTATTGCTCTTTATATATATATAATATAAATATTTAGTTATTTTAGTTATTAGTTATTTTATTCTATATAGTGTTCTTTTTTTATTTGCTTTTTTATAAGTAGCTTTTTAAAAATTTACTTTTCAATCTTTTTATTTTGTTTTTTTAAATTTATTTTTTGTTTTTGTGGCGTTTCTAAAATTGTTTTAATTTAATTTTTTAATGTTTAGTATTAACAATTATTAAACATTAAGAATCAAAAAATTTTTTTTTGCTTCATTTCAGAGACTGCATCAGCCAACCGCCCCCACCTCTTGCCAGCAGCCCCAAATGAGGCTACTTACCTTCAAATTCTACCGCAGAATAAAAATACTTTGATAGTCAGTGGACTATAATAAATAATAATAAAATACTTAAAAACTAAAACTAAAATAAAAAAGAGACAAATAATTGCAAAAAATGAATAAAAGTGGTATTATAAGAAAAAAGGAGAGAAAAGGTATAATGAATAAAGAGAACCAAGATTTAGAGTTAAGAGAAGAGAGAGAGACAAACAGAGACATAGAGAGAAAGAACAAGAGAAATTTAAGGGAGTTAGAGCAAGTATATGTAAACGGAACATTAAGTAATCTAAAAGAGATAGTAGAAGAGAAGAAAAAGGAGTTAGAGGACAAATTAATAAGGTATAGTGAAGAAAATAGAACGACAAAATACACAAAGAAAGGGGAAGCGTATGAGATACCAAATTTAAACCCAATAATAATACAGAATTATTTTTTCAAGAGTATAAATCCAATAGGGAATAGAGAGCCAGAGTACAATGCAGAGAAATTAGCAATAATTTTTGAGTTATATAGTGATATAGTGAGTGAGATAAATAGTAAAATAGGAGATTTCATACCAAACATCAGTTCATTTTGTTTATTTGCAGGGATAACAACGCAAACATTTAAGAATTACAAAAGGAGTACAGACCTAGATTTAAGGACGATATACGAAAAGATAAATGATTATTGTTTTAACAGCAATTTAACATTAGCACAGAGTGGAAAATTATCAGAGAAATCCACAATTTATCGAATGAAAGTGGAAGAAGATAAGAGCGAAAAGAGTGAGCCACAGATACACATTCACGCAGATACACTTGATATGGAAATGGTAAACAGGAGATTAAAAGAGATACAAGATTTTAACTTAATAAAATCAAATTCTATACCAACGGAGAGTAAAGAAGATGGAGAATAAAAGAAAGACGGAATTAATAACCGTAATAAAGAGAACGATATATTCTATTGAGGCGACATTAAAGAAGAACATAAAGCAAGAGAGATACAAGCAGAACATATTTGAAGTAATGAAAGATTTAGCCCTAGAATTTGAAGAATATGGAGCAATAGACAAAATAGAATGTGGAAAACTTGCAATCAAGAATTACATACCATTAATAAATTTATTAATCAAGGTAGAAACGAATCTTGACAGAATTTACGAATATCATCAGCAATTAGAGAATGCTTACAAATTAGCAGCGAGGGTAAGTTTAGAGCATTTTATAATATATATGGAGTGGTATAGTGAAGATAAATTACTAGAGCCAAGGTTTAATATATTAAATTCTTATGTATATTACTTAAATAAAATGTGTTTTGACCAAAGTTTTGGTGGAATGATAGTAAATTTACCATCAGGGTATGGAAAAAGTCGTATATGTAGATATTATGAAGCATTTAGACTAGGATTACATCCAGAAGGAACATTTTTAGCATTATGTTCAAACGATGCTTTAATAAAAGGTCAATCAAGGTCAGTAATAGACCTAATAAAAAACGAGAGATTTGGAAATGTATTTCCAAACTTAAAATATAGCAAAGATGACAAAGATTTCTTTTTAAAAGAGACAGATGGAGAGTGGAAATTAAGAGATTGTGAGCTTATTGCAACATATTATGCAAGTACAGTAAGATCGAATGTAACTGGAGAGAGAGCAAGTTTAAGTATAGATATAGATGACCTTTACTCTGACGCAAATGAAGCTCTTGATGACAACCTAAATAAGCAATACTATGACAAATTTGTTACTGTATGGAGGAAAAGATATGTGCTAGGTAAAAACCCACAAATAATAATTACAGGTACATTATGGTCGCCAACAGATTTTCTAGCGAGAGTAACAAATTTATGGGAGAATGAGAGTAAGTTCAAAGATGACCCAAAATTCAAATACACAAAAATAAGTGAAGATGGAACGAAGGTAATAATAAAAGTTCCAGCACTTGATTATAAGACAGGATTAAGCACTTGTCCAAAGTTAATAAGTACAGAAAAGCTTTTAATTGAGAAAGCAAGTATGAGTAAATACTTGTGGGAAACAAACTTTCAGCAAAATCCAACATCTCCAGAGGGCTTATATTTTGACTGGAATAATTTACAAACATATAGTATATTACCACCCAAGGAAACAAATGAATGTATGGCTTCACTAGACCCATCAAGAAAAGGAACGGACTATGTATCTATGCCAATATTCAATAAAATAGGGGATTTACATTATTTAGTTGATATGGTATTTGATAATAAAGCTATGTCAAGTTTGTATGATGAAATAGTAAAAGCAATAATTAGAAATAAAATAACTATTTTAGTAGTAGAAACAAACACAGACCCAAGTTTACCAGATATTTTATATAAAAAATGTGAAGCAAAAGGCTATTATACACTAAAAATCATTGAATTATACAATACTAGCAAGAAAGAGGACAGAATTAATAAATACAAAGACATAATAATAAGAAAAATGGTATTTCCAGAGAAAACGAGATATGGTTTAGGAACTCCAATAGGTAAAGCATTAGACCAAATGACTTCATATTCGTTTGAATATCCAAATAGACATGATGATGCCATTGATTCTGCTGCTATGTATGCAGACCAAATAATCGAAGAAAATGGACTTGAAATGAAAGCAATACCATTTAAAAAACCTTTTTAATAAAAAATCAAACAAATTTTCACAAAAACACTTGATTTTTTTTATTTTAAGTATTATTATAATATTAGGATAGTGTAAAAAGGAGAAAAACTATGTCAGTTGGTAATACTTATGGAAGAATAACAATATATGCACCTTATTCAGAGCAAGAATTATTAAAGTTAAATGACGAAGAATTAAAGACTACCATTGTAGGATTAATGACTGATATAATAACTATTCACGATATAAATAAAGCTGAAACAAGGGCTTTGTGGGATTATTATTTAGGAAATCAAGATATATTAAACAAAAAGAAATTTACAAGGGAAGAGATAAACAACAAGAAAGTTGAAAACTGGGCTTATGCTCTTGTAGATTTCAAAAAGAATTGGCTTGTTGGAGAGCCTATTCAATATACAATGTCAAATAATAGTTCTAGTGATGAAATAGAACAATTAAATAAATATGTTAAATACGAAGATAAAGACGCAAAAGACCAAGAGTTAATCGAGGACGTTTATGTTTGTGGAAGGGGGTTCAGATTCGTAAAAAAAGATTTACCAGACGAAGATGATGAAGCCCCTTTTTCTATTGCAAACATTAAGAGAGATAATTGTGAAGTAGTATATTCAAGTAATTTAGGAAATGAGCAATTATTTAGTATTGTTGAAACTGAAATGAAAGAAAGAATAACAAAAGTAGATGAAATAACAGGTTTCAAGAGTTTTGAAGATGTCCCATATAGTGAATATACAATTTATTTAAGGAATAAAATGTTCACAATTAGTTATAAGAGTGCAAGTCCTATTGTAAGTAAAATAACACCATTAATCTTAAATGAACACCTTATAACCGAATATAGAATAAATAGAGATAGAATATCTTTAATTGAAATAGGGAAAGACCTATTTGATGGAATAAATCAGCTTGAAAGTGATGATTTTGATGATTTAGACCAATTTGTTAATGCAATTATGGTATTTACAAATGCTGATATAGACGAAGATGGACTTAAAGAAATGAAAACCCTAGGAGCAATAAAGATTAAATCTACTGAAAATAGAAAAGCAAGTGTAGATGAATTAAAACAAAGATTAAACGCATCAGATACACAAGTATTTTATACAAGACTATTGACTGCCTTACATCAAATTTTAGGTGTACCAATGGCAACAGATAATGGTTCTGTAACAAGTGGAGATACTGGAAAAGCAAAACTAACAGGTCAAGGCTTTACATCATCTGGAATTAGGTCAAAATCAGACCAAACAATGATTAAGAGTTGTGATAGAAAAACATTAAAAGTAATTCTAAAAATATGCAGAGAAGCAGGAAATAGCAAGATTAAAAAGTTAAGAGTAAGTGATGTTGATATTAAATTCAATATTGATAAATCAGAGAACTTACTAACAAAATCAGAAGCATTGAATGTATTGATTACTATGGGAGTACCAAAAGAATATGCAGTTCCACTTGTAAATCTATTTGGAGACCCAACAGCAGTAGTAAATGCTTGGAATGATGCACTTGATAAGCAAAAGAAAGAACAAGAGCAAAAGCAATTAGAATTTGGCAACAATTTCAATAATCAAAGCAATAATATAAATAAAAATCAAGGAACAAAAATAGAAGAAAACAAACAAACAAATCAAACAATAAATAAAACAAATAATGCTTTACAAAAGCAAGAACAAAATAAATAAATAAAAAGTAACTCAGTCGTAAAAGCCTTTTATAGGTTAAACCGAAGCGGATTATTCTATGGCGGAGGTTGATAAAGCCAATTATATGTAGCAGGCAAATAGAAAAGTGATTATATGCGAATAAAATATAATCCACGTTAAGAATAGAGTTCTCTTAACACTCTCCATATATAAGTTTAGTGTAATGGTAGCACAATAGTCTCCAAAACTATTAGTAGTAGTTCAAATCTATTAACTTATGCCAAGCCTATTAAGGCTAAATTTTATTAAATCGTGGTTTGTTGATTATCCGTTAAAATCATCGTTAAGGAGGAAATAAAATGAATAGGGAAGATGCGAAAAAACTTTTAGGAGAAAATGCCACAGATGAGCAAGTAACAACACTTTTAAATGCTTTTCATAATGAAGTTAAGGAAAAAGACGACCAAATTACTTCATTAAACGACCAAATATCAAAGAACAATACTGAAATTGCAAATCTTAAAAAGTCAGATGATGAATTAAAACAAATTAAACAAAGTCAAATGACAGATGAACAAAAAGCAAAAGAATTACAAGACCAATTAAATGCTCAAATGAGTACTTATAAAAAGTTAACTAATTCTGTAAAAGCAAAGTCAATTTTAGTTGGAGCTGGTATTTCAGGAGAAAAAGCTGATAGTTTAGTAAGTAAGTTTGTCAAAGAAGATGAGCAAGCAACAATAGATTTAGCAAATGAAATTGTACAAGAATTATCAGATATGAAAGCAGCAACTGAAAAGAAAGTAAAAGATGATTTATCAAATGTAAATGTAAATCCTACTGCAAGTAATGTAAATCCAAAAACAGATGATTTAATGACTTGGGATAAATTTACTAAATTATCATCTGAAGAGCAAAACAAATTCCAAGAAGAGCATCCAGAAGAATTTAATAATTTATAATTAGGAGGAAACTAAAATGCCAAAATTTGATAAGAAATATTGGAACAATGCTATTTTTCAAAAATATATGAAAAAAGTTCCAAATTTAAGAGAAGATTCACTTATTAAGAGTGGAGTACTTTACACAAATAGTTCTTTAAAGTCAAGATTAGTAGATGGAGTAGGTGGAAACACCTTAATTGAGCCTATTAAAGGTTTAATTGATGGAGATGTTGTAAACTATGATGGAACAACAGATATTCCAACAACTTCAAGAAACACATATATTCAAAAGAAAATCGTTGCTGGTAGAGCAAAAGGTTGGGAAGAAAAAGACTTTTCAACAGATATTTCTGGAGAAGATTATATGCCAGTAGCACAAGAAGTAGGAGAATACTTCCAAGACGTTGATATGGACGATATATTAGCTATTTTAAAAGGTATTTTTTCTATGAAAGATACAGAAGGAGCTAAATTCGTATCAAAACACACATTTGACGCAAATAGTGAAATGACTGAAACAACAATTAACAATGCTGTTCAAAAAGCTTTTGGAGATAAAAAGAAAAATGTTGCATTAGCATTTATGCACAGTGCAGTAGCAACACAACTTGAAAACTTACAATTACTTCAATATCTAAAATACACAGATGCAAGAGGAATTACATCTAATTTAGAGATTGCACAAGTAAACAACAAAACTGTAATTGTTGATGATGATATGCCAGTAGAAAATGGTTATGTTGCAGCAACAGCAAATACAGAAGGTGCTATTCAAGTTGGAACAGGTACTGGAAAAGTAACACTTGCTGATGTTAAGAAAGCAGATTTCTATCCAGAGAATGTTGCAGCAGATGATTATGTTGTTGCAAAGACTAGATACACAACTTATGTACTAGGAAGAGGAGCTATTGAGTATTGTGATGTTGGTGCAAAAGTACCAAGTGAAGTTGATAGAGACCCATCAAAAGATGGTGGAATTGATAAACTTTATACAAGACAAAGAAAATTATATGCACCTGCATATATTTCTTGGAACGGAGCTGATTCAATTATTTCTCCAATGCCATCTGATCTTGCAAACGGAGATAACTGGAAGATAGTTAATGACGGAGAAACAGCACCATCTTATATTAATGACAAGATAATTCCATTTGAAAGAATTAGAACATTAGGTTAATCAAAGGAGGATATAAATGGAGCAAATTGATTTATTAAAGTTAAGGATACCTAATAAATTTGACAATGATGATAATTATAACAATGCTTTACAAATATTGTTAGATGACGCCAAAAATATTGCACTTGCTAATTTATATCCTTACGAAGATTGGTCTAATATAGAATTACCAAAAAAATATTATAATTGGCAATTAAGAGCTGCCGTTGAATTATATCATTTTCTAGGGTATGAAGGAATTAAATCTTATTCAGAAAATGGATTAAGTTTCAGTAGAATGGAAGATGGAATTTCTGCAGACCTTTTAGATGAGCTTATCCCTAAAGCAGGCACATTAAAAAGGACTGAAGAAGAAGGAGAAACGAAATGATATTTGGAAACATTTTTGAAAACTGGAATAAACCTTGTTATATTGCAAGAGTAAAAGAGATAAAAGAGGATGAAGAAGGAAATCAAATAAAAGTTTGTTATGAGCCTGAAAAATATTCTTTTAACATACAAAATGCAAGTGGTTATTTAGATGTAACTGAATATGGCGAGGAAGTTTCAAAGATGAAAAAAGCAATAATTTTAATGGACTACAACGGCAAATTCAAAGAAGGAGATATTGCATATTTAGATGGAGTAACACCAGATGGAGAAACAGAGAATACTTATGGTATTAATGGAAACTACATCATTGATAGTGTTAGACCACAAAATTTAGCAATAGCAATATACTTTAAAAAATTGAATAAATAGGAGGTCAAACAATGACAACTAAATTTTTAGCTATGAACAAATTGTCTATAAGACCACAAAATGATACTGAAAAAATAATGCTAGGAAATCTAGGGACTATGATACAAACTGGCAAAGAAGCAGTTATATCATTTGATAATGCAGACAATAAAAACGATTTAATTTTAGAAATTAAATCTAAAAAACAGAAATAAGGAGGCAAATAATGAAAATTAAAGTTGAAAAAGACGGAGTTGTAAAAGAACTTGATAATACTGAATTAGTTGCAGACTATGTTTCAGCAGGTTGGAAATTAGTTGAAGAAACTAAAAAGGCAAATTTTAATTCATTAAATGAAAAGGGAAATAAATAAGAATGAATTATACATTTGAATTTAGCCCAGAAAGTATGAAAGAACTTGAAAAGCTTTTAAAAACAAAGCAAAAAAAGTTTAATAATATTGGATATAAAATAATTGATGCTTACGCAGATTATTTTATGGAAAGAGCGAAAGAATATGTCCCAATAGATACTGGAGAACTTAAAAATAGTATAACAAAATCACAAGTTGAAAAGTTAGCTATTGAAGTTTTTACAGATTGTGAATATGCAAAATATGTCGAATTTGGAACAGGTATAGAAGGAGAAAGAAGCAAACATCCTGAATATAATGAAGAAGGATGGGAATACGATATTCATAAGCACGGAGATATGGGTTGGTACTATCCAAAAGAAGATAAAATTTATTGGACAAAAGGTCAACCTGCATCAGAATTTTGGTACAAAGCATATCAAGATTTAGATGCAAACAAGAACCAAATTGCAGAAGAAGTTTTGAGGAAAGAAGGGTTAATTTGATGAATACAAAAATGACAGAAAAGATTTATAACACATTGAATATATATTTACAAGAAAAAAGTAATTATTCTCCAAAAGTTATCAATAAAACACTTTTACAATCAAACAAATATCCGCTAGTTACATTTAATGAGGTCAACAATATTCCAAAGGAACAAAGCACAAAATCAAGAGTAAGGGATACATATTCTGGAGTTTATTATGAAATTGAAATTTTTGCAATAGATAAAGCTGCTGCAAATAAGATAATATCAAATATAACAATATGTAATGAGCTAAAAGAATTAGTAGATAAAGTAATGTCTAGTTATTTTCAACTAGAAAGAACATTATGTCAGCCAACACCTAATGTAGATAAAAATATTTACAGAATAACAATGCGTTATACTGCGAATATATGGGATAATAAAAATATGTTAATTTAAAAATAGGAGGAAAAAAATATGTCAAATCCAATTATCAAAGCTATTGACGATAACAGAGCTATGAGTGATATAGGTTCTGCAATATTCGTTAAAAGAGAAGGACAATCAAAATATTTTCTATGGTTACCTGTAACAGATATGCCAGCAACTGGTTCAGCACCAGAAACTATTGAAAAAACTGTTACAACAAGTAGAACAAAGAATTATACTTTTGGTAGAAAAGATAACTCTCAAAAAGAGTTTACATTTATGGCACATAGGGATAACTTTATGATTTTAAAACAAGATTATAACAAACAATTAAACTTCTTACAAGTTAATCCTGATGGAACAGGTTGGAAATTCCAAGGGTATGTATCTTTTTATCAAGATGCTGTATCTTTAGGAGCAAATCTAAATGGTAAAGGAGTAATTACAGTTTCACACGCAGACGAATTACCACTTGATGATGTTACTGATATAATAGGAGAGAGTGTAATATTCACAAATCCTGTTGAAGCAGTAGTTGAAATTAGTGGTACAGACAAATATGAAGCTATAATTGAAACTGACCCAAGTGATGCAACAATTACAGTTGCAAGTTCAGCAGAAGGAGTTGCAACAGCTTCAATGGGAACAGAAACAAATTCACACAAACTTACTATAACAGGAGTTACAATAGTAACAATTACAGCTAAAAAGACAGATTTAGCAGATGGAGTAACACATATTCTAGTTAGAGTATCTTAATTCGCACGAGAATTGATTTTAAGGCGATAATTTACATTTGAAATGAAATTATATGTCTTTACATTTTAAAATTAAAATTAAGCCATTTTAGAAAGGAGAATTTTAAAGAAAATGGAAAAAATAATAAATTTAGGTGGAGAAGAATATAAATATCATATAAATTTTAAATTAAATTATGATTTACTAAAATTTAGAAATAGAATACAAACTGGATTTGATGTAACAAAAGCCAATAAGAAAATAATAACAGAAATTGTTAATATGAAAAATGAAATTGGAGATAAAGATTTAAGTGATGAAGAATCATTAGAAATTTTTAATAAATTAAGTCCAGAAGCAAGAACATTTATAGAAGAGAACACAGGAGATTATTCAAGTAAATTTTCTGATGAAGATATAAAGTATATTGTTTCTAAATTCACAGGAATTGAAGATGAGAACAAAATTTATGAGATATTAGATTATGAAGTTGAAAATGGAGGCTATGATAAATTAATTACAAAACTTGTAAATGCAATAGCTGAAGTTTTTTCAAATGCGAAAGCCAATTAGTATTGCGAGAAGCAAGTAGCGAAGATAACAAAAACAAAATAAGACTTTTAACGACTGAGGAGATGATAGATAGTTATTGGAACGAACTATTACCGACAGCGTTAGAGTGCGGAATGACACCGACACAATTTTGGGAAGATGACCCACGACTGGTACATAGTTATTTAGTCAAGCACCAAATGGAACTTGATGAGATGAACTATCAGTCGTGGGTTATTGGTTTATATGTATATAATGCAGTAGGAGTATCATTATCACAAGGATTTGATAAAAATTCAAAGGCAAAATATCTTGAAAAGCCTATTGAAGAATTAAACGGAACATATATACCTAAAAAGCAATACACACAACAACAGAAAGTAAATTTCTGGGCAAAATTTAAGAGTAATAAGAAGAAAGGAGGATAAAATGTCACAACACGAATTGGGCATTACATTTAAAACTTATGCAGATGCTGCAAATAAATCATGGGAAAAAGCAATAAATACTATAATAAATGCTGGATATGCCATAGATAAAGTACAAACAAAGATAACAAAGGCATTAGATGGCAGAACGTATAATAGACTTGTAGTAACTGCAACTAATGGAGCAGAAAAGATAACAAAGACTTTTAATGAAACAGGAGAAACAATAAGGGAAACCTCATCTACAATAAATAAAAGTTTTGATTATGGCAAGCTAATGTGGTATTTAAACTGGGCAAAAGGTTTCGCAAGAAGTCTATGGAATATTGAATTAAAAGCTATTGATTTCAATGAGACACAAGAGAAATTTAATGTATCTATTGGGACATCTATTAAGCAAGCAACACTTTTCCAAAATAAAATATCAGAAGCAATAGGAACATCAAAAGCTGAAATGATGGATTATCAATCTACATTTAAGAATATTCTTGGTGGGCTTGGAGATTTAACAACAAAGCAAGCAGAAGAAACTTCTCAAAGTCTAACAAAAATGGCTTTAGATTATTCTTCATTGTTCAATGTTTCACAAACAAGTGCTGCAAATAAGTTTCAAGCAGCACTAACAGGTTCAATAATGCCAATTAGAAGAGAGAGTGGATATGATGTATCTAAAAATGCAGTATCACAAAAAGCATTAGAATTAGGAGTAGATAGAACATATAATAAATTAACTGAAACAGAAAAAAGACTAATTAGAATAATGCTTTTAATGGAGCAAATGCAGAATACAGGGGCATTCAATGACCTTGCCAGAACTATCGAAAGTCCGTCAAATCAATTAAAAGTATTAAAAAATCAATTACAAGAAGTACAAATTTGGCTTGGAAATGTATTTATGGGAACATTAGGGGCAATTTTACCTTATATTAATGGTTTCGTAATGACATTAAAAGAGCTAATTAAAATGTTTGCTATATTTGTAGGTTATCAACCTAATACAACAGGTATGGCAGATGTATTGCAAGAAAGTTCTGATTCAGCTTCTGGTTTATCTGATAATATAGGTAGTGCAGGTAGTGGACTAGATAAAGCAACTAAAAAAGCCAAAGAATTTAAAAAACAATTACAAGGATTTGATGTATTAAATGTAATCAACACACCAACAGAGAGTACTACAGGTAAAACTGGTGGAAGTGGAGGAGGGGTTAGTGGAATAGACCCTAAAATACTAGAAGGATTTAAGCAATATGATAGCCTATTAGAGAACGTACAGATGAAAGCTACTGGCATAAGAGATAAAATTATGGATTGGCTTGGTTTTACAAAGGAAATAAATGCAGAAACTGGAGAAGTTACTTGGAAGTTAAGAGATGGTTACCAAAGAATTAATGCTATTGTAGATTTAATAAAAATAATAGCTGGAACAACTGGTTTAAAACTTGTTGCTAAAATGCTAGAGAAGATTGCAAAAAATTTAAAGAATTTCAAATTACCAAATTTAGGTGGGGCGAGTAATTTTTTATTAAATATGGGTTTCCTTGGTAAAGCTATGAAAAATGCTCTTGATATGATGGATGACATTCAAGACATTATTAAAAATGGTGCAAATTTTGATAATGTGGTTTCTTTATTATCAAATTTTGCTGGTGGTTTAGGATCCATTGAAGTATTAAAAGGAAATAAAAAACTAGGTGGAATATTAATTCTTATTGAAGGCATAGGGAAAATTGCTCAAGGAATTAAAGACTTCGTAACAGCCGATAATTGGGAAGAAAGATTTAAAGCAGCAAAAACAGTTATTGACGGAATAGGTGGAGTTATTCTTGCAATAGGAGTTTTAAAGCAAAATTATGCTTTAATAGGAACTGGCTTTGTATTACAAGGATTAACAGGAATTATAGATGAATTGCAAAAGAATTGGGACGCAATTAAAAATGGTGATTGGTCTGGAGTAAACAAAGTAAAACTAGCCGTTGCATCAATAGAAGTATTAGGGGGAGCTTTACCAACAATAGCAGGAGTAATTAAAAAAATATCAAGCACTAAATATTCCCAAAAACATATACAAGATGCAAAAGAAGCTATGCAACAAACTTCTGATACATTAAAAGATACATCAAATAAAACAACAGAAATTGCATCAGGAGCAGAGGGAGTAAGCACAAGTACTTCAACATTGACAGGCAAATTAAAAGACCTTGTAAAGAATATGGGACTTGGACTTGTAGCAGAATTAGAGGCAGTTGCAGCAGGATTATTGCTTGTAGGTGGAATTTGGGCAATAGGGAAAGTACTTACAAAAGCATTAGAAGCTTGGCAACCTATATTAGATAACAAAGAACAAACATTAGAAACATTAGGATTAGGAACTGCACTTATAGGAAGTGTAGGAGTTGTTACAGCAGGTTTAGGAGCAGTAGGTACTCAATTAATTGTAGCCCTTGGACTTGGAACAGCAGTTTTAGCATTAGCAGAAGCAGACACATTATTGCTTGTAGGTGGAATTTGGTTAATAGGTGTAGCATTAGATAAAATGCAAAAAGCTTGGCAACCTGTAATTAAAAATCAAGACAATGTAACAAAAGCATTAAAAAAAGGAACTGAATTATTATTTGCAGTAGGTTTAGCAACAGCAGCATTAGGAGCATTATCAATAGCAAGTGTAGGATTATTACCATTGGCAATAGCAGCAGGAACAGCGATGTTAAATCAAGTAACAAATGCAACAATTCAATTTGTTAGAAATTTGGCTAAAGTTGCAGATGAGTTATTAAATGTATTATTGCCTAAATTAAGAGATTTCAATAGACAAATGCCTGAATTAAATAGGTATCAACAAGATTTTAATGATTTTATGGGTAAATTTGCTAAATATTCTTGGGACTTTGCAGGTAATACATTTATGGCAAGTCTTGGAAACACAGTTACAACAATTATTAAATTTTTTGCAGGCGACCCAATAAAAAAATATTCAAATCAAGTTGAAAAGACAGACAACAGTGTAAACGATTTAAAAGATAAATTGTGGAATGCAAATCGTGATTTAATTTTAGCAATAAAATATTTAACAGATTATAATAATTTAGTAAATTGGTTAAGTTCTTTAGTAGGAAGTAGTGTAAGTTTTAGAGATGCAAGAGGCATATATATTAATTTAAAGTCTGTTGGTAGTAACATAGTATGGGGATTAACAGATGGTATTAATGACAATATATGGCAATTTAGAAATGCAATAAGTAATATTAATAATGCTTTGAGATTTGATAATTGGAGTGCATATAATTCAGGGTATGATTTTGGTAAGAGTATTGCAGAAGGCGTAAACAATGGCGTTAAATGGAACTTAAAATCTACTATTAAAGCAATAGACACATCAAATTGGTCAACGGCAAAACAATATAAAATTTATGCTTATGCAAATGGTGGATTTCCAGATATGGGACAAATGTTTGTAGCAAGAGAAAATGGTGCTGAAATGGTAGGTAGAATAGGAAATAGAACAGCAGTTGCAAATAATGACCAAATCGTTCAAGCTGTTTCACAAGGTGTTGCAAATACAAGGTGGTTCATATAATCTATACATTGATGGAGAACAAATAACAAATGTAGTACAAAAGAGAACAAGTAGTAGAGAGAATATTTTTGGATATTAAAGAAAGGAGATAGAAAATGAAAACATTATCAATAGATGGAACTGATGTAGAAGTAAAAGATTATCAATGGGAATTAGATGACCAAGATTTAGATAGTGGAAGAAATTTAGCAGGTTATATGGAAAGAAATTTATTAGACCACTCTGTAAACAAATTAACATTAATATTTCCACCACAAAATTCAGAGGATAGAGCAAAAACTTTACAAATGTTACATAAAGAGCATTTAAGTTGCAATTTTTTATCTCCCATTTCCAATTCTTATGAAACGCACGATATGATGCACGGAAATTTACCTAGCTCTTTATACTGGAACGTACAAGATGATTTAGGAACAGAAATACTATACCAAGAATTTCAAGTAGAACTTGTAGAATATTAGGAGGTAGAAATGGCATATACAAATGTAAGTAACGAATTTAAAGAAATAGTAAAGTCAAATTCAATAACAGCAAGTGCAAAAATTATTTTTCCTAACTTAAATTTAACTATATTGCCACACGCAACTGATAATTTAAAAAGTAGTTTAGCTGATTTAACAATATATGATAAATGCTGTGATAAAGGCAAGTATATAGGGAATGCAGTTGCAAAAAAAGTAGAATTACAATTAATAAACAAAGACAATTTAGATTTAGCAGACCAAGAATTTGAGTTATATGTAGGTGTAAAGCTATCTAATGGGGAATATGAGTATATTCCCTATGGCAATTTTATTGTTACAGCATATACAGATACCAAATCAAATAATTTATTTAAAATTGAAGCATACGATTATATGACAAAATTAAATGGTTATTTTAATGATATATTTTATGATGAAAAAAATAATCCAAATGGATTAAAAATTGAATATCCTATTAAATTAAAAGCATATAAAGAAAAAATATTAACATATATGGGAATAAGTTATGTTGACCAAACTTTACCAAATGATAATTTCTCAATAGATACAGCAATTAACTTTGATGGATATACCATCAGAAATGTAATAGCTAAAATTACAGAACTACAAGGAACATTTGCAAGAATAAACAGAGAAAATAAAATTGAATTTTGTTTACAAACACAGACAGATGAAAAAATACCTTTATCATCAATGAATAATAAACAAGAAATAAATAATAGATATGGACCTGTAAATGTAGTTTCATTAACTATGAAAAATGTAAAAGGTGAGAATGTAACTTTAAGAGATGAAGATAGCATTGCTAAATATGGAGAAACTACAATAGAAATACAAGATAATCCATTTGTTTACACACAAAGTTTAAGAGAAAGTGCAATAAATGAATTATATAATGCTTTAAAAGGTTTTTCATATTATCCAATAAATTTTAATTGGAAGGCTAGACTTTATACTGATGGTAGTGATATAATTAAAGTATATGATATGAGAAACAAAAAATGGGTAAATTCTATTGTAATGAATCAGACAATAAAAATACCTGCAACAAGACAAAGTACATTAGAAAGCCCAGCATTAACAAAAACGCAAGTAGCAAATCAATACATAAGCCAAAGCGAACAAATGAATACACATACTGAATTAATAGTAGATAAAAATTCGCAACAAATTTCAACTATTATAAGTCAAGTTGGAGATAGAGAGAACAAATCAACAAGTATAACTCAAGACATTGATAAAATTAGTAGTACAGTTGCAGATACTGTTGATTACATAAGAGAGAAAGAGGGAGTATCACAAGTAGAATTAGATGATGCAAGTAATAACGATATTTTAAGAATTGAAATAAAAGGCACCACAACCTATAAGAATTATCTATATCCACATACACAATTATTTCCTTCAAGACATCTATTTCCAAACAGAATAGGAGTTCATTATGATAGTACAATATAAAATAATCGTAGATACACAAGATAGAAGCCATCCAACAAAAAATAAAAAAACATATTTACTTAATATAGATGAATTATTAACAGATGGTACAGATAGCGATAAGCTAGTAATAACAAAGGACAATGATTACGTATTAAGATATTTTAAAGCTTCAGAATTTAATGTAATGTCAAAACTTGATACACCATATAAAGAGCCAATAGATATAAATATTAACTTATTTGAGGGAACAAATTTTGTATATATAGAGAATATAACAGGTGAAGATATATATGCAGAATATATAATTAAAAATGATTTTACTGATGTTTATGTAACAAAAAATACAATGAATAGTACTATTTCCGAAAGCATTGATAAAATAGAGTTATCAATAAGTCAAAAATTAACAGATTATTCAAAGACAAACGATATGGATGATGCAATAAACACAGCAGTAAAGAAAGCAAAAGACGATATTAATTCTACAACTGATAATAAGCTAAAAGATTATGCAACAACAAAAGAGATGAATGCTGCAATTAAATTAAGTACAGACGGAATAGAACAAAAAGTAAGTGAAAAACTAATAACTTATTCAACAACAGATGAAATGAACAATGCAATAAATATAGCTCAAAATGATTCAAGTAATGATACAGATAACAAATTAAAAGCATATCCAACAACAGAAGAGATGGAGAGTAAGATAGCTCAAACATCAAATAGTATTACATTAGGAGTTAGCAAAAAATTAAATGATTATTATTATACAAAATCTGAAATAGATATAACTAATAAGGGAATTAAATCTACAGTATCTGAAAAAGTAGGAAATGATGAAGTTATTTCAAAAATTAATCAAAGTGCAGAAAAAGTTCAAATATCAGCGACTAAATTAGATTTAAAAGGATATGCAACTTTTTCAGATTTATCAACAAGTGGCAAAACAACAATCAATGGTGATAATATAACAACTGGAACTATAAAGTCAAAAAATTATGCTGTTGATAAAAATGGAAATGCAACAGCAGGTACGCAAATAAACTTAACTAATGGAATTATTGATTCCAAAAATTTTACTCTTGATTCTAAAGGAAATGTAAATGTTTCTGGTCTATTAACAACAGGAAAAGGTATATATACAAATTTACATACAGTAGGAGCATTATATCAAAGTAATAAATTAGCTCCTGGGATGGACTTTTTTGGAATAATGGAAAATAATTATGGAGGAACAGGTGATATTACTAAAACTCAATTATGCTTTTTTATATATGTTCCAACAGGATTTGTCGTTGAAGAGGCATATATTAATTTAACAATAATCCCAATTAAATGGAATTACCTAGGAAAGCAATATTGGGGATATGCTAGAAATATAGGACTTTATAAAGGTGGAATTCCTGATTGGGATATTGCAAAATATGCTTCAGAGGCATATAGTACAACTTATAACATTGGAACAAAAATAAATTTTTTATCGAATTCATCAAATTGGAAACCAGAAAATGATACAACGTTGTCAACCAATCATAAAAAAGTTTCAAAAACATCTAAAAATATTTCTTCAGAAATTACTACAGGAAATAATTTTTTGATAATTCAAACGGATAACAATCCTAGTATTTCTGATGATATGCATGAACTCGCAGAACAGACAGGTAAAGCTTTAGGATTTTTAGATATATATGGATATTTGCAAAGATAATAAGAAAGGAGAGAAAGATGATACCAACAAATAAAAAAGTAGTAACAGAGCAAACAAGTCAAAATACAAATATTACTAATTTGCAAAACAATAAAGTTGATAAAGTAAGTGGAAAAGCACTATCTACTAATGATTTCACAAATGCTTATAAAACTAAAATAGATAATATGTTTAGTTTAATTTATCCAGTAGGTTCAATTTATATGAGTGTAAATAGTACAAGTCCAGCGAGTTTATTTGGTGGAACGTGGGTACAATTAAAAGATAGATTTCTACTAGGAGCAGGGGATAGTTATTCTAATGGTAAAACTGGTGGAGAGGCAACACATACACTAACAACTGCTGAAATGCCAAGTCATAATCATAATTCAAATGTAAGAGTTCAATGGTATAATGATAATAATGCTTGGGGACTTCAAACTACTGATATAGCAAATTCTAATTTTAGAATTGATAGTGGTGCAGTATATACAAGTAATACAGGTAGTGGTCAAGCACACAATAATATGCCTCCATATTTAGTAGTGTTTATGTGGCGTAGAACAGCATAGGCTAATTAATAATTAAAAGAAAGGAAAAGAAAATGAAGATAGTCGAATTTAAAGATTATGATAATCAAACAACTCCATTATCTGCTTATAACCTAAATCGTTTACAACAAAATTTAATTACAACAAAATATCAAATGACTTTTTCATCAGCAGTTAGTGGAGGAAGTACAATAACATTACCTTGTTATTATCAAGTAGGACAAGATACGTTAGATGTATATTTAAATAGTGAATTATTAAAGAAAGCTAGTACAAAGGATTCAGAGGGACATTATTACGAAGTAGGCAATAGTGATACAAAGAGTAATCAAATTAAAATAACATCAGATTGGTCTATTGCAAGTGGTGATGTTTTAAATTTAATTGTAAGAGGAACAACAGATAGCTATGACCAAAATTTATCGCCAGATAAAGCAACACAACTAGCAGATGAAATAAGTGCAAATAAAGAAGAAATAACAGCATTACAAACTGAAAATTCACGATTAAAAGGTATAACAAATGCTTTACCAAAAATTAGTGGAGAGGATACAAGTTTAACCTTGACAAATACAGCAAATGCACCATTAAGTGATATAATATTAAAAGGAAATACAAGTCAAAATGGTGAACCAACACCAGCCACACCACAAGATATAGAAGTAGTAACTGGAAATAACCAAATAATAGTTAGTGGAAAAAATTTATTGCCACCAGATAATAATACTTCTACAACAATTAATGGTGTAACTTTTACAAGAAATAGTGATGGTTCAGTATTAGTTAATGGAACTGCTACTGCTAATGCACAATATATTACATCTAAAAATTTTATGCTAGAAGATGGCAAAACATATATATTAAGTGGATGTCCAAATGGAGGTTCAACTTCAACATATATGCTTAGTATTAATCAATATTATAATAATACTTCACATGTGTTAAACAATATAGGTCATAATCAAAAGTTTACTTATGTATTAGATAGTAAAAACTCAAACTCTAT
>CADAWN010000025.1 GCA_902791625.1 uncultured Erysipelotrichaceae bacterium | reverse complement strand
TTTTCATAGTATAATATATAAGAGGTGTTTATATGTTGGAATTAAAAAATATTAAAAAGAGCTATAAAACTGGTGATTTTGTTCAACATGCTTTACAAGGTATTAATTTGAAATTTAGAACAAATGAATTTGTAGCTATTCTTGGTCCATCCGGAAGTGGTAAAACAACTTTACTTAATATAATTGGAGGACTTGATAGATATGACACTGGTGATTTATTAATTAATGGTAGAAGTACTAAAAAGTTTAAAAATAAAAATTGGGATAGTTATAGAAACAATTGTATTGGTTTTATATTTCAGTCATATAACTTAATTAGTCATATTAGTGTTTTAGACAATGTCATATTAAGCACTACATTAAGTGGATATAGTAAGAAAAAAAGAAAGAAAATGTCTATAGAAGCCCTAGAAAAAGTTGGACTTAAAAACCATATTCATAAGAAACCAAATCAACTTTCTGGTGGCCAAATGCAAAGAGTTGCTATCGCAAGAGCACTAGTAAATAGTCCCAATATAATTTTAGCTGATGAACCTACAGGAGCTCTTGATTCTAAAACAAGTAAACAAATTATGGATTTAATAAAAGAAGTTGCTAAAGATAAATTAGTTATTATGGTAACACATAATCCTGATCTTGCTAAAGAATACGCAAATCGTGTAATTGAATTTAAAGATGGAGAAATTATTAATGATTCTAATCCAGTTATTAATGAAGAAATAAGTAATAATAAATTTAGCATAAAGAAAACTTCTATGAGTTATAAAAGTGCCATTAATCTATCTTTTAACAATTTAAGAACTAAAAAAGGTAGAACAATTATTACTTCTTTTGCTTCTTCTATTGGTATTATAGGTATAGCTTTGATACTTTCTTTATCTAATGGATTTAAAATAAAAATAGATGAGTTTGAAAGAAATACATTATCACAAGCTCCTATTTTAATCTCAAAACAATCAATGGATATGAATAGTCTAAAAGATATGAGCAATGATAAAAGTCATAATTTAAAAGAATATACAAAAAAAGAAAAAATTTATTCTTTGAAATCAGTGCAAAATACTATTCATATAAATAATATAACTAAAGAATATATGGATGTAATTGATGGTATTGATAATAATTTAATTGGTGGAATAAGTTATTCTAGAGCTACTAACTTAAATCTATATACAAAAATTAATGATCAAATAAGATCAGTTGATACTACTTATATAATGAGTTCTCTTCCTACTAATAAAGATGGATCAGATTCAACTATTATGACTGATAATTTTGAAATGATATATGGCGAAAGAACTAGTAATAAAGAAGATTTATATTTATTAGTTGATTCACGTAATAGAATAGATGAATCTATTTTGGAAAAACTAGGATATAAAGATCAAAAAGAATTAGATTTTAAAGATATTATTGGTAAAGAATTTAAAGTAATACTAAATGATGATTTTTATAAAAAAATTGGTAATAGATATGTAATTAATACTAATATTGATGATTTATATAATGATTCTAATAATATTACTTTAACTATAAAAGGTATTATACGTGGTAAAAAAGATAATATGTTTGCGAAAATAAGTAGTACTGGAATTTTGTATAATCCTTCTTTAATGGAATATGTAATTGAGAAGAATAATAATTCTAGTATCGTAAGAGACCAAAAAGAATTTGATTATAATATACTTACTATGGAAAAGTTTTCGTCTGAAAAATTTGATGAAGAAAAGAATAACATTTTATCATATTTAGGTGCTGATACTGTACCTATTGCTATTCAGTTATATCCTAAAGATTTTAATTCAAAAGATAAAATACTTAAAATTTTAGATAAATACAATAAAAATAAAAATAATAGGGATAAAATAATTTATATAGATCAAGCTGAAATGATTACTTCACTATCTGGAAATATAATGGATGCAATTACAATAGTTCTTATAGCTTTTAGTTCTATTTCATTAATAGTATCTAGTATAATGGTTGGAATAATTACTTATACTTCAGTATTAGAAAGAACTAAAGAAATTGGAATTCTAAGGGCATTGGGTGCAAGAAAAAAAGATATTGCTCGCGTATTCAATGCTGAAACGTTAATTATTGGTTTTTCTAGTGGATTACTTGGTATTATAATTGCAAGAATCTTAATTATACCTATTAATATAATTATTAAAAATTTAACTAATCTTGAAAGTGTAGCTAAACTAAATCTTATTCATGCAATAGTACTTATTTCAATTAGCATACTTTTAACACTAATTGGTGGTAGTATACCTGCAAGAATTGCATCTAAAAAAGACCCAGTAGAATCATTAAGATCTGAATAAAGAAATCACATCATATTATGATGTGATTTCTTAGTCTCTTTCTAAATAATCTTTTCCTTTATGTGGTTCATCAAAAAGTAAATCATTATAATTTTGTTGACGTAATGCTTCGTATATTACTATCGCACAACAATTAGATAAGTTTAGTGCTCTAACATTTGCTGTCATTGGTATTCTCATACATCTATCTAAATAGTTTTTTAATAATTCTTTTGGAATACCAGTTGATTCTTTTCCAAAGATAAAGTATAAATCTTTATTCTCCTTATTTTCATAATTAAAACTAGTATGTGGTACATGTCCATATCTAGTAAAAAAGTAATATTCTCCTTTATTCTTACTTACAAAGTCATCAAAATTATCATATACAAAATAATTTAGTTTATCTATATAATTTACTCCACTTCTTTTTAAATGAGCATCATCTAACACAAACCCAAATGGTTTAATTAAATGAAGTGTTGTATTAGTTGCAACACATGTTCTCATAATATTACCAGTATTTTGTGGTATTTCTGGTTCAAATAATACTATATGATTCATAATTACTCCTTAAAAGAAAAAGACTAATTAGTCTTTCCTATTTTATTAATATCTATAAAGTTTTTAACTTTAGTTAAAGTTAATCTCTTTTCTTTACTTCCTTGAACAATACCTGTTACTTTACCATCAATAAATTCAACAAGTAGTGGATAATTCTTAGTTAACTTAATTTTATATTTATACTTTTCATTAAAACTATTAACAAAACTATCTATATCACTATCACTTAAATTTAAGTAAATAATTACATCTTGTAAATTCTTCTTTACAACAAATTTCTTAAAATCTTCTTCAAAACTACGACAATTATCATCTTTAGATGTACACATATAAATAACTGAACTAGGATTTTCCATTATATAAGAATCAAAGTCATTAGCTGTTATCTCATAATTTAATGTACCTCTAATAACAGGTGTTTCTTTCTTATAATCAGTAACTACAAAATACCATCTACGACAGTACCAAACAAGTAGAATTACAGCAACAAAAATTACTCCTAATATTATATAGTTTTTAAGTGGTTTATTTCTTTTAGTGCTCATAACAACACCCCTATCTCTAATAATATTTTATCATAATTTTAATTATTTAGACAAACTATTTTACATAAATGTTTTATCTATTCTTAAGTTTACATTTTTAAAATTATGTTTATAGAATTCTAACTTATCAAAAATAGTCGCATCATATATATGAGTATATACTCCATCATAATGGATTTTAAATCTTCTATTTTTAGAATCAACTAATTCTACATCTTTATTTTCTTTAAAAATATCACCTTTTATAATCATTAATTCTACTCTTCCTTTAGAGAATAATTCTATATTAGGAGAGAATCCAAATTTATTTTTAAAGTTCTTAATTAATTCCTCTATTTCATTATTTTCTAGTTCAACTGATAAAGTTACACATTTATAACCTAATTTATGAAGATAATAAACTGTATATATATTAAAAGCATTTAATGTATAATCAGCTACATCACTACTACTTTTTGGATAGCTATTCTCATGTATTAAACATCTATCTTCTTTTTCTATTTCTAATAAATTACGTCTTCCACTATAATATATATTCATATACTTATCTTTATATTTAAGAAAAATATCTTTTTTAGTAATATAAATTCTATCATATTTATTTACTGAATCTAATAACTCTTCTTCACTATTAACAAGTATAGTTAAAAAACTAGTAGGTTTAATATCTAATTTTGGAAATTCTATATCTTTTTCAATAATACTATCTACTTTACATCTTAATTCAGTAAGTTTATCTAAAACACATCTTCTCATCTCATTTAATCCTTTAATAGGAATAAATATATTATCGTCAATTTCTAAATTAATATCTGTAATTAAATAAGGAGTTTCCCCAGTTTTCATTAATTGTTCTTTAATTCTTTCACTAGAGGTTGGACTATTTAATGCTTTTTCAACAGTTATTGTTGATATTTTATAACTATTCTTATCATCACTAACAGTAAGTGTTAATGGTTTTCCAATTCTAGCTTCTAAATTAAATTTAACACTTACTTTACGTTTAGGATAATTAAGTAATTCTTTTTCTAATTTTTTAGAACTGGTAAGCGCTACTACATCTAAACTTTTAAGATCTATTTTATTATCTACATAACAAATATCACTGGCACTATTTACTAGTTTTTTATTCTTATCATATAAGAAGTTAACTATTAAACCTTTATTACTTCCAACAAATCTAATACCATCTTCTTGATTAAGATCACTATCTAATTTAATCTTAATTTTATCTTTTTCTATTCCAATAACTTTACCAATTATCTTACCTTTATGATTAGGTGAAGTTGTATTCATTATTTCTTTATTATTTTTATTAAATAAATGTCCATCAGTAAACTCTCTATTAAATAATACTTTAAGTTTTTCTTCTTCACTATCTATATCAATATCACAACTATCTATTAAATTACGATATAATTTAGTAATAAAATATACATATGAACTAGACTTCATTCTACCTTCTATTTTTAAACATGAAATACCACTATCAATAAGTTCTTTAATATGTCTAGTAGTATTTAATTCTTTAGTACTAAGTAAATATCCATTATCGATTATTTTACCATCTTTTTCTAATTTATAAGGAAGTCTACAACAACCAACACATTCTCCTCTATTACCACTTCTATTTCCATACATACTACTAAATAGACAACAGCCAGAATAACTAATACATAATGCACCATGAACAAATACTTCTTTTTCAATATCTACGTCAATACTCTTAATTTCATCAAGTGTTAGTTCACGAGAAAATACTACTCTTTTTACTCCAATATCTTTAAGTAATTTAACAGTATCAATTCCACTATTATTAAATTGAGTTGAAGCATGTACTTCTAGATTAGGAAACTTTTCTCTTACTAACATCATCATTCCAAAATCTTGTATAAGTATTGCATCTATTCCATTCTTATGTAGAAAACGTACTCTATCTATAAACTCATCCACTTCACTATCTTTAATTAATGTATTCATAGTTACATATAACTTTACACCATATGTATGACATAGTTCTATAGCATCAATTATTTCACTATCTGTAAAGTTATTAGCAAAAGCACGAGCTCCAAAGTTTTTTAGTCCAACATAAATAGCATCAGCTCCACCATGTATAGCAGCTTCTAATGCTTCAAAGTTACCTGCAGGAGCAAGTAATTCAGGTTTGTTCATACAACCACCTCTTTCGCTATATTATAACATATTTTAAAGCAAAGAAAAACTACAAAATAATTTGTAGTTTTAATTACCAAAATATTATATTTTATCCAATATCACTTGTATTTATTTCTATAACTGGGCGAACGCCGCTGATGCTGGAAATGGAGAAGTTGTAGTAGTAGAAGTCACCCTCACTCACATACCAAACGTAGTAATTGTCGTAAGCAGAACCAAGCCAATAAGTTGATCCATTTAATATAATAGATTTTTCTTCATCTTCTACATTTTGTACAGCATTTGCTTCTTCATATGTAAGTAGTCTTCCTGTAATTGTTGAAGGGGCTCCCATTGTCTTTAGTTTATTTACATATCCATCTTCTCCACTTATATATTGATAGATATTTGAATTACTATCATATACAAATGGTTTTGGATTTCCATCATAACTTGCTCCATTTTGATTATATGGACTGATTAATCCGTTTCCATCTGGATCCCAATATGCTGAATCTGAAAATGCAACAGTTCCATAATAAGTATCACCAGAATATCCTATCGCATCTACACTTTGTAGTCCATATCCTGGAGTAGATGTTGGAACATCTCCATCATATTCACTCCAATATCCAACCTTTAAATTATATTTAGCAAGTAATACTGTCTTTTCTTGATTACTTGATACTACATAGAAGTCTTCTGTTTCTCCTATTCCTACTTTATCCCCTGGTTGTAAGTTACCTTTTGTTCCACTAATTATTCTTACTGGATTAGGTTGAACTTTATCTCCTTGTACATAATCTACTTCAAATACTAGTTTTAATGTTTCTGTAGTTGATTCATTTAATGTACTTGGATCTATATCTGTTTTATACCATACTCTTACTTTATATTTCTTTCTTGTTGGTGTATTTCCTTTTAGTATATTCTGGTAATCTTTCATATTCTTTATTTTTAATTTTTTCTTGTAATTTTCGTACAGATACATTTTGTTTACTACAAATTAATATATAGTACTCTATTTCATTATCATTAGATATTGATAATAATGTTCTATAATGTGACCATGATAATTTGTCACACAATGTGTGACTTTTTGAAAAAATATAAAATTGTCTATAGTATTTTAAATTAGTCGCTGTATATCCTTTTCCTAATTCTTTAGTTAATTTTTTAGAATATTCATTTATTATACCTTCACCATAATGTTTACCAGCTTGAGAAAGCATTCTACCTACATTGTAATAAGTATTTAAATCACTTCTATTTATTGAATAATTTTTTACTCTCTTATTTAATTCATTATTTATTAATTCTTCTTTTATATTTTTATAATAATCCGTAATTATCACCTCAATTATATTATTCTGAAAAAGTTTTAAAAAAACTAAAAAAAATTACAAATTATTAAATTTGTAATTTATCTTTTAATTTCTACTAATTCGTATACTTCAATTATATCTTTTTCTTTATAATCTTGGCAATTTTCTAAAGTAAGTCCACAATCCATATCTTTTTTAACTTCTTTTACTTGATCTTTTTCATGTTGTAAAGTTTTAATCTTACCATTGTAAACTACTATACCTTCTCTTATTATTCTAGCATTACTATTATTTTTAATAGTTCCATCTAGAACATGGCATCCAGCTATTAAACCAACTTTAGAAAATTTAAATATTTGTCTTATTTCTAATTGTCCAACTACTTTTTCTTCATATTCAGGCTCTAGCATACCTTTCATTGATGCTTCCATATCTTCAATTAGTTTATAGATAATATCATATGTTTTAATATCTACTCCATATTGTTTAGCAGCATCACTTATTTTATTAGTAGCTCTTACATTGAATCCTAATATTAATGCATCAGATGCACTAGCTAAAACTATATCACTTTCAGTAATAGCACCAACACTACCATGAATAACTGATAGTTTTACACCATCCACATCTATTTTTTCTAGTGATGACTTAACAGCTTCTAGACTACCATTAACATCTGCTTTTAAAACTATATTAATAGTTTTAGTTCCTTCTTTAATCTTTGCGAATAAATCATCAAAAGAAATCTTTTGACTATTTTGTAGTTTTTCCTTTTGTCTTAAAGCTCTTTCAGTAGCTATTTGTTTAGCTTGTTTTTCTGTTTCAAATGCCATAAACTTATCACCAGCACTTGGTATTTCTGTAAATCCAGTTACTTCTACTGGTGTTGATGGAAGTGCTTCTACTATATCTTCTCCCATATCATTTTTAAGAGTTCTAATCTTACCAAAACTTGTACCTATAACAACTGGATCTCCTAGTCTTAAAGTACCATTTTGAATTAATAAACTAATTACGTTTCCTACTTTTTTATCTTTCTTAGATTCAATAACTGCACCAGTTGCATATCTATTTGGATTAGCTTTATATTCATTCATTTCTGAAACTAATAAAATACTTTCTAATAATTCATCTATACCTTGTCCTGTATGAGCAGAAATCTTATTTACAATAATATCTCCACCCCATTCTTCAGGAGTTAATCCACATTCAACTAAACCAGTTAATACTTGTTCAGGATTTGCACCTGGTTTATCAATTTTATTAATAGCAACAATAATTGGTACTCCTGCTGCTTTAGCATGATCTATTGCTTCTTTAGTTTGAGGCATTACACCATCATCTGCAGCAACTATAATAATAACTATATCTGTAACACTTGCTCCACGAGCTCTCATTTCTGTAAATGCTTCATGTCCAGGTGTATCAATAAAAGTAATATTTTTTCCATTATAAGAAACTGAGTATGCACCAATTGCTTGAGTAATACCTCCAGCTTCTCCACTAGCTACTTTAGTTTTTCTAATATAATCTAGTAATGTTGTTTTACCATGATCAACATGTCCCATAATTGTAACTACTGGGGGACGATCTACTAAATCTTCAGCTTTATCTTCAATTTCAAAATTTTCAAAATTTGAAATATCAGCAGTTTCTTCTCTTTTTAATACTTTATCATAATCACTAACAAGTACTTCAGTTGTTTCAAAATCAATATTTTGATTTAAGTTAACCATGATTCCTAAACCAATTAATTTTTTAATTAATTCAGTACCACTTACACCTAAAGCTTCAGCTATTTCAGCTACTGTCATACCCTCTTTATAAAGAATTACGTTGTCTTGAACTTCTTGCACATTACTTTGTAATTTTTCTTTATGTTTATACATATTCTTTTTTTCTGTTTGAAATTGTGAAGTTTTTTTAGAATCTTGTGTTCTTTTTTGTTTTGATTTTACTTTTTCAAAACTTTCTGTATTATCTAAGTTATATCCTTTATTATTAGCCATTTCAACTGCTTTATCATAGTCTTTAGCATCTTCTAAGTATTCACTTAACTCTTCAGATATTTCTTCTTCATCTTCATTATTCATATTTGAAATATAATTATCTAACTCGATAATATTTGTTTCACTTAATAATGTTTCATCATCTGTATAACTTATTCCTAACTCATCACATATTTTTTTAATTTTTTCAATGTCTAAGTTTACATCAATTGCATAATCTAATAAACTCATCATGAAAACCACCTCACTTTCTAATTATTTATTACATTTTCTACCTCTAGATAGAAGCTATCATCTATAGAGCATTCTAATTTTTTCTCTAAAATTTTACTCTTTTTAGCTTTTTGTAAAACTTCTATATCTTTTTTAATATATGCTCCTCTACCATTAATCTTTCCTGTAGGATCACATACTACATTATTATCTGTTGTTCTTACTATTCTTAGTAATTCTTGTTTAGGTAATTTTTCACCTGTAACAACACAACTTCTCATAGGTATCTTTCTTGTTTTCATATCTTCACCTATTCTTCTGTTCTTATGTTAATTCCTTCAGCACTTGCTTGTTCACGATTTTTAATATCTATTTTATAACGTGTTAATCTACTTGCTAGACGAGCATTTTGTCCTTTTTTACCAATTGCAAGTGAGAAATTATCATCATCTGCTACTACCATAGCTTCTTGTTTTTTAGGATCAGTAATTAATACTGTTAAGTTTTTAGCTGGGGCTAGAGCGTTAGCAATAAATACTGCTGGATCTTTGTCATAACGAACAACATCTATTTTTTCTCCACCTAATTCATTAATAATTCTAGCTATTCTAGAACCTTTTTCTCCAATACATGCTCCAATTGGATCAATATTTGCATATTCTGAATATACTGCTACTTTACTTCTATTTCCTGCATCTCTTGCAACACTGTAAAGTAAAACTGTTCCATCTGATAATTCTGGAATTTCTAGTTCAAATAATCTCTTAACAAATCCATAGTGTGTACGAGAAAGTAAAACTAGTAAACTCTTACCATTATTATCTACTTTAGTAACATATACTTTAATTTGACTTCCCATTTCTATTTTTTCACCAGGAATTATATCTTTTTTAGGTAAAATACCATTAGTACGTCCTAAATCAATATAATAATTATCAGTATCTTCTAGGGCAACTGTACCAACAAGCATTTCATCTTGTTTATCTCCAAATTCACCCATAATACTATTTCTTTCAGCTTCTCTTATTTTTTGTACAACAACTTGTTTAGCAGTTGAAGTTGCAACTCTACCAAAGTCTTTTGGAGTAACTTCAGTATCAATAGTATCTCCTACTTCTAATGTTTTATCAATTTTCTTTGCATCACTTAATTTGATTTCAACATTTGGATTGAAGAATGAAACTTTTTCTTCTTCATTTTCTTCTTCAGTATTTTCTACTTCTTCCTCTTCTTCATCATCCTCATCAGTATAATGTTCAAATAAGTAATCTTCATATTCTTCTTTAGTCATTTTATCATCAGGTACAACTGTTAAAAATGAATAAACTTTAATATCTCCTGTTTCACGATTAAATACTACTTTAACATTAGTATTTGAATTAAAATTCTTTTTATATGCACTTGTTAAAGCAAGTTCCATCGCATCATATACTATTTCTGGATCAATATTTTTTTCTTTTGTAATATTATCTAATGCTTTTAAAAATTCTTTACTATTCATCGCACTCATCTCCTTTTTCTTTTGAATGAATATCTAATATATATTCTCCATCTATTAAATCTAACTCATCTATAATAGGGTTAATAATTTTAGATGCTTCAGTTACTCTATTTACATCTATTACTTCATCACTATCTAATTCTATGTTTAGATTTTTAATATTTTCTTCAGTTGATACATATACATCTGATACATACATGTTTAGTTTTTCAATTGCTGGATTAACTTTATTAATTACTTTATCTTTCATTATACCTCCGACAAATATAAAGAGTGGGCTTCGATTCCCACTCCTTTCTTATGTGTATTATACCATAAAATAAATAAATTTCAACTATTTTAATTATAATTTAATAGTTTTTAATATACTATTTAACAAATTTATATGTATAATCCGTATTTTCTGTTTCTTGTACTGCAGTTTCTAAAGACTTTTTTTGTTGTTCACTTAATTTAGTATCAATGAAATCTTGATAGTATGATTGTATTCTTTCTGAAGGACAATTATATTCTTTATCATCTTCTCTTAAAGTAATAATTTGTCTTAAAGCTTCAAGTTGTTCTTTACTAAGTTGATCTATAAAATCATTAATAGCTTTCCTCCTTATTGCCTCTTTTTTGATTCTTTCCTCTAATGTACTATCTTCTCCATCTATCATAAATATTCCTCCTTAAAATTGATACTTATTATAACATAATATATTATATAATACAACTATTTTAAGAAATAATTACTTTTTTTGAAAAAAATGTTGACAAAAAAAACTTTTATGTTATTATAGTAATCACCAATTCGGTATTAGGCGAATTGGTCGCTAGTATCACACTAGCCAACCCCTTTTTATTCTTTTTTTAGAGACTGCCCTCAGGGGGTGCAGTCTCTTATTTTTTATAGTATAATATATATAGGAGTGATTAAATATGGAAGAAGAAGTAAAAGATTTATTTGAAGAATTTGAAACAGAAAGATTAATACTTAGAAAAATAACTAATGAGGATGCGAAAGATTTATATGAAAATATTTATAATAATTTTGAATATTACAAATATTATTATAATTTTCCATTCAAAGATTTTGAAGAATATAGTAAATTAGTAGAAAAGTATGATGAATGGTATAAAAATGGTAATCATTTTAGATGGGGTATTGTTTTAAAAGAGAATAATAAAATGATCGGCTTAATTCAATTACATTCTAAAGATAATGTAAATAAGAATTGTAAATTAGCCTACATCCTAGGATACAACTATAATGGTCATGGTTATATGAAGGAAGCTGCAGAAAAAATACTTGATTTTGCATTTGATAAACTTGATTTTCATAGAATAGAAGCTGAAGTTGTAACTGTAAATAATTCATCTATTAAACTTGCTAAATCTATTAATATGGAAGAAGAAAAAACAAGATGTGAATCTTATCTTCTAAATGAAAAGTATTATGACCAAAAAGTTTTTGTTAAAATAAATAGAAGTTCTAAATAATGAACTTTTTTATTTTAATCAAAATAAAAGAAACTCTATTAAAAGTCTCTATAATTCACTAATTTCTTCTATTGTAAGACCAGTTGATTTAGCTATTATTTCTATATCAACTCCATTTTCTTTTAAGTTTTTAGCAGTTTCTTTTATTCCTTTAGCTCCTTATATATTCTCTAAAATCTGGATCTTCATTTACTCTTTCTATTTCACTCATATATCTTTCGACCACCTTATCTTTTTTTGATAGTTTTTCTAAGTCTTTTTTTCCTAAATTCATCATTATTATATACTTATATTTATCTACCAGTTTTTCATCATTAGAGTACCATAATTTAGTGAAATAGTCCATATTAAACTCTATTAATTTTAAATTATCTATAAATGGTTTACCTTTGTTATTTTTTAACATAAATACATTTATATTTTCATCTTCTTCTTTATTAAAATATTTACTATCACTTCCTAATCCATATGTAAAATTTATTTGAACAAATAATGTCTTCTCATCATATTTTTCTCCTACTCCTACTTTATGTGAGTACGTATCAAATAAGAAACTTGCATTTCTTGGTCTTATATAATCATGCATCTGTGAATTTACTTCTATTTGAATATTTTCACTATTAGTTTTTACATGCAAATCAAATCTTTTACTTCTAATATTTATATTATCTGTATTTTTTTCTAAATTAAGATATTTTAACTCTTTAATCTTAATATCTAATACACTTTCAAGAAGTGCGATAAGTAATTCTTTATTTTCTTCTTTCATAAACACTTCTTTAAAAGCTCTATCTTTCTTACATGTATAAAATTTTTCTTCCACAACATCA
>CADAWN010000024.1 GCA_902791625.1 uncultured Erysipelotrichaceae bacterium | reverse complement strand
TAAAACTTATTTAATTTCAAATAATATAACTTTATATTATGTATTAGCAACACCAATTGAAGAAGAAATTACAGACACTACATTAATAACTCAACTTGACGAAATTTCGCAAGCATTAAGCAAAAAAGGAACTACTATAATTTCTCAAAGCAATGACGATTTACCATTTAATCTTGATGTTATTGCATTAACAAAATAAAAAATTAGAGATATGAAAAATATCAAAAATAAGAAAGGAGATATAGATTATGGATAATTTCAAAAAATGGTTAAAAGCAGCTTTAGTAAGAGCAATTAAGACTATTTGTCAAACTGCAATAGCAACAATAGGAACAAGTGCAGTATTAAGTGATGTAAATTGGAAAATAGTTATTAGTGCAAGTTTATTAGCAGGACTATTAAGTATTTTAACATCACTTGCAGGATTACCAGAAGTAGAAGATAAAGACAAAAGCAAATAGCTTAAATTATTCATCTACCAAGAAGTAGAAGGAATTTCTAGAAATGTTTTCAAGTCGCTAAAATCAAAAGCATTTCTTGTATTAAAATTTTGAAAGGAGAATTATTATGGAAATAATTGAAACAAATTTAAAATTTAAGGATATGGACACAAGAAAAAGTACGAATAGGATTATAGTACACCATTCTGCTTGTTCAAATTGCACACCAGAGAAGATTCACCAATGGCATTTAGCAAGAGGATGGGCAGGAGCAGGTTATCATTTTCTAGTAAGAAAAGATGGTAAAAAATATAGATTAAGACCAGAAGATAAAGTAGGCGCACACGCATACGGAGCAAACTATGATAGCATAGGAATTTGTGCAGAGGGCAATTTTATGGAAGAGCAAATGCCAGAAGTTCAAAAAAATTCTATCAAAGAGTTAGTTGCTTACTTAAAGGATAAATATGGAATAGATAAAGTACAAGGACATAAGGAGGTAAATGCTACATCTTGTCCACGGAATAAATTATCCATTAGATGAAATAAAGAATGTAAGTGCAAGTAGTGTAACACCAACAGATAACAAACCTATAGACAATAAGCCAACAAATACAATTCCATTTGAAGATTTTACATTATCATATCAAAAAGCATATAATGAAGTATATGGTGCTAAATATGGTAGACTTGTAGAAGATGGATTAAGAGGTCCTGCAACAAGAGCAAGTTTATCACACATATATTTAGCAAAAGGACAAAGAAATTCATTAGTTAAATGGTGCCAAGATAGATTAATAAATCATAAGCACTATACAATTCCTTATGGAGCAGATGGCATATTTGGAAGTGGTACAGAAAACATTGTAAAACAATTTCAAAGAGACAATGGACTTGCAGTAGATGGAATTATTGGAAAAAATACTATAAATTTATTATTTTAATCTTGAAATATTAAAATCATTATAGTATAATAAAAATAAGGAGTAAATGGCAATGGTAGATTGGTCAATGGCAATAGCAACAATAGGTTGTGTAATAAGTATATCATCGTTTATATTTGCTAGAAAAGACAAAGGAGAAAAAGATAGTTCTGCTAGCTCATATAAAATGCGGACAAATTGAAACAAAGATAGATTATGTGTCAAAACAGATAGCAGCATTATCTGACAAATTTGACAAATATGATGTTGTAGTAGACGAGAAAATTGCAAAAGCCATTGAAACTCACGAAAAAGAGTATCATAATCAAGGGAAATAAAAGAAAATGAATTTTAAAGAGGAAATAGATAAGATGAAGAAAGAGATTGAAGAAACATCTGATAGCACAAAAAGTTTATTTAGAGAGATTTTACACGACTATAAAATAGCAAACAAGAGAATATTTATTATATGCATAATAGAAACAATAACAATAATTGGAATGATAATAGGATTTGCAGTATATGAAAATCAATTTAATGCTTATACAGAAACAACAGATATAGATAGTGGAAATGGAATAGCAACTTATTTAAAAGATAGTCAAAGTGGAGATATAGATTATGGCAAGAATTAGAATTGTAAGAACAGCAAAAATTCATAGGAGCGATACAAAATCCAATGGAAAGAAAAGAATTACAAGGATTAGAATTAGAAAAAGAAGAAAAGCATAAGCTTACAGAGTTCACAAAACAAGATTATGATTATTTTTGTAATAATTGTATGTTTAGTGAATTACAAGAAAAGTTATTAGCTGATAGAATAAAAGATTTATCAATAATAGAATTATCTTTGAAATATAATATAAGCACATCAAAAGTAAATAGAGAGTTAAAGAAAATCAAAGATAAAATAAAAAAGGTATTATAATTTATAATTATAATATAAATTTAAAATAAATATTGCCCCTAAAAGAGTAAGATTAAATTCTTACTCTTTTTGTTTGCGTTTAAAATCGTTTTTAAGGCATTTTATTTCAAAAGATATATAACTTGTTATCTCAAAATACAAAATTAATTTAAGATACATTTTTGAAATAATTAAGGCATATTTTTGATATTTCACATAGCCAAAAATCTATTATAATATATTTAGATTAATCGAGAGGAGGTATATAGGAGAATTAGTAAATAACAAGCTGAAAACGTAAAGTACGCAGTGTTGCCTATCTATCTCCTATTTTTGTTATGTTTAACCCAACGAATAGTATAAATCAAATAGAAAATCAAATTAGAAATTTGGAAAATTTAAAACAACAATATCAACAAAGTTTTCAACAGACACCAATACAACAATTCATAAATGCTACACCACCTGTTGAAATGGAAGGAAAGATACTAAAAAATAATGAAAATGTAAATGATATTATTGTTATGAATAGAACAATGTTTTTAGATGAAAGTAATAAGAAATTATATATAAAAGAAAAAGATGGAACAATAAGTAAAGAATACGAAATAGTTATTCCAAAAACAAAAGAAGAATTGAAAATTGAAGAATTATCTACAAACAATGAGAAATTATCTCAAAAAATACAAGAATTGGAGGCAAAATTAAATGAACAATCAAATGCTAAATATAATGAGCCAACTATCAAAAATGACAAACCCAATGCAATCCCTAATGGGAATGCTAAACCCACAACAAAAACAAATACTAAATAATTTTCAAGGCAAGACAGATAATGAAAAAGCTACTTACATTGCAAATTGGTGTAATCAAAATGGAATAAGTAAGGCACAATTAAGTGAAATAATAAATAAATTAAGATAAAAAATAGCCAGTACGAGGCTTTAAATCGCACCAACTATTACTACTATTACTAAATATACTTTATTAATATAGCATAGATAATAATAGTTGTCAAGTAGAAAGGAGTAAACTATGGCAATGGAAAATGGTTCAGGATTGTCTGCATCAGATGTTTTAGCTCTTACAAGAAACAACAATAGTTTTCTTGGTGGAGATTTAGGAGCCACATTAGGCATCATTATAGTATTTATCTTACTATTTGGTGGAAATGGTGCTTGGGGAAATAATAATTTTGCAAATGCTCTAGGTCAAAGTGATTTACAAAATGCTTTATATTTCCAATCACAAGATAATGCTATAAGAGGTATTGCTCAAGGACAATGTGGAATTACAGAACAAGTAATGAGTTCAAACTATGATAATGCTTTATTGCTTAAAGACTTATCAAATCAAATGTCAAATAGTGTAGCAGCAATTGGTAATCAAATTGCAAATCAAACTGCAACAATTACTAACATGTTTAATCAACAAACTATCGACCACTTGAGAGAAGCTTTAAGTGATACAAAAGACCAATTAAGCAATGCAAATCAGACAGCTCAAATTACAAGCAATATCCTAAATAGTATGGGAAAATGGCGTGCTTATCCTCCATGTTATGATGGATGTGGATGTTCAAATTCTCTATATTAATAGTGTAGGTTGATTAAAATTATTCCCTAGAAATAGGTTGACTTATATGCACAGGGAATAACCTTGTGCATTTTTTTATTATAGAAAGGAGAAAATATTATGTGTTGTGATACAATTATATGTTCAAGTACAACGACAACAGGTACAGGAGTTATATTAATTCCTAATAGAACAATTAAAAATCTAACAAATTTAAGTGATTATAGACTTGTTTTAGCTTGCAATATTTCTGCACCAACAAGTAATTTGCCAGTATTTATTCAAACAGCAATAGGAAATATTCCAGTACTATGCAAATATGGAAATACATTATATGCAAATCAATTAAATAAAAGAGTAAATTATCCTATAAGTTATGGAAATCAAAACACAAATTATGCAAAAGGTCAATTTGTAATTACATCTTGTAGTTGCTTAAATAGAAGATCAACACCTACTACAACAGCAGTTACAACGACTGATTCAGACACACAAGTATCATCTGCAAAGAGTAATAAATAATGAATAATTATGATATTTTTGATTTAATAACAATAATTGCTTTAGTATTAGGATTGCAAAACCTTGAAGAAAATAGAGAGCAAATAAGTGATACAGAAGAAATATTGAGAAAACAGAACTTGGAAATGAAGTTGCAAGAAGAACAAAACAAAAAAATAATTGAACAAAATGAGATTATAATAAAAATGCTAGAAGATTTAAAGAAAGGAGATAAATAGAATGCACGAAGAATATTTAGAAACAATAATTAAAAAAGGCAATAATGAAGATATGGTAGAGTTAGCAAAAGTATTTGACAAAGCTATGGATTATATCAAAGAAAGTGACACAGAAAAATACGAGAAACTAGAAATGAAAATGCACGAAATTGTATATGGAAAAGTCATTACTGAAGATATGGCAAAAGAGTGGGTAAGTTCAATGCGACCAATGGCAAAGTGGACTATGGAAGATACAAACGCAGTATTAAAACAATATGGATTAAATATTGACCCAATACAATTTTATGTAGTAATGAATATGTTATATAGTGATATGAAGAACGTATTAGGTAGTGGAGATGATGAAGAAAGTCTTGAAAAATATGTAGAAGCCACAAAAGATTGGTTAAATGATGATGATGTTGGAAAAGACAAACTATATGATTATTACAAATATGTTATAAAATAATCTTGACATATTGAGAGTATAAGGATTATAATATATTTGAACGATAATTTTCTATTGTGAATACATAGAATTTTCGTGAAATTCCATAATTTTATAAAATAAAATTTCTAAAAGATAACAAGTTTAGCTATACCCCTTGCTAAAAGCTTGTTATCTTTTTTATTTACCATTGTTGATAATCTGATAATTTAGTAATTTCAATTTCTGTTCTAGAATTTTCTTTATCCCATAAAACTTTTGAGCCATCCATTGTAGCAACAATATTTCTATTATCATCTGCTAAAACTCCATAATGAACAAGAATATCACAAATTGCTTCTTCCAAATTTGATAAATCAACCTTATATCTTCTTTCCATATAAAAAATACATTTCAAGTTAATTGGATAATTAATTGGTTTATCAAATTTAGGCAAAAATACAGCACAATCTTTTTCATATTGTTTATAATATTTACTTGGAATAATAATTGGTCTATTATGAACGATAACAATTTGCTGACTATTCTTTTTAGTTTTAGGTGTTACATTAATAGTAAATTTAATAGTAGAAGTATTTGTTAAATCTGTTGAAATTACTTTTTGCTTTTTTGGTAAAGAACTCATCAATATCTTTTTCCTTTCTACTCTTGTCTAATGATTTCTTGTTTTTATGTTCAAAGTTAATACATCTATAAGAAAATACATTATTTTCGAGTTTAGTTTCTAAAATAAAATTACAATTATTTTTGTTAGAACATAAGGGACAAATTTTTTCTTTAAATTCTTTTTCTTCCATTTTTTTACTCCATTTTCTTTTAATATATCATTAAAAAATAAGAAAATCAAGTATTTAAAAATTTTTTTATTTTTTTTTAAAAAATGTTTGACATTTTGTGGGGAAAAGTGTAGAATAATGGTAGATTAAAAATCGAAAGGAGAGTAAATAAAATGTTTAATTTATTCAATGATGAAAAGAAAAATTTAAGAAAGGAGAACAAAGTATTAAAAGGTAAAATAGCTATTTTAAATCAAGAAAACAATTCCCTTGATTTACAGTTAAAGATAATGACAAAGATGGTACATTCTCAACAAGAAGAAATTGAGAGTTTAAAAGAGCAAAGTTTTGAATTTCAAAAAGAGTTAGTTGCAAGAAATAAGAGGGGGAAATCAAAAATCGTAATGGATAAAGATAAGATTACAACAGAAGTAGTAGAAAGAAAACCTAGAAAGACAACAAAGAAAACTTGTGTTGGAGCAATGGATAGTACAGGTATTGCAGTAATAGATGTTCCAAACAAGAAAACAAAGACAAAAGCAAAATCAAAGAAAGGAGAATAATATATGTATATGGAAATCAATTTAGGAAATACCAAAGGAGTTATAAGAAAAGTTGATAGCCAATCAAGAGTAATTATTCCTAAAAATTTCCTTGAAAGAATAGGAATAAAAAAATCAGATGACAAAGTAGAAATATTTTTAACTAAAAATGGTATTTTCATAAGAAAAGGAGAGTAAAATGAATAATATAGATGAAGAGTTAATAAAATACAAAAAATATTTGAACAAATTAGTAGTTATCAAAAATATTTTTGTTATTATATGTTTTACTGTATTAGCAATAATATTTCATAAATGGTGGATTGTATTATTAAGTTTTTTATTAATGAGTTATGTTGGAAAGGACGATGATAATGGAAAGTAATAGTTTAAAGATAATTAAGCCTACATTTAATGGTCAAATTGAAGCAAAGATAAGTCAATTAGGAACTATTGAAAGCAATATGACAGATGTAAAATCATTTGTAGAGCAATTAAAGAATTATTATCAAGGAATAAAATTTAATGAAAATAGTTTAAAAGAGGCAAAAGAAGAAAAAGCAAAAATAAACAAATTCAAAAGTGAAGTTGCAGATTACAGAAAAGACATAATTAAACAATGGAAAGAGCCAGTAGATAATTTTGAAAAGTCTGCAAAAGAAGTTGAAAGTTTATTAACTGAAACTTATGACATAATAAATAATCAAGTTAGTGCTTATGATAATCAAAAGAAACAAGAAAAAGAAAACAATTTGAGAGATTATTTTAAAGAACTACAAGAAAGCACTAGAATTGATTTTGTGACATTTGAAAATGCTAATCTAAATATTACATTAACTGCAACAGAAAAAGCCTTAAAAGAGCAATTAAGAGTATTCTTTGATAAAATAAAAACTGATTTAGAGATAATAGATACAATGGATAATAAAATTGAGATTTTAGCAGAATATAAAACAAATTTAGATTTAAAGAAATCAATATTAGTTGTATCTGAAAGAAAAGAAAGAGAAGCGGAAGAATTAAAAAGACAACAAGAATTAGCAAAGCAAAAAGAAGAAGAAAGTAAAACAACAACAGCAGAGAATTTATCAAATGAAGATGAAATAATTGCACCAAAGGAAATAAAACAAGAGCAAGAAGAAGAAAAAAAATACACAATGACATTTAAAGTTTCTGGAACAATGGAACAATTAAAAGAATTAAAAGAATATTTAAAAGAAAGGAATTTAATAGATAATGAATAAAGAAGATATTAAAAATCAAGAAAACAATGATTTAATTAGAATTGCAGACCAAAATGGAGTTGAAACAGCAATAGAAAGATTAATAAACAAAAATGCGTCTTTATTACCAAAAGATGTAGCAACACAAAGAATAGTAAATAGTGCTGGATTTTATATTTCACACAGAAAAGATTTAATGGATTTAGGAAGAGATGGCAAACTAGATATGTTATATGGAGTATTAAAAGAAGCTATGGTAGGTTGTGAAGCAGGGACAGACTTTGATATAATTCCATTTAAAGGCAAGCCAGTAATCAGTAGAAAAAAAGAGGGTTGGTATAAGATTATTGATTTAATCAAGCCAGCAGAGATTATAAGATTTACAAACAATGTAATATTTAGAGGAGATGAATATAGTTTTAATCCAGTTACAGAAGAATTAACACATATTCCAAAAGTAACAAGTGATAGATATGATGATATAGTGGGAGCCTATGCTTATATTAAATTTGAAAACGGATTCGAGAAAACAATATTTATGACAAAGAAAGATTTAGACGCAATAAAAAGAGTATCACCTAGTGCAAATTCAACATATAGTCCTTGGGTATCAATGCCAGTTAAAATGGTAAAGACAAAAGTAGTAAAAGAGTTGGCAAAAGAGCTAAACATATTATTTGGTGGAAGAGTAAATCACGCATTAAGTCAAGCCGTAGAAAGTGATGAAATCTCTGTAAAAGAAGTTGATGTAAACGGAAACATAGAAAATGACAAAGGAATATACGATACAAATTCAGATGAAAAAGAATCAGAGAAAGAGCCAGAGCAAGAACAACCAAAAGAGAATAAAGTAAGTGAAAATAGTCAAGTAGAAATCACATTAGATGATGTAAAATAGAAAGGAGAATAAAAATGAATAGAAAAATGACAGCCGAAGAAAAGAAATGGCAAGCACAAGATGATGCAAATATATTAGCAAGATACCAAGAATTAATTTCAGACAAAACAAGATTAAGCGCTGCAAAAAAAGAAGCTAAAAATCAAGCACAAGAGCTTAATAAAAGAGTAAATGCTTTAAATAAAGCTTCAAAAACAAAGAATACAAAATAGGAAGTGAGGTGATGGATTTTGAGAAATAATTACGAAATAATTGCCAGTGGAAGTACTGGCAATGCTATAATATTAAGAGATTATATACTTTTAGATTGTGGAGTACCATATTCAAAGATCAAGGATAGAGTAAGAGAATTAAAGCTAGTTTTTATTTCTCATATATGAATACACCAAGACCATCTTTTGCCACCAACAATTAAAAAACTTGCATTTGAAAGACCTAATCTAAAATTTTGTGTAGGTAAATTTTTAGTTGAAACATTAGTAAAATTAGGAGTAGAAAAGCGAAATATATTTGTATTAGAAAATGGTAAGAAATATGATTTAGGAGCAATAGAGGTTGAGCCAATATTACTAGAACATGATGTGCCTAACTTTGGATATAAAATAATATTCAAGAAAGACAATTACAAAGTATTATATTGTGTAGATACAGCAACATTAGATGAAATAAAAGCAAGAAATTATAATCTTTATTTAGTTGAAAGCAATTATAACAAAGAAGAATTAGAGCAAAGAATAATTAAAAAGAAACAAAATGGAGAGTTTACATACGAGGATAGAGTATTGAATACTCATTTAAGCGAAGAACAATGGAAAAAATTTATGTTAGAAAATGCAGGAGAGAATAGCGAATGTATCAAAATTCATCAGCATAAAGAAAGAACTTAATTTAATAAATGATAATCAAAGAAAATTTGTTTGTAATTTATTCAAAGAAAGTTATGATATTTTAGGAATAAAATATAAAAATTAATTTTATCAAAAGTCCATTATTGAAATATCAAATGTTATAATGTGATTAACGAAAGAGAAAGGAGGGTAAAATGTTTAAATATTTTGTAAGTTATGTTTACAATAAAGGATTTGGCAATTCAGAGACAGTTACTAATTATAAAATACAAACTTTTAAAGATATTAAAAGCATAACAGAAAAGATAGAAGAGGATGGAAATTTAAAAGATGTTTTAATTTTAAATTTTATAGAGTTGAAAGGAAAAAAATAATGGAAGAAAATTTGAAATACCAAAACAATTAATTAGAATGCCCTAATTTATCACTAGGATTAATTCTAACAAGTTTTTATGAACAAGACAACAAGTTATATGTTTTAAACATAAAATTGTTTAAATTTGATTTTAGGAGTTAGTAAAAATATTTAAAAAATTTTTTTAAAAATACTTGCATTTAATATTTTTTTATATTATAATGTACATTAGTACGGAGAAAGGAGAAATAAAGATGGAAGATATACACGTAACAAATGTTGATAGTGAGCAAAAAAGAAAAGCAATATTTGTATTAAGAACACAAGGCAAAAATCTATCAACAGCTGTAAAAGAAATGACAGCAAAACTAGCAAAAGAATTTGATAATATGCAAAAATAGGAGGATAAAATAATGGCACAAAAAAGAATGTTCAGTTTAAGTGTTGTTGATACTGATAAATTTTTGGAAATGCCTCAATCAACACAAAATTTATATTTTCATTTAGGTATGCGAGCAGATGATGATGGATTTATAGGGAATGTAAAAAAAATAATTAGAATGATTGGGGCAAATGATGATGATTTAAGAGTATTAATTACAAAACAATTTGTAATACCATTTCAAAGTGGTGTTATAGTTATTAGGCATTGGAGATTAAATAATTATTTGCAAAAAGACAGATTAAAGCCTACTATTTATCAACAAGAACTTAAACAATTAACAGTAGATGAGAGTAATGTATACAATTTGGATACAAAATGTATACATAGTATAGATAAGTATAGTATAGATAAGTATAGTATAGATAAGTATAGTATAGATAAGAATAGATTAGATGAGGATAATTCTAATAATCAAAAAAATGACACACAAAAAAATGAAACTAAAACAAACAACAAAAAATCTGAAAAAAAATTCTATGGAGAAAATAAAAAAGTTTTTTTTACTGATGAACAATACGAAAAATTAAAACAAATTTTTCCTTACGATTATGAAGATAGAATACAAAGACTTGATGATTATATGGCTAGTAAAGGAAAACCTTATAAAGATTGTTTAGCTACTTTAAGAAATTGGGCTAGAAAAGAGGGTTATAAATTCCCTGAAATCCCAAAAGAAAATCAAAGAAAATTTACTTGGGATGAAAAAGATTTAAAAGACCCTAACGACTATAACAGATTATTGAGAAAAGAGGTAACGATTCAAGAATTAATTGAGCAAGGAAGATTAACTCCACATTATTTGTAAAGGAGAAATACTATGAACGATGAAGAAATTGAAAAAATAGTATTGTACTTTATAATTTTTGAAAAAGAGCCTTTACAAATTGAAGAAAAAGATTTTACTACTACTAGAAATAAATTAATTGCAAATGCAATAAATGAGTTAAGAAAAGAAAAACAAGATGTTTCCTTAATAAAAGTCAAAGAAAAGATAAAAAGAAATCAGCAACAAGTTTTAGATTATCTAACTACTTTGGGAGATAATGTTTATGGTATGACAGCAGAAGTTGCTTACAATCAATTAAAAAATCTTACAAAGAAAAGAGATATATTTGAACTTGCTAAAAAAATAATTGTTAATGTTCCAGATAAAGACAATGCAGATATTTATGTTCAAGATTGCATAAGAGAACTTAATCAAATTACAAATAACAAAAGCATTGAAAGTAAAAGCATTACAGACCAAGTCGTTGATACAGTTAATGAAATTCAAAATAATTGGCAAAATAGAGGAGATAGGAGCTTATATACTGGAATTTATGATTTAGATGATTTAACAGGTGGATTACATAACAAGGAATTAACAATTATTGGAGCAAGACCACGGAGTTGGAAAAACAACATTATCTTTACAAATTGGAGAAAAAATAGCAGAAAATAAGAAAAATGTAGTTTTTATATCTTTGGAAATGGCATATACACAATTAATTGAGAAAATGATTTCAAGAAGAACTAATATAAACAGCTATAAAATGAAAATGGGAACTATTGAAAATGATATAGAGTGGCAAAAAATTGCAGATGCAAGTCAAATTATTGCAGATTTACCTATTACAATTTCAACAAATGTAAGGACTATTCAAGATATAGAGTATTATGCTAAAACATTGAAAAATCAAAACAAAATTGACTTAATGATTATTGATTATATTCAATTATTAAGAGATAAAGATAGTTTTCAATCAAGAGAGCAAGAAGTTGCAGATATTTCAAGAAGATTAAAATTATTGACACTTGATTTGAATATTCCAATAATTGCATTATGTCAGCTTAATAGAAACGCAAACGAAAGAGAGCCATCTATGGCAGATTTAAGAGAGAGTGGAAGTTTAGAGCAAGACGCAGATAACATAATATTTATCTATCAAGAAAATCCAGAAAACATAATTTTAAAATTGGCTAAACAAAGAAATGGAGATACTGGAAAAGTAAAAGTAAAATTTGAAAAAGCAACAAGTAAATTTATAAGTTATACTTTATAAATTTTTATCAAAAGTCCAATATTTTAATTTGTTATATTATAATAAAGGAAATTAAGAAAGGAGAGTAAAATTATGGAACAAATTACGGAAGAAGAACTTTTAAAATTAAATGAAGTCGAAAGACTTGAAAAGCTTAAGTTAATTATTCAAGGTAAACTTAAATTTGTAAAGGAGAGCTAATATGGAAGAAAAAGTTTACAAAACAAGTGAAGCACAAAGACGAACGATGAAAAAATATCGTGAAAATCACAGAGAAGAAATATTAGAATACCAAAAAAAATATTACGAATCTCATTATGAAAAAAAAATAAAAAGGTCAAAAGAATATTATCAAAAACATCAAGAAGAAGTTAAAGAAAAAGCAAGAACAAGAAATAAGACTTATAGAGAAACGCATAAAGAACAAGAAGCATTAAGAAAAGCAAAATGGTATCAGGAGAATAAGGAAAGAGTAGACCAAAAGCATAAAGAGTATATGCAAAAACGTAGAGAAATGGAGAGAATGCAAGNNGAAATTAGATAAAATTTTAGGAAAAACAGCAACAATTTTAGAGGTTATAGCAATCTTTATTTTAATATTCAAAGCAAAATCAATGATAGTTACAACTGCAAATTGGTTTGAGTTTATGGCAATTTTTACTGGACTATTGATTGATTTACTATATAACAAAATTAAATGAGGAGGAACAAATGAATAAGTTAATTAAGAAAACTGTCTGTAAGATACTTGACGAAAACGAGCAGGCTAGAGAAGATGATAATTATTTAATCTTAAAAGTAGTACAAGAGCTAGAACCTGAACTTGCTGGCACTACATTCGCTAATGTAATGTTTAATCTGAAATATAGGAAAATAAGTTTAGAAGGTATCACGAGAGCTAGAAGAAGATGGGCTGAAACACATAAGGACTTACTTAATAGCAACGTAGAGAACGCAAGAAGGAAGGAAGAAGAAGACTACTTTGCTGAATACTCTAGCAAGTTTTAGGAAGGAGAAAATTATGGGTAATGATTATTACAACGACAGAATGTTAAGTAAATGGGAAGATGAATATTTAGAAGAGCATGAAGACAAAGAATATGATAATAATTATTATTTAGAGAAACAAGATTTAATTTACCAAGATAGGGTAGATGAAGAATTGATGAAAGGAGATAACAAATGATATTTATTTTAGGAATGTTTATAGGAGCATTAATTACATACATTTTAATTGATGAAATTGAAGAATATAAATTCAACAAAATGATGGATGAGATTCCATTAGATGAAAAGAAAAAAGAAAAAGAAGAAGAGACAAATTATTATTTTAATGAAGCAGAAAAAATAATAAAAGAAAATGAAAAGCATATCCCGTTTCTATGAGGAGGCAAAAATGAAAGAACTTCAAGAAATAGAAACTAAAGATTAGTAAAAACAATAAAAACATTTAATTTTTAAAAAAAATACTACGAAGGGGCTACACTATAATAAGTTTAGTCCCTTTTGTTATAGGAGGGAAGTTAATAAAATGACTGATGATGAATTTACAAAAGAATTTTGCCACAAATGTATAAACAGAAAAGGCTTTGATGATGTATGCGAAATTAGAAGAAATATTGAAGGAGAGCTACAATGCATCAATTTTGAGGAAGAGAAAAAGGAGAACAAATGAATAAAAACATATTAATTGAAATTTTAAGAAACATAAGAAGAAAATACAAAGAAAAAGTTAAAAAATACAAGGTTAAAGGTTCATATGCAATTCAAATTGATGAAATAGATGATAGAGCTATAAAAGAAGCAATAACAATAATTAAAACTAAAGATATAGATATTGAGGAAGAAAATAATCATATTCCAAAAATTGATTGAAAAGGAGAAAAGAATGGATAATTTAGAAGATTTAAAAAAGCAAATAAGCGAATTACAGAGCAAAGTCACAAAATTAGAGAATGAGAGTAAAAAAGAAAATAAAAAAGAAAATAAAAGATGGAGAGCAGAAATAAATGATACATATTTCTATATTAATGATGTTGGATATGTCGATGTTAGTCATGAAAATAACGATAGTTTCGACAAGTACAGATTCAAAACAAGAAACTATTTCAAAACAGAAGAAGAAGAGGAAGAATATCAAGAGATAATGACAACTTATTATGACTTAATGGATTTAGCTGAAGAACTTAATAATGGAGAAAAAATAGATTGGCATAATGAATACCAATGCAAGTATTCATTTTATTATAAATATGATTGTGATTCTTTCGAAACACTTTTCGCTCATAGTTATAAAAATTCAGGTCAAATCTATTGTCTAGATGAAGATTTTTTAAAAAAAGCAATTAAAAAAATAGGCGAAGATAAACTGAAAAAATTGTTCACTTATGAAAGGAATTATAAAATGGAGGAGTAAAGTATGAGAAATATAAACGATTTCAAATTTAGAGGATATGATACAGAACTTGAAAAGATGACATATTTTGATGATGATGATTACATATTATCATGTGGACAAATCTTAAGGTCAAAAAATATAAGAGGAAATTTAATTACAAAATTTGAATAGGAGGAAAGTTATGAAAAAAGAAATGAAATTAATTGAAGTACTTAATTTAGTTGAAAAAGGTAAGATAAAAAAGCGGAACGACATTAAGAATATTTGATACAGAAACGTTTAGAGTAGAGTATATCCATAATGGACTTTTATTTAGAAATATGGAAAATGGAAAAGTATTAGAAGAAGAATATAACATATTAGGAATATTAGATAGACATATAGTTTTAGAAGAACCTGAAATATTAGATGAAGAAGAAAAAGAATATTTAAGTGCTATTATAAAACCTTTTAAAGATAGAGATATTTATATTACGAAGAGAGAAAATTGTTTTGATAAATATTTTTTAAGAATTTCAGTAGATGATATGGGTACTGATTTTCCATATTTTGAAAAGGATACAATGTATAAAGGAATGAAATTAAATAAGGAATATAGTTTAAAAGATTTAGGATTGGAGGACTAAATGAAATTTTTATTAATATATTCAAGAATTTATATAATTATACAAATATTAATAATGTTATTTATAATAAAGCAAGAAATATACAAAGAAAATATAATAGTTGAATATCTGATTACATTATCATTGTTTCCAATATTAGTATTATTATTTAAGATAGGAGTTTAAAAGATGAGTAAAGCAGATGAGATGTTTGAAAAGATAGGATATAAGAAACGTGAAACGGGATTTGTACTTTCTTATTATATTCCTGGAAATTATAATAGAATTTATTTTTATAAAAAATTAAAAAAAATAGATATAACAGAAATGATATCAGTAAAGGCATTACAAGCAATAAATGAAATGAAAAAATAAAGGAATTAGGCTGGAAATAGAAACTTCACTGAAAAGCGACAAAAAAGAAAGGGAAAATAATAATGGATAAAAAATATCCACCTATTGTTGGAAAATGTAAGGAAAGACTAGATAATGGAACCTGCCTAGGTTGTAATAGATTAGAGCTATATGAGTTCACTGGAGATGATGATTGCCCATTATTTAGAGATGAACAAATAGAAATGAATGAAAAAGGAGAAATAAAATAATCTATGTTTTTCCTCATTCGCAAAAACATAAAAAAAGTCAATAAAATGTGAGAAATTTTCTCAAAAAGGAGTAAAAAATGAGCTTGGACAAAGCAATAGAGCATAAAAAAGAACATAGAAAACCATATAAAGGAGCGAAATTAGTAGATGTTTTTTGCAGAAACCATGGAGCGTGTCCGTGGTGCAGAGAAAACAGAACTTAC
>CADAWN010000023.1 GCA_902791625.1 uncultured Erysipelotrichaceae bacterium | reverse complement strand
AGAATGAATCATCAAAGATATCATCAAACAAATCAAAATTTCTTCTTGGTACTAACATCATATCCATCAACTTCCTTTCCTAAATGTGTTGAGCCATTTAAGGTAAGCACATATCAAATATATAATTTTAATACCATAGTGAGTATCTTTTTCTCACTACAATTATAATTATACTCAAAAATTAGCACTTGTCAATACAAAGTGCTAATTTTTATTCTTTTGGATATAGATTTAGAAATATTTAAATCCTAATATCTTAAAATTCAAAGCAATGAAAAAGGCTAAAATCTTCATTATAATCTTAACGGAATATTACTATTTTGTGAACAGAAAAAGACTAGATAACTCTAGTCCTTTATTTGGTTACTTTGACCCATTACTTTTAATCGCAGCTTGTGCAGCAGCAAGTCTTGCTACTGGTACTCGAAATGGTGAACATGATACGTAATTTAGTCCTAATTTATTACAGAACTCAATTGATTTAGGATCTCCACCATGTTCTCCACATATTCCAAGTTCAATAGTATTTCTAACACTTCTAGCAATTATTTTTGATATAGCCATTAATTTACCTACTCCATTTTCATCTATTGATTGGAATGGGTCTTTTTCAAATATTTTCTTAGAATAATATTCTTTTAAGAATTTAGATGCATCATCTCTTGAAAAACCATATGTAAGTTGTGTTAAGCTATTTCATCTGAATTAATACATGCTCTTGGTATTTCAATCATTGTACCTATCTTATAATCTACTTTAGTTTGTTGTTCTTTAAATACCTTGTCTGCTTCTTCTAATATTATTTCTTTAACATATTTTAATTCATTAACATCTCCAACTAGTGGAATCATTATTTCAGGCTTAGCTGTTTTTCCTTCTTTACTTACATTAATTGCAGCCTCTAACACTGCTCTTGTTTGCATTCTAGCAATTTCAGGATAAGTAACATCTAATCTACAACCACGATGTCCCATCATTGGATTAAATTCTTTTAAACTATCTACTTTATTCTTTAAATCACTATATTTAACTTCTAGACTTCTTGCTAATTCATTTATTTCTTCTTCTTTTTGAGGTAAGAATTCATGTAGAGGTGGATCTAAGAATCTAATAATTACTGGTAAATTATCCATTTCTCTAAATAATCCTTCAAAGTCTTCTCTTTGATATGGAAGTATTTTAGATAAAGCTTCTTCTCTTTTTTCTAAAGTTGGTGCGATAATCATTTTTCTAAAATTAAATATTCTTTCTTCATCAAAGAACATATGCTCTGTACGACAAAGTCCTATACCTTCTGCTCCAAAAGTATGTGCGACATGTGCATCTCTTGGATTATCAGCATTAGTTCTAATCTCTAGTGTTCTAACTTCATCTGCCCAATTCATAAATGTTTCAAATTCGCCACTAATTGTAGCATCTAATAGTTTTATCTTATCAAAATATACATTACCAGTTGAACCATCTAGACTGATATAGTCGCCTTCTTGCAACTGTTTACCATCACGAGAAGTAATAGTTTTATTATGTTTATTAATAGTAATTCCATCACAACCACTTACACAAGTTTTACCCATACCACGAGCTACAACTGCAGCATGAGATGTCATTCCTCCTCTAAGTGTTAAAATACCATTAGCAATATTCATACCTTCTATATCTTCAGGAGAAGTTTCTTCTCTAACAAGAATAATATCTTTTACTCCATCTTCATGAGCTTTTGCAACATCTTCTCTTGAAAAGTATAGATGTCCACATGCAGCTCCAGGGGAAGCTGCTAGACCTGTAGCAACAGATTCCTTTTTAGATAAATCTTCTTCATCAAATACTGGATGAAGTAATTGATCTAAATCTTTTGCATCAACTCTAAGTAAAGCTTCTTCTTTTGTAATTAATCCTTCTGCAACTTGATCTACAGCTATCTTAATACCAGCTTTAGCAGTTCTTTTACCATTTCTTGTTTGTAACATATATAGTTTTCCATCTTCTATAGTAAACTCCATATCTTGCATATCTTTATAGTGATTTTCTAGTGTATGACAAATACTTTCAAATTCTTTATAGCATTCAGGTAAAATATCATTCAGTGTTTCTATACTTTGAGGTGTTCTTATACCTGCAACTACATCTTCTCCTTGGGCGTTCATCAAGAATTCACCAAATAGTTTTTTCTCACCAGTTGATGGATTTCTTGTAAAACATACTCCTGTACCAGAATTATCTCCAGTATTACCATATACCATCATTTGAACATTTACAGCAGTTCCCCATTCTTCTGGTATTTCATTTAATTTTCTATATGTTTTAGCTCTATCAGTATTCCAACTTCTAAATACTGCTTTTACTGCTTCCATTAACTGTGTATTAACATCTTCTGGAAACTCACTACCAACAAGTCTTAAGTATTCACTTTTATATCTACTTATAATTTCTTCTAAATCCCAAACAGTAAGTTCAGTATCATCTTTAACATTTACTTCTTTTTTATACTCATCAAATAATCCTTCAAAAGATTCTTTAGGTAGATTCATAACAACATCACTATACATTTGAATAAGTCTTCTATAACTATCTAGAGCAAATCTTCTATTATTAGTTTTATTAGCCAAACTTTCACATACTTCTGTATTCATTCCAAGATTAAGAATTGTATCCATCATTCCTGGCATACTAGCTCTTGCTCCACTTCTTACTGATACTAAAAGTGGATTAGACGGATCTCCAAACTTTTTACCTGTAATACTTTCTAATTCTCTTAATTTATCAAATATTTCTTCTTTTATTTCTGGTATAACTTCTTCATTATTTTTATAATAACTTGTACATGCATCAGTAGATACTGTAAAACCCTGTGGTACTGGAAGTCCTAAATTTGTCATTTCTGCAAGATTAGCTCCTTTACCTCCAAGAACTTCACGCATATCTTTATTTCCTTCTTTAAATGAATAAACATATTTCATATGAATCACCCTTTCCTATTCTTTTTAATTATATCAAAAACAAAAAAAATATGCCATATAGATTTACTATTTTGACATACTTTTTAATTCTTCTGAAATTAATTCAATCTCTTTTTTTAATTTTCTTTTTCTAAGAGAAAAACCTTTAGGAAGTAGTTGTAATATTATTTCTCTAGTTTTTAATTCTCTATCATATAATAATCTAAAATTAGTATCTTTTTTAGTAAGAAGTATTGGTCCAAAAAATATTTCTTTTTTTGTATATTTTTTCTTACCTTTTTTAAATCTCATTACTTGATAAATATATTTACCATCTTTAACTAATACTTCTTCGTCTATATAATAACCTTTTTTAGTTAAATAACTTCTTACATCTATTTGATAGTTATTTGGTGAAAGAACAAGTGTATCTATTGTTTTTAAATATTCTTCATGGCTTTTAAGTATACCAATAATATTTCTTCCACCCATGCCTGATATAACTATTGTATTTATATCACTAGTATAAATATCTAATCCATTACCTAATCTTAATTCTATTTTATCTGTTAATTTATGTTGTCTAATATTATTTTTAGCATGTTCTAGTGGACCTTCTTTATTATCGCTCGCAACAATACTCTTAAATTTTTTAGTTTTATCCCCGGCTAAATAAATATCTAGAAATGCATGATCACATCCTATATCTAAAAAAGAAGAATTATCTTCGACTAATTCTCCTACTTCTTTTAATCTTTTATTAATTATCATTAGTCAATCATGAAATCCTTTAATTTTCTTGAACGTGATGGATGTCTTAATTTACGTAGTGCTTTTGCTTCTATTTGACGAATACGTTCTCTTGTAACACCGAAGATTTGTCCAACTTCTTCTAGTGTTCTACATTGTCCATCATCAAGACCAAATCTTAATCTTAATACTTTTTCTTCACGATCAGTAAGTGTTAATAATACTCCGTCTAACTCTTCTTTTAACATTTCTTGAGTAGTATATTCTTCTGGTCCCATTGTTCTTTCATCTGGTAAGAAATCTCCTAAATGTGAATCTTCTTCTTCACCAATTGGAGTTTCTAGTGATACTGGATCTTGACTAATTTTGTATACTTCTCTTACTTTTTCTACTGGTATACCTAATTTTTCTGCTATTTCTTCATCTGTTGGCTCACGATTTAATTCTTGTGTTAATTGTCTTTGTATACGTGATAATTTATTTATTGTTTCAACCATGTGTACTGGTACTCTTATTGTTCTTGCTTGATCAGCTATTGCACGAGTAATAGCTTGTCTTATCCACCAAGTTGCATATGTAGAAAATTTATAACCTTTAGTTGGATCAAATTTATCTACTGCTTTCATTAGACCAATATTACCCTCTTGAATTAAATCAAGAAAAGCCATACCACGTCCAACATATCTTTTAGCTATACTTACAACTAAACGTAGATTTGATTCTGCAAGCATTCTTTTTGCTTCTTCATCATTTTCAAGTGCACGATTGGCATATTCAAACTCTTCATCTGAAGTAAGTAAATTTATACGTCCAATTTCTTTTAAATACATTCTAACTGGATCATTTATTTTTACATCTTTAGTAAGTGTTAAATCTTCTATTTCAACTTCTTCTATTCCATTTGCAATATCGTTATCAACTTCATCGTTTGAACCATCTTCAGCAACTACTTCAATACCAACTTCTACAAGTGAATTATATAAGTCATCAAGTGCATCACTATCTAGATCTAACCCTTTTAATTCATCAGCTAGTTGTTCATATGTAATATATCCTTGTTTTTTTCCTAAAGCAATTAATTTTTCTTTTCTTTCATCCATTGTCTTTATTTCTTCGACCATTATTACACTTCTCCTATTCTGAGCTTCCTAATTTCATCAGCTAGTTTTGCTTGTTCCAGTGGATCAACTTCTTTGTTCATTTTCTCTTCTAGTCTCTCTATTTGTTTTTTCTTACTATATTCTCTTATTACTTTAAAATACAAATAAAGTTCATCTTTTGAAACAACATCATTGTAAGAACTATTTAGTATCTCATCAACTACAGCTAACAACTCTTTTTTACTTTGGATATAAGTATAAAAGTCTGCTACTGTAATTACCCCAAATGTCTTATAGTAATATATTATTTCTTGTACTAAAATTCTTACATCATCTTCTGGTAAGAGTAGTCTTTCTTTTTCTACATCACTTATTACCCAATCATTAGTAAGCATATAATATATTACTTGTTCTATTGCTTGACGATACTTATTCTTTCTTTTTAAAACAACTTTTTCAGGCTCTTTTTTTATCTCTACTTTTTTATTATTTTTCTTTAGCTCTGAAAACTTTTTGTCCAAGGTATTATACCCTAAATCGAACTCTTTTGCAAGTCTTTTTAATATTATTTCTATTCTTATTTCATCATTTACATTAACTAGTTCTTGTAATACTTTATTTATATAATTTGATTTTTCTACATCACTATTAAAGTTAACGTTATTTTTCATTACTTTAATCTTATAATCATTATAGTTTTCTGCATTTTCTATATACGCTAAAAACCTATCTTTTCCTTCTTTTAAGATGAATGAATCAGGATCATCATTATTAGGTAGTGTTACGACTTTAGTCTCAATTCCTTCTTTTAAGAATTCTTCACCTATTTTATATGCAGCATTTTGTCCTGGTTTATCTCCATCTAAACATAAAGTAATATTATTAGATAATCTTTTAATTAATTTCATTTGTTCACGTGTTAGAGCTGTACCCATTAATGCTATACAGTTATCTAGCCCTATAGTACTTGCACGTATAACATCCATGAATCCTTCCATTATAATAAGATATTTACTAGTTCTAACACTTTCTTTAGCTATATGATAATTATATAGTTGTTCACCTTTAATAAATATTGGTGTTTCTTTTGTATTAATATATTTAGCTTCATCTATATTTTTATATATTCTTCCTGAAAAACCTATTACTTTACCATTTATATCGAAAAGTGGAAACATAATCCTATCTTTATAAATATCATAGTTATTAACTGATAAACCATATTTATTTAAGTCAGAAATATCATATTTTTTCTTTACAAGTAATTCAGTCAAATCATTATTATTAGGAAGAGAAAGACCTACTTGAAACTTCTTAATTATATCTTTATTTAAACCTCTATTAGTTAAATATTTACGAGCTTCTTCTCCATAACTAGAAAGTAAATTATTTTGATAATACTTACTTGTTAAATCATACATTTCATAGAATTTATGAAACTTACTCTCTTGTTTTTCTAGTTTTACTCCTTTAGTATCTACTCCTACTTTATCTCCTAAATATTTTAGTGCTTCAGGAAAACTCATTTTGTCATAATTCATTAAGAATGTAAATACATTCCCTGTTGCATGACAAGTAAAACAAGTATAAATTTGTTTTTCACGTGAAACTGACATAGAGGGATTAGTATCATCATGAAATGGACATATACAGAAGAAATTCTTACCTTTTTTTACTAAAGGAATTCTTTCACCTATAACATCAACAATATCAACTTTATTTCTAATTAAATTACTAAGTGATTGTCCATTCATATTACCCTCTCCAAACACATTATATTATTACATAAATATCTATTTTTTTCAATAAAAAGAAAAGAACTGATAAAGTCATTTAACTAAAACTTTTAGCATGTTCAATAACTTCATCAATTTTTTCTGATATATTAATACTCTCTTTCTTTTTTTCAGTTAAACTAAGATCTAATACACCCTCTAAATTTTCTTTTACATTTTCATCTGAATATCCTTCTTTTAATCTAACATTATATAATAATTCAATGAACTTTTCTACTGTTAAACTATCATTTCCTAAGAATACATTATCTTTAGCTAAATTATCATTATTTGAATAAGCTACTGCGTTTTCAAAATCAGGATATTTTTCTCCTGCAAATCTTTTATTGTAGTTTTCATCTGATATTAAAAAGCTTCTATAAAGACATAAATCATCATATTTTCTTACAATACGTTCATTTTCTTCAGGTGGGTTTTTTCTTGTTTTTAATGTCTCGTTTCCTTTATCATCAACATATCTTGTTATACCTTTAGCAGAGTCCCATGTAGCATCAAATGCATAATTACCATGAATATTGTACTTATCATCATCTACCACGATAACATTTCTTTGATGACCTATATAACGGCCTCCATCGGTAGGAACACTAGTACTAATAGTCCAACTATCTATTCCTACTTCTTTTAATAATTCAGATAAAAAAGCAGAATAGCCTACACATACAATATTACCATCTCTTACAATACTTGAAATATTTCTAGAGTTTTGTCTATCTTTAAAATCTTCTACTTCTCTATATTCAAAAGATTTAATAATATCATATGCTACAGTAATCTTTTCTAAATTAGATAAATTAGGATCATCTACAATAGTTTTATAATAATCAATAGCCTCTCTCATAGATATAAATTCATCTGTAGTTATAAACTCATTTGAATTCTTATATTTTATTTTTAAATTATATTTTTTATCCAATATTCTTAATAATTCTATATCCTCATAAGTCTTATTATCAAGTATTACATTAAGATCATCAAATTTAAGACCTCTTTTTTCAAAACTATTAACTATATTTACTACATCAACAATACTAGATATATCTTTTATTTTTAAAAGCGTTGTATCTTTTTCTGCTACAGCAAAATTATATTCATAAATTGTAGAACCTTTTTTATATTTTTCATATTCTATTTTTTCATCATCAAAATGCCAATCAGGACTCTCAGATATAATTATATGGTTTATTTCCTCATTTTTATTTTTATAATTATCTACTAAACCTAAAATTTTATCTATGTCGTTTGCAAAATTCTTTGAAAAGCACGTAAATTCATTATCTTTTGTTTTATAATTTCCATCCTCTATAGTCATATCATTTATACAATATATATTACCTTGATATGATGTTAAGCCATAACTATTTTCTTTTATTTTATCATCTTGAATATAACCACATTTAATTTTTCTTATCTTAGTTTGATTTAATAAAACCTTAACTGCATCATAATTAACATTAACTCCACCTATTAATGATATTGACTGTAAATTAGGATACTTAAATTCACTATTTTTAAAAAAATAAGCACCAGGTATAGTAAGACTTTTAATATCTTTACTCATATATTTACTAACTAAATCCATTAATTTTTTATTATAATTTCTTAACTCTATTTTGTCATCAGCTACATTTATTTGTTCTTGTTTTAGAAACTCTTCTGGATTTTCTTTAAAAGAAGTTACATCATCTATACCATAACTTTTATAATCAAGAATTACTTGTTCTTTGTTATTTTCTAAATAGTTTATTATTTGTTCTTTCTTTTTATCAACTTCTATATTTAATAATCTACCCATTTCACTATTAAATACATCAATAAGTTTTGCCATATTAACCACCTACTATAATTATATAATAATATATAAGAGTAAAAAAAGAAAACAACATGAATTGACATGTTATTTTACGTTTTATATTAAATTGTCTCTTAAGAATGTATCTACTCTTTGATTAAGATAAATATCTATTTCTCCACGATAAACCATTTTAACAAATCCTAGACCTCTAATAACAAGATCTTGATTAAATGGTATTTGATATGTTCTTTTAGATAAATTCTTTAAATCATTATGTTTATAGCCATTTATTCTTTTTACTTTAATATCATTAGATATATATAATGTAAAACTATTTCTTTCACCTTTAACATAATCTATTCTAAGTAAATCTCCAACAAGTAAAGCTTGTCCTTCTTTTATTTGATAAGTTTTTGGTTTAATTTCTTTCTTTGGAATAATACTTTTTAACATATTTTCTTCTACATAATTAGTAATAGATCCTTCATCTATTAAACCTGGTGTATCTATAATAGTTAAATGTTCATTTATTTCAATATTAATCATATTAAGTGTAGTTGAAGGAAGTGGTGAGATAGTTAATTCTTGTTCACTATCTGAATAGTTTTTAATTAACTTATTTATAATACTACTCTTACCTGCATTAGTATATCCCGCAACATAGACATTTTTAGTTACTTGATAATACTTAATTTTTCTTAATAACTCATCTATATTAGTATTCTTTTCACTACTTACAATAACTATATCTACAAAGAAGTCATATTTTTCTTTTATGTAGTTAATTATCTTTTCATCTTTTACACTTCTAGGCATTACATCTCTTTTATTTAATACAAGTAATATCTTATTTGGTAAGTATTTTCTTATATCAAATAGGTCTTGCTCTATATTTAAAATATCCGTAACAAAAACAACTAAGTCTTTAGTTTTACCTATTGTATCAAGTATTTCTACATAGTCTTCATTAGTTCTTGTAGTTGCTTGATATTCTCCATAGTTCTTTAGTCTAAAACATCTTTGACATAGATCATTTTCAATATTAACTGTATACCCTTCTAAAAGCATATTTTCGTCTTGTAATTCTACTCCACAACCAAGACATTTTTTACCATTCATAGTACTTACCTCTTTCAAATACATTTTTCTTTTTGTATTTTCTTAATTTTCTATTTTCTTTAATTCTATTAAACTTAGTAACCCAAAGATCTTTTTCTCCAAGTGGATCAACTAATACAGTTATTATACCATATCTTGTTCCTGCGTAAATATCTGTTACTAATTGATCTCCTATTATTGCCATTTCTTCTTTTTTATAGTTACCAGCTTCACTTATTCTTCTTAAACCTCTAGTAAATGGTTTTAAAGCTTTATTTTGAGCTTTACATCCTAAAGCATCTTTATATTTATCTACTCTTTCTGTTTTACTATTATTACTTAATATATATAGATCAAAATCTTTTTTTAATTTGTTAAATAACTCTACTACATCACTATTAGGTAGTTCTTGATCTATTAGTCCTAAAGTATTATCTAAATCAAATACTAAACACTTTATTCCTTTTTCTTTTAATTTGTCATATGAAATATCAAAAATAGACTTCTGATACATTTTTGGTATATATTTCATTAAATCACCAGTTATATTATACCATTATTACGTAAAAAAAGGAAATACTAACTATTATTTTAGTATTTCCTTGACACTTTTAATTATTAACTCTTTGTCTTATCATTGGAGTATCATATGTAATACGCTCAAATGTGTAACCATTATTTTTAGCATATCTAATTATATCTCTTAAGGCATCTCTTGTATAAGTTTTAATATCATGCATCAAAACCATATTAACTCTATCATGACTTAACTGACTAACTACATTATTATAAATTTGATTAGGCGTTGGTCTTCCACCCGCTGCATCTCCACTAGATATATTCCAGTCATAATACTTATAACCTTTATTAATTAAATCATTAGTAAGTGTAGTCATTATACCAGTTGAATAACGTCTACTTACAGTATTACTACTTCCTCCAGGAAAACGTACAAGTCTTGTTTCACTTCCAGTTATTCTTTTAATTCTATTTTGAACTATATTTAAATCATTCCAATATGAATCTACTGATCTATAAACAATTGCATAATCATGACTAGCTGTATGAATAGCTACTGTATGTCCTTCATTAAATTCTCTTTGTACCAAAGCATCATCACCTTTATTAGTAATAAAGAATGTTGCAGGTACTTTCTCTTCTTTTAAAATATCAAGTATTACATTAGTTGTACCAGATTGTGGTCCATCATCAAATGTTAAGTAAATTGTACCAGGAGCAGCTGGTTTATATATAGTTATTTTTTGAGTAGCTTCTGCTTTATTTCCTGCTTTATCACTAACAGTATATTTTAAAGTATATGTACCTTCTTTATTAGCATCAAAACTTCCTTCTTTTTTAACGTTTTTAGTAATATCTCCATCACAGTTATCAGTAGCAGTATAAGTAGGACTTACTTTACCACCTACAGCAACTCTTATATCACCATTAGTCTTAACCTCTGGTGGAGTTTTATCTTCATAAACTAATTTTCTCTTAACAACAGTAACATTTCCTGCTTTATCATGAACAGTATAAGTTACATAATCTTCTTCATTTCTTACTTCTACTTTTTTAGTTAAATCACCATCATAGTTATCTGTTGAAGTAAATCCTTCTTCTTTATATTTAGTACCTGGACAAACACTATTAGGATTACCTCCAGTAAGTTTTATAACAGGTGGCTCTAAGTCTTTTACTTCTACATATCTAGTAGTCTTATTCTTTAATCCATGATAATTAATAGTATATTCAATTTTATAATTACCAAGTTTTTCAGAATTAATTTTTCCATTCACTTTAACTCTATTTGTGACATCTTTAAATAAAATCTTAGCTTTATATCCTTTTTCTTTATATTTTTCTTTATAATTTAGTGTAACAGTAGTTGATCCTTTTAAAGTAATTTTAGGATAGAAAATAGTATAAACCATTACAAATAAAGATAGTATTAAAATCATTATAGAAATTGTAATATTAGTTATTTTATAAATCTTTTCACTAGACATACTACTTACCACCTTAATAACAATTATATTATATATTGTTATTATGGCTTTGTAAATAATATTTATTAATCAATTTTTTTATTCTTTATAAATTCTTTTAGTATCTTAGTAAGAGCTCTTTTTTCTATTCTAGAAATATAACTACGAGAAATATTAAGAGTCTTAGCTATTTCTTTTTGAGTTTGTTCTTCTTCTCCATTTAAACCATATCTTTTAATTATTATATCTTTCTCTCTATCATTTAAGACATTAAAGTATTTTTTTAAAAGTGATATATCATCTTTTAAAGCTATACCATCAAAAAAGTCTTCTTTAGATGTTTTTAAGACATCTAAAATAGCTATTTCATTACCATCTTTATCATAACCTATCGCATCATTTAAACTTACATTTTTATTATTCTTATTATTTGATCTAAAATACATAAGTATTTCATTTTCTATACATCTCGCACAATAAGTAGTAAGTTTAACATTCTTTAAATTAGAATATGTATCTACTCCTTTTATAAGTCCAATAGTACCTATACTTATTAAATCATCTTGGTCTCCTTCTTTAAAATCAAATTTCTTTACAATATGAGCAACTAATCTTAGGTTGTGTTCAATTAATTTATTACGTGAAGATTTATCTCCTTCTAGCATATTCTTTATACATAGTTCTTCTTCATCTTTTGAAAGTGGTTCTGGAAATACTTGATTAGAATAACTTCCTGTAAAAAACAAATTATGAACCATTTCAAACATATGAAAAAACATATAAATCACCTCTAGTAATTTATATGTCTTATTTTGTCTTTTTTTACTAAATTATACAGTTAATAAATCTTGTTCTTTGGCTTTTAATGTTTCATCAATTTTCTTATTGTATTGATTAACTAAATCTTGAATTTTATTCTCAACACCTTTTTCTACATCTTCAGAAAGTTCTAAAGCTTTAAGATCATCAAGTCCTTGATGACGAATATTTCTTACTGATACTTTAGCTTCTTCAGCAATAGCTTTAACTTGTTTAGTAAGTTCAACTCTTCTTTCTTCAGTAAGAGCTGGAATAATAATTCTTATTGTTTCACCATCATTAGTTGGATTATATCCAAGATTAGATGCTAGTATTGCTTTTTCTATAGCAGCAAGTGAACTTTTATCAAATGGTTTAATAAGTAATTGATTACCTTCTGGTACTGATACTATTGCAAGTTGTTTAAGTGGAGTTGGTACTCCATAATATTCTGCACTAACACCATCTAGGCTTGATGGATTAGCTCTACCTGCTCTAACAGTAGCCATTCTTTTATCTAGATTTTCTAGACTTTTTACCATTTTATCTTCTATTTCTTTTAACAATTCGTTTTCCATTTAATTTCTCCTTTAATTTAATATTATTATATACTTTTTCTTCTAACAAGTAAATATTATTTGATTTGAATATTTTTTTATTATATAATTTTTATGGAAAGGATAAATAAAATGAAAAAACTAAAATTACTAATACTTCTATTATTTGTCTCTATATTTATGACTGGTTGTCTTGGAGATGAACCTGAAGATGATAGTATTCTAAAAGGAAAACATGATGTTATAATAACTGTTAAAGATTATGGAGTTATTGAGTTAGAATTAGATGCTGATGTTGCTCCTATTACAGTTACTAATTTTATTGGACTAGTAAAAGATAAGTTCTATGATGGTCTTACTTTCCATAGAATTATGGAAGGATTTATGATTCAAGGTGGAGATCCTGAAGGAAATGGAACTGGTGGAAGTCCTAATACTATTAAAGGAGAATTTTCATCTAATGGTGTAGAAAACAATATCTCACATGTACGTGGAGTTATCTCAATGGCTAGAAATGGATCTGATAACAACAGTGCATCAAGTCAATTCTTTATAGTTCATAAAGATAGTACATTCTTAGATGGACAATACGCTGCATTTGGTAAAGTAACTAGTGGAATGGATGTTGTAGATAAAATAGCAGAAACTGCTAAACCTACATGATAATGGTACAATACCTAAAGAAGAACAACCAGTAATAGAAAAAATTAGAGTTAAAACAAAAAAATAATTATAGTTTAAAAGCTATAATTATTTTTATTTTATTTAACCAATTCTATACTCTCAAATACATAATTTTTAGTATTCTTATCATATTTGAATGTATATTTATATTTATTTAATTTATCGTTATTCTCATTAATATTAAAATCATCTGAATTAACATCTTCTAGTTTTTCACTTAAATTATTTGATCCATCAATTTTTTTATAAACACCATCATTTTTGATAAAAGCTACACGTTCATAAATAGTTACATTATCATTTTCTTTTATAGTAGCACTAACGGTTACATATTTAATTTTAATATCATTTGTCAAACTACATGCTTCACTACTCTTTTTATATGTTTTATTTGCAACATCATAATTAAATACAGGACAACTTCCTACCTCTTTATCTGTTGGAATTATTATTTCATAATTCTTACCAAATAAATTTTCACGAGCAAGTTCTAAATCTTTAATACTTATTGTATCATCAAAACTATTAGTTACTCTATATCCTTCTTTTAATAATAAATTATCAAGATAATTACTATCTAAATCTTTAGCATTTGTCTTTTTTTCTATATATAATGTCTTTTCTGAAATAGAACCATCTTTAAAATGAATACCTGTCATTAACTTCTTAACTAAATAACTATCTATATTTAATTCTTTTTCAGTTACATCATTACTAACTTGCTTTGTATCATCTCTATCAATACATTTAACATTATTATCTTTTTTGTAAAAATGATCATAATAATATAATGATCCGCCTCCAATAAGAATACCAATTATTAATGATAAAATTATCCAAAGTACTGTTTTTTTCTTTTTAGGTTTAAGACTAGGTGCTCCTACTGTTACTTCATATTTTTCTTTAGCCATAAAACTACCTCCATATTATATTCTTATTATACACCATATTTTAATTTTTTAAAATAAAAAAGAACTATAAAAGTTCTTTTTAAGCATTAACTTGGCTCATTACTTCTTCAGCAAAGTTTTCTTCTTTCTTTTCAATTCCTTCGCCTACTTGATATCTTACAAATCTAACGATTTCTCCGCCATTATTTTTAACATAAGTTCCAACATTAACACTACTATCTTTAATGAATTCTTGATCATTTAAACAAATTTCTTTGTAATATTTATTTATACGACCATTAACCATTTTTTCAGCTATTTCAGCAGGTTTTCCTTCTGCCATAACTTGTTCTTTAATGATAGTCTTTTCATGTTCTAACATATCAGCTGGTACTTCATCTTGAGTTACACAAACAGGAGCCATAGCAGCAATATGCATAGCTACATCTCTAGCAACTTCTTCGTTTGCTCCTTTAATTACTACTACTGAAGTAATTTTTCCTCCCATATGAGAGTAAATTCCAAATACTTCGTCATCAGTTTTAGTTAATTTTTCAAAACGTCTAAAAGCAATTTTTTCTCCGATAGTTGCAGTTGCTTCAGTTACTCTTTCAGCCACTGTTTTACCATCTTCTAATTTTACTTCTAATGCTTCATCATAGTTAGAAGCACTACTTTTTATTAAAGCTTCTCTTAATTCTTTTATTAAATTCTTAAATTTATCATTTTGAGTAACGAAATCTGTTTCACAGTTTACTTCAAAAATTACTGCATCGTTATCATTTGAAGCACCATCTGTTAATCCTTCAGCTGCAACTCTTCCTTCTTTTTTGGCTGCTTTAGCAATACCTTTTTCTCTTAACCAATCAATTGATTTTTCCATATCACCATTGCAAGCTTCAAGTGCTTTTTTACAATCAAGCATTCCAGCACCAGTACGTTCTCTTAAATCTTTTATATCACTAGCTTTGTACATAATTATCTCCTTATTTTTCTAAAGCTTCAATTAATTCAGCTTTTTTCATTGTAGAGTAACCTTTTACTCCTTTATCTTTTGCTTTTGCTTTTAAATCAGCTAAAGTAAGTTTACTTAAATCTTCTTTTTCTTTCTTTTCTTCTTTTACTGTTTCTTTTTTAGTTTCTTTCTTTACAGGAGCTTTCTTAGCAACCTTTTCTTCTTCCTTTTTATCTTCTTTAACTTCTTTTTTAGCTACTTTTGCTTCTAATTCTTCTTGTTTTACTTCTTTAGCACCATTTTTATCTTCTTCAGAAATATAATCAATTACTTCATTTCCATTTACTTCAGCAATTGCATTAGTAAGTACACCTAAAACTAATTTAACTGCACGTACAGCATCATCATTTCCTGGAATAACATAATCAACTAAATCTGGATCACAGTTAGTATCAACAATACCAAATACTGGAATTCCTAAGATATGAGCTTCTTTAATAGCATTTTCTTCTTTACGTGGATCAACTATAACTAAAGCTTGAGGTATTTTCTTCATTTCACGAATTCCACGTAAGTTTTTATTTAATTTTTCATATTCTTTCTTAATTTGAATAACTTCTTTTTTAGGAAGTAGGCTGAATGTTCCATCTTCTTCCATTTTATCGATATCATCCATTCTACGAACTCTTGAACGGATAGTTTTGAAGTTTGTTAATGTTCCTCCTAACCATCTTTCATTAATGAAATAGTTGTTAGTACGAACTGCACATTCTTCAGCAGCTTCTTGAGCTTGTTTTTTAGTTCCAACGAATAGAACTTTTCCACCTTCTTCAGCAATTTTCTTCATTGCTTCATAAGCTTCTTCTAATTTTTTAGCAGTTTTAGCTAAATCTATAATATAAATGTCATCTCTTGATGTATAGATGTATTCCTTCATTTTTGGATTCCATCTTCTTCTTTGGTGTCCAAAATGTACACCAGCTTCTAATAAATAATTCATTGATACGATTGTACTCATAATTTTTTCTCCTTTTGTTTTTATTTCTTCTATAAATCTCGTTTCTAACCACCATATAGGCACTAGGCTAGAAAATAACTTATATGTTTATTTTTTATTTATTTAATGCAGCAACGATATCTGCTTTTTTCATTCCTGTAGTATCTATTTTTTTACTTTTAGCTACTTCTTTTAATTCAGCAACTGTCATTTTAGAATAGTCTACTTTTTCTTCTTTTTTAGTTTCTTTCTTAGCTGTATTTTTCTTTTCTACCTTTTCTTCTTTTACTTCTTTTGTTTCTTTTTTAGCTGTTTTAGTTTCAGCTTTCTTATTTCCAGCTTTAACTGTTACTTCAGTCTTAACTTCATTCTTAGTAACTGTTTTGTTATCTTTCTTAGCTTGTTTAGCTACTTTAACTAATTCACTAAATGCCTTAGGATCATTAATAGCAATTTCTGATAACATCTTACGGTTTACTTCAACACCTGCTTTATTTAATCCTTCTATAAATCTAGAATAACTAATTTCGTTTTCACGACATGCAGCATTAATTCTTGTAATCCATAATTTACGGAAATCTCTTTTCTTTTGTTTACGATCACGGAAAGCATATTGTCCAGAATGCATTAATTGTTCTTTAGCACTTTTATAAAGACGATGTTTACTTCCGAAATATCCCTTTGCTTCTTTTAATACTTTTTTATGACGAGCTTTTGTAACTGCTCCATTCTTAACTCTTGCCATTTCTTATTCCTCCTTTTTAGATTAGATTAAGTTCTTTAATCTGTTATGATCAGCTTTACTTAAACTGTTTCCTTTTCTATTTTTTCTATTGAATTTTGATGATTTACTACCAGTATTATGACGTGATCCTGGGCAATACATCTTTACTTTACCACTTTTTCTAACTTTAAGAACTTTCTTTGTTCCTTTATGTGTTTTAATTTTTGGCATATTAATTTCCTCCTAATTCTATTTTTCTTTCTTTGGTACTAGTAACATAGTCATTTGTCTACCTTCTAATTTTGGTTTTTCTTGTACATCAGCAATTGCCTCTAATTTAGAAGCAAATCTATTTAGTACTTCTTCACCAAGTTCAGTATGAGCCATTTGACGTCCTTTAAATCTAACAGAAACTTTAATTCTGTCACCTTTTTCTAAGTATTTTGTGACATTACGAAGTTTTGTTTCAAAATCACCTACATCAATAGTTGGTGATAAGCGGTATTCCTTAAGTTGTGACATATTTGCCTTTTGTTTCTTTAATGATTCTTTTTGTCTTTTTTGCTTTTCATAACGATACTTATTATAATCCATGATTTTACATACTGGTGGATTTGAATTTGGACTAATAAGTACTAAATCATAAGCTGCATAACTTGCTAGAGTAAGTGCATCACTTAATGTCTTTACTCCTAATTGTTCACCCTTAGGGCCTACTACTAAAACTTCTTTAGCTCTGATTTGTTCATTAATTAACAAATCTCCTTTACTGTTTGATATAACTAACACCTCCATAATATAAGAAAAAGCGAGTAATTTATACCCGCTTTAAGTCCACAACAAACAATATGTTTTATCTTGGCCTTTACCCATCGCTACTCGCAATCAGGTGGATATAAATCTCTTTCCATTTCTTAACTGTTATTAATTATAATAGTTTTATTCTTATTTGTCAACATTTTTTAATAAAATACATAAAAAAGAATACATAATTGTATTCTCTATATTATTTTAGAACTAATCTTTTATTTTTTACATACTCTTCTTTATATTTAGTATCAGAAGTTAATGTTGTAATATCCATTTGTCTATTACATAATTTATCAAGTGGTTGTAAAACTTTTGGAGAACATGCTTGAATTTTTATCCATCCACCATTATATATTAAATATGATCCTGTGTCTAATTTTATTATTCCTCTCGCATGTTTAGGTAATATTCTTTTTCTTGGTGTAATTAAACCAGAATGTTTTGGATAAATATCATCTAACATAGCTGGAACACATCCATTGTGATAATGTCCTGTAATTATTATATTGTATCCACTTAATAGTTTTTTTATCGCCGGATAATTAATACAAGCTGGTGAATGTGTTAAAAGCACTTTAGGTACATCAGTTGGTAAATCTTTATATAGATTTTCTTTCTTCTTAAAATCTCTATAATAAGTTTTGGAATCTTCTCTACGTTCTCTATAAAAATTATAATAAGTATCTTTTTTCTGTCTATATCCACCTATAAATATATTATCATCACTATATGTTTTATCATTTAATACATGAACATTAGGTATTTTATCTATTTCATCCCAAATAGTAGTTTCATCTATCACATCAGGAAAACCTTCTTTACCTTCATCAATAAAGTCATGAGCACCTAAAATAATCATAGTTGGTGCTATAGATGAACTATTTTTTATTAATGTCTTTAATTCTTCTATTTTTCCATTATTTCTTAACTCTTCAGGTGAATCTACTAAATCTCCAAGCATACAAATATAATCTGGTTTTAATTTATATAAAGCATCTGATATATGATTAATATCATCTTTACCTACTATATTTGAAATATGAGTATCACCAATACTTGCTATTCTTATATCTTTCTTAGCATTTTCATTATATAAAATACTATCTCTAATTTTTAAGATATCTGATGGTATATTCATATAAATCTCCCCAATATATATTGCATATTATACCATAAAATAAGAAAAAAATCAAATTTTATCCATTAAACAGTGTGAAAAAAAGAAGCGATATATAAAATATACCGCTTGAGTTTAATAAATTTATAAATTTACTAATTTAAAATTATAATACATTCATTGCTAAATAAATAACAACAAATATACTAGCAACTAATGCAACAATACCCATTATTGCACCAGCCATAGCAAGTCCATTTTTCTTTTTTCCATTTCCGCGTAATCCGAAGATTAAAGCAAGAATTCCTGGAATGAAAGATAATAATGTATATCCAATACAGAATCCAAAGAAATATGCACCAGTATTAGATGAACTATAATAGTATCCTTGTTTTAGTAATTCTAATCTGTATGCAGCAGGAGCATCTCCTAATCTAATAAGCATTAATAGAGTCCAGAATATTGCTATACATCCAAGAACTAAACCAGCGATTGAAAGACCATTGTATTTCTTTTCTGATTTAACTGATACTTGTTCAGCAACTTCTTGAGTTCCTTCTATATTAGCACCACATGCCTTACAGAATTTGCTATTTGTAGTGATTTTTTCACCACAGCTTGGACAAAACTTCATTTTCACACCTCTCTTTTCCATATAATTATATCATACTATAATATATTTTATCAATAATAATATTATCCCATTACATAAAATAACACTTCAATTAGACATATTACAAATTGAGTAATACATAATATTATTCCTGCTTTAGCTACACTATTTTTCTTATCATTTAAACCAACTATTCCAAGTATTAAACCTATAATAGCAAGAATAATTGGCATATAACAGAAACGTCCAGCCAAGATTAATGCATATTCAAATCTATCATGCACTTTAACATAATGTGTACTACCAAATAAGTGACTTAAAAATTGAGCACTATCAATAAGTAGCATTACTGCTATTATACAAAACAACTGATAACAATGTGTCACTATTCCTAGTACCAAACTTGTAATAGACATACCATTAGTTTTCTTTTCTATTGGTTTTACCTCTTCTTTCTTAATTTCAGCTCCACATCTAACACAAAACTTACTATTTTCCGGTAACTCATTACCACAATTAACACAAAACTTCATATAAACCTCCTATTAATGATATTTGCCTGAAACTCTAATATATGTAACTAAAATATATATGATAAGTAAAGCATAAATAGTTGTAACAACAATTCCTATAACATAACCTGTACATACCTTATTGTACATTTTTTTATGCTTATTTCCAAGAATTAATGCCAATAATCCAGATATAATAAATACAATATTAGGAATAATTACAGTACTATATAAATCAACTCCAAATAATAATGCTGCTATACTAAAATCGAAAAAAATGGAATTGCTAATATACCTAATATACTAATTATACTACAAATAAAACTTATAACTGAATAAACACTATTCTTAACAGGTTTACTAACATATTCTCCGTTGATATTATCATTACTCTTTTCTATATATTTTTCTACTTTATGAAATTGTTTTTGTGACATTACTGGAGCACCTGCAATAAATGCATTACAGTTAGGACATAGTTTTACATCATCCTCTACTCCATTTTTACAATTTGGACATATTTTCATATTATCACCTATTATTATTTTATCACTATATATATTACTTGTATATTTTTTTTACACAAAAAAATATCTTGCCTGTCAAACAAGATATTTCCGTGTGGTTAACTACTTCTATTATATTCATACTTGACAGATAAAAATACAATAGTTATCAAGATCCCACAAAACACGTGTTTCAGTTAATAGCTTGATAAGATAGTCCAAACAAAATACTCTAATATATAAAAATTAAAATAAATCATTGGGAATTATCACCCTATGGATTACACATTCCCAATATAAAATATTAGAGTTAATAGTGTATTAATAAATTATCCCTGGATAATAACTAATACAAATAAAATACGATACTTAATATTTTGTATTTGTTACACATAAATTATGTATATAAAATACAACATATGGTATCAACTATCTCTATTAACTGAATTAATTATAACATATATATTTTTAATTGCAATACCCTTTTTAAAAATTTTTTTATTTTTTTTAATTTTTTTAATTAATGTAAAACATGTGTTATAATAACCTATTGAAAGTGAGATTACTATGAATAAATCTAATGAAATAATATATGAATTATATAGTAAAAACTATTTAACTGAAAAAGATGTAACAATGTTATTAAAACTATTAATTGATGAAAAAGAATTAAATGATGTTGTTAATAGTATTACTATTAATAGAAATGATAGTCATGCTGGTGGTTATTTAATAAAAGATAAAGCTATTTATATAAATATAGCAGATATTATTGAAAATTCTCATGCCTGGATGAATAGATTTCCCGATCAATTTAGTGAAAGTTTTTCTATTAGATTAGCTAATCTGCAAGTACTTGAAACAGTATTACATGAATTAAGACATGCTAAACAAGTAAAAGAAGCAAATTCAAATATTAATGATCCTGTACATGTAATTATTAAAGAAGGTGTTGACTTAGGTAAACATTTTTCCAATAGATTTTCATTTAGAGAAAAATTATTTTATAAAATTCATTATAATAGTGTTTTAGTAGAAAGAGATGCAAGTATAACATCATTAATAGAATTATTAAATATTAATGAACAAATTAATTTCATTAGTCCCTTTGAAAAAGAAAAATATATATATCCAAAATTGGTTAAATTAATTAAAAGAGGTTATACTAAAGATACATCTCCTTCTAAAAGATATTTTAAACTAAGAAAAAAATTAGATATATATGATAATTTAAATTTCTATATGAACGATTATGATGATATAACTAAATTAAGTTGGGGTTTACCTACTCCTTATGAAGAAATAAAAGATAAGAAAAAAATATTAACTAAAGTACTACCAAATAAAAACAAGTAAAATATAATTACTTGTTTTTTATATAAATAATAATTATTTTCTAGTGGTGTCCCCGATCGGACTCAAACCGATGACTTATCCCTTAGGAGGGGATTACTCTATTCAACTGAGTTACGGAGACATACAACTATTATATCACATTATCTAAATCTGATAAGTAACATTATAAAAATAAAATTTCTAGCAGTTTTTAACTTATCATTAAAACTATATGTTCTTTCATATAAACTAGCTACATCATCAACAATATCAACTATCCAGCTTTCTTTATACTTTGGCATTTTTGTTGTTACTGGATACATATGTTTTAAAATTATATCTTCTTGCATTTTAGATAAATCAAAATGTTTTTTTGAATTTTCTAAAGCAATTTTAGGATGTTCTTTTAAAGCTTTCTTTGTTTTCATGTCATCAGTTTCATCTGTAAAAAAATCATGTAAAAGTGCAGCTCTAGTTGATTCAACATAATTTAGTTTTAATTTTTTAGTTATTAAATATGTATAATAAGAAACTCTTAAGGAATGATTAAACCTTGTTATACCATGATGTGTAATATTTTTCATTTCTTGAAAGCTATCATTATTAACTATATCAGCTATTATAGAATTAAATTCTTCATTTAAATAGAATGATTCTTCTTTTAATTTTTTCATATTCTCACCTTAAATATACCATTTAATATTATCATATATTAAAGATATATTCAACACTAATGTAAAGTATTACCCTATTTCTTCTAAAAGTTTACTCATCTCATCTTCTTCTTCACTACTTATTTCTTTTTTAGAGATTTCTTTATCAAACCAAGCTGGTACAGCTTCTTCTTTTACTATTTTACCTGGTTTCTGTATAGCTTTTTCCTTTTTAACTAGTTTACGTAATTTCTTATGTTCTTTCTCTGTAACTCTCATCGCATCTTCTACTGTTTCAACATTAAGTCTCTTCCATTGACCTACTATAGTTTCTATATAATTCTTATTTAGTTTTTGATCATTAATTTTTAAAACATACGAGATTAATACATTAACAACACCTGGATTTAATTTATAATCAATAAGTAAATTTTCTAGTAATCTTAAATCTCTACTTGTTGGTTCACTACCTTTATATTGAGCTTTTAAATAATTATATGGTGTAGTATTTTCAAAAGTATAAACCATTTTAGCCCATTTAGAATTATCACCACTAGGTTTTTTTAAATAATCTGGTTGTTTAGAATAAATAAGTGTTGGTAAATTACCCCCATTATCAAGTTGATAAATATTACGACAATTTTTTCTTAGTAAAGTTTTATCAATCATACCTTTTTCATTTAGTGAATCTCTTACTAGATTTTGCATTTGAAAATCATTAATATGATAAGTAAATGCTAAATTATTTATTAGTTCTTTTACATCATTCGTAAAACACTTTTCATTTATCATATCACTAGGAATACCTGATATTAATAAATCAAAGTCAACAACACCCGTTAGTGATAATTTATTTTGATTTCTATTTGCAATGTCATTAACCACTATTTCACTTTTACCATTAATAGTTGAAAAAACATCTTTAAAACTATGGGTTATATCCTCATAATCTTTTAAACTTAAATATGGTATTTTAAAATAATTAATTAATTTATTATATTCTGTTTTACCTAAATTATTATATAAAACAACATTTAATATTGGATGATTAAAAAAATCATGTGCTGATACAGGTGAATATATAACATAAACATAATTATTTATATTTCCAGGTTTAAAATAAGTTTTTATTAAACCTATTCCTTCTAATTTCTCACGTGCTATAACAATATCATCTAGTTTTAATTGCATAGTTGTCATTAGATGATGATGAGTCATATCATCACTCATAATTTGTATTTTATTTAAATCATCTATCAAAGTTAAATACAAACTAACTGCAGTACTACCAATTATAGGTTGATATAACATTGTAATTATTTTTTTATCTTCTTCATTTAAAATGGTTTTATTAACTACAACATATGTATCAGCTGGCAAAATAGTTACATTTTTCATACACATCACCTACCAATTATATTACAACAAAAAAGTATAAAAAAAAAGAAAATATTTCTTTTTTCTTAAGTCAAAATATTTAATATTTTATCTATTGTAATACCACTATATAAAATTATTATAACTGCAAGAATTAAAAATGGTCCAAATGGTATCATATGTGATTTGTTTTTTACTAATACTAATAGTGATACTGGTAATGCTATGACACTAGCTATAAAAATAGAAATTATTCCAAGCATTGGATCTAATACAAGGCCAAAAAGAAATAATAGTTTTACATCTGCTCCACCAAGGCTTTCTTTTTTGAATGCTTTTTCTGCAAGTATCATTATTAAATACATTAATATAAATAATCCAATTCCTGTAGCAATATGATAAAGAAGTTCTTTAGGGCCAACATTAAAATACTGAACTACTATTAGTAAAATGCCATAAATAATCAAAATACTATCTGGTATTATAAAGTATTTAACGTCTGTAACTAAAACAACTATAAATAATGTTGATATTAGTAATGCGATTAATAAATTATATGAAAAACCAAATCTATAAAAAGCTAAACTAAATAATGTAGCTCCTAAAATCTCACATACTGGAATTATTATAGGTATTTGATTTTTACACCATTTACATTTTCCACCTTGAAATATGTATGATAATATAGGTATTTTCTCAAAAAAATGTAATTTATGATAACAAGTATCACATCTAGATGTACCTTTTACAAAGTTAATTTTTTGTGGTAATCGAAATCCTACTACACACAGAAATGAACTAAAAACTGCTCCAAATATAAAGAAGCATATTAAGTATAATTTTTCCATAATAGCTCCTTTAATTAATTTGGTTATAAATATCAAACATTGGTGAAACAATTGATAATAGTAATATTCCTACTATTCCTGCAAGTATAATTATCATAGCAGGTTCTATTAAGCTTTTTAATTGATCAGTAGATGTTTTATGTAACATCTTATAGTGATCTGATACTTTTTCCATCATTAATCCTAACTGTCCAGTATTTTCACCTGTTAATAACATCTGATAAGCAATTTCCGGAAAGGCCCATTCACCTTTAAATGATTCTGATATAGTATTACCTTTTGCTAAGTTTGACATTGTTTTATTTATTATTCGTATATAAATTTCATTACTTGTAATTTTAGATAAAATTTCCATAGAATCTGTAATAAATACACCATGATTTATAAGAGATGCAAATGTTTTAGTAAAGTTATATACTTCTTTATAAATGATGATGTTACCTATAACAGGAAAATGCATCAGCAACATTTGAACATTCGACCTAAAGGACTTTATTCGTGTATAACAATACCAGAATGCAACTACTATAGAAAGTGTTACTATCAATATAATTCCATAATTATTTTTAAGGAAATTAGACATTGAAATAACAAATCGAGTTATTCCTGGAAGTGATGCTCCTTGAGCTTCATATAAACCTACAAATTGTGGTACTAAATATAATAACATGAATACAAGTACACCTATTGCAAGGAATATTACAATTACAGGATAAGTCATTGCACTTTTCATTTCTTTTTTTACTTTTTCTATTGATTCATAGTAATCAGCCATGTCATCTAGAATAGTTGGTAAATCTCCTGTCATTTCAGCAGTTCTTACCATGTTAATGAGTAGCGCTGGGAAAACATTTTCCTGTTTTTCCATTGCATCACTTAAATTATCACCTTTTAACAAATCATAAAGTAAACGTTGATATGCTCTTCTCTGAACACTCTTAGTTGATTGTTGAGAGATAATCTTAACTGAATCTACAAGTGGAATACCAGCCTTAATATAAGTAGATAATTGTGTTAAATCAAATGCTAAATCACCAACCGATATTTTATTTGATAAATTAATTTCTATATCCCATGGTTTTTTAGGTTCAATAACTATATCAGTAAATCCTTGAATTTCTAAAATATGTCTACATTCATCAGCACTTTCAGCATCAAAAATACCTTTTACTTTTCTTCCACTTTGAGTCAACGCCCTATATCTAAATTGATACATTGTTCTTTTATTGATATTTGTTTTTTTTCGTTCTAAACCCTCAGTTGCTTTTTCGAATTCTGTTTGGCTAGTAACAACTTTAGCTTTGTTATTTTCAGGTACAGTATTTGTACCATTATTAACAACACTAGTACTATTTGTAGATACATTATTTAAATTGTTATCTTGCATACAAACACTCTCCTATTATTTATAATTGTACCAAATTTTTTTAACTTTTAAAAGTATAATTATAAATCTTTTTATCAATTTTACATATAATAACTTAGGAAGTGAAAAATATGTTTAATAATCCTCTTTATTCAAATAGTTCTATGTTTATGAAACCTGGTTTACTTAGTAGTTTAAAAAATATTAATTGGAGTACATTTTTAGGAAATGCTCAAAAAACTTTAGGAGTAATCAATCAAGCCATTCCTATAGTTTATCAAGTAAAACCAATTATTAGTAATGCTAAAACTGTTTTTAAGATTGCTAATTCTCTAAAAGAAAGTAACGATAATTCTAATAACATTAATAATAATCAGTCAAATAATAATACAACAAAAAAAACAAGTACTAACAAACCTGTTTTCTATTTATAAAAAAATACCTTTATTTGGTATTTTTTTCATATCTAGCTATAAAACTATCTTTATATTCTAGTAAATTATCATTTTTTATTGCTTCTCTAATATCTTCAGTTAATTTTATTAAGAAACGTATATTATGTATTGAAAGAAGTGTTCCTCCAAGTGACTCTCCTACTGACATTAAATGACGAATATATGCTTTTGTATAATGTTTACATGTATAACAATCACATTCACTATCTATAGTTGTAAAATCTCTTATATATTTAGCATTATTTAAATTAATTTTTCCATCTCTTGTAAAAGCCTGTCCATGACGAGCTATTCTTGTTGGTAAAACACAATCAAAGATATCTACTCCATTCACCTACTCCCATTAAATATCTTACTTTATCTTTTGGTAAGTATGGAATAGAATAATCAATTGCTTTATACATATCTTCTTTACATTCATCATCATTTGCTACTCCACCAATACTATAACCATCAAAATCCATTTTAACAGTTTCTTCTGCAGAATAACGTCTTAAGTCTTCATGTGGTCCTCCTTGAACTATTCCGAACAATGCTTGATTAGGATTATTATGTACATCTTTACCTCTTTTAGCCCATCTTAAAGTTCTCTCTACACTATTTTTTAAATATTCATGATCAGCACTAGCTGGAGGACATTCATCAAAACTCATAGCAATATCACTATCAAGTTTATTCTGTATTTCTATTGATTTTTCTGGGGTTAAAAATAAGTTTTTACCATCAATATGGCTTTTAAAATGTACACCTTCTTCAGTTATATCTTTCTTTTTATTTTTAGCAAG
>CADAWN010000022.1 GCA_902791625.1 uncultured Erysipelotrichaceae bacterium | reverse complement strand
TTGGAGATGAAGTTACAGAAGAAGATATCAAAGCTAAATTTGAAGATGGAACATTAAAGATTGAAGTTCCTAAAAAAGAAAACAAACAAATCAAAAATAAAAAGTATATCGAAATCAAATAATGAATTGCAAAAGGGTTGGTTTAATCCTTTTGCTTTTTATAATTATGATACGTAAAATTCTCTAAAATAAGAAATATATCTAAAGATTAAGATATTCCCGTACATTAAGGTGAGAAATAATCTCATCTTTTTTAGTAATATTCCATGTATTAATACAATTAAATTGTGATATAATCAAATGGGTGAATAAAATGAATAATAAACATCTTTCCACAGGTAAAAAACTTTTAATAATGACACTATTTAGTATTTCACTTGTATTCTTTGGAATATTTTTAGGTTTTTTCATTAAATTCTTATATTTAGGAATTATTAATAATGATATAGATAAAATTGATATGTCTTTAATGTCGTTAGTAGTTAGTTTTATTGTTGGTTTAGTATTTTTTATAACACTTATTAGTATGCTTAAATTTTATGATAGAAATAAGAAAGATAAAACTAAAAAGTGGTATATAGATAAAGTAATATTTTCTTTAATTGCAGTATGGATTGTTATCTCAGTAGTTTTATTTTCTTTTTATACGGATGAAAATGAAATAACGTATTTAATATTTTCAATTGTATCATTTCTTATAATTGGAATTCTAACTACACCAAATGTAGTAATATATGCCATAAATGATATGAAGAATTGGAAAGATATATTTTATAAAAATGGGAATTTAGGCGATTCTAAAAAACCAAGTCAATTTTATAAAATGCAGGCTCCTGTTTCTTTTGAAAGAAAGATATTTTTTAGAGTTTTAAGAGATCAGTTATTAAATATATTTACTGTAATAGTAGTTATACTATTAGTTTTAATTGGTTATTTATTTAAATACTCAACTAATCTAGTAATTAAAGGTGATTTATTTTATGCATATTTTCATACAAATTCTATTAGAACAGAAGGATATATGTTTTTTGGGGCAGTATTTTTAGCGGCTTTTTGGATACCAATATTTGCGTACTATATAACTAATGCAATATATAAATTAAGAGTAGTTAAATGTCATGAATATATAGTTTATCATGCGATTGTTGATAAAGTTGATACATTTAAAATAAGAATACATAATAGTGGTTTTCATTACAAGTATGATTACTGTTCATGTGTTGGAATAAAAGCAAAAGATGTTAATAAAACAAAGGCAACATTAATATTTGTTCCTGATGATTTATTATTGTTTCCAGATAAATAATTATCGTAAGATTAAGATATATAGAACGGATGAAAATCCGTTTTTGTATGGTATAATGTTTATTGAAAGTTGGTTATTTGTATGAAATATATTGTCTTGTTAAGAGGAATAAATATAAGTGGCAAAAATAAGATTGCTATGAGTGAATTAAAAAATTCATTAAAAAGTAATAATTATTCAGATGTTATAACATATTTGAATAGTGGTAATGTTATTTTAAATTCTGATAATAGTAAAGAATATATTGTTAATGATATTAAAACTTTAATTAAAAAGAAATTTAATTTAGAAATTCCTGTATATGTCATTGAGCATTTAGAATTAAAAGATATATTAGAACATAATCCAAATTGGTGGGGAACGAATAATAAAGAGATATATGATAATATTATCTTTGTTATGCCACCTATTAGTAGCAAAGATGTTTTTGATAGTATAGGAGAACCATCAATGGATATTGATAAAGTTCAAGAATATAACAACATTATTTTTTGGTCTTTTGATTTAAACAATTATAAAAAATCTAATTGGTGGAAAAGAACTGCAACAGAATCAGTTAAAGATCAAATAACGATTAGAACAGCTAATACAATGAAAAAAATATTAGAACTATGTAATAAATGAACTAATCGGAAGATAAAGATATTAGGAGAATGTAAAAAAATTCTCTTTTTTCGTGTTATAATTACTTATAGGTGATTACTTTGAATATAGAGAATGAAGTTTTTAAAAGAACAAATGTTAATTTTAAAGAATTAGAAAAATATGGATTTAAAAAGAATAAAGATAACTATGTTTTTGAAAAACAATTTTTAAATAATGATTTTAAAGCAATTATTACAATCGATAATAAAGGTATTATTAGTGGTAAAGTAATTGATCTACAAGTTGATGAAGAATATACAAACATTAGAACTGAAATGACTGGAGAATTTGTAAATAAAGTTAGAGAATCTTATAGATTTGTTTTAGAAGATATAAGAAAAAAATGTTGTGAAACAAAGTACTTCATTTCAAATCAATCAAATAGAATTAATAAATATATTAAGGAAAAGTATAACAATGAACCTGAATTCTTATGGGATAAATTTCCTGGATATGGAGTTTATAGAAATGAAAATAATAATAAATGGTATGCAATAATTATGAATTTAGATTTATCTAAATTAGATAATGAAACTGGTGAAGTTGAAATTATTAATGTTAAATTAGATGAAAATAAAATTCAAAAACTATTAAAACAAAGTGGATTTTATGAAGCATATCATATGAGTAAAACGGATTGGATATCAATAATATTAAATGATACTTTAATGGATGAAGAAATAATTTCATTAATAGAGGAATCATATAATTTAATTAGTGAACCAGAAGAATGGATAGTTCCAGCTAATCCCAAATATTATGATGTTGTAAATGCTTTTAATAGTTGTGATGAAATTATATGGAAACAATCAAGTGATATTCATGTTAATGATATAGTTTATTTATATGTAGCAGATCCATATTCTAAAATAATGTATAAATGTAAGGCAATAGAAGTAAATATACCATATGAATATAAAGATAAAAATGTTTCTATGAGTCATGTTATGAAAATAAAATTATTAAAGAAATTAGAAAACAAGGATTATACTTTTGAATATTTAAATAAATTGGGAATAAAAGCAATAAGAGGTCCAAGAAAAATAGCAAAAGAAGTAAGTGAAAAAATAAAATAAAATAGATCGTAAGATTAAGATATCACGATGTTCAAAACATTATATAAATTAATCACAGAAAGTTGATAGGGTACATGTGTTGCAAGTAATATTGCTGCACAAGCTGCAATCAAAGCAAAGAAGAACTAATATTTTTTATATTCGTAAAATAGTAATATTCCGAACAAACAAGTAAGTGAAAAAATAGTAAAAATTTGTGATATAATGAATATAGAGGTGTGAGTATGAATGAGTACATTAATTTAGATGAAAAGAATATTGATGAAGAGCATATTTGTTGTGCTATAGGAGATCCCAAACATCAAGATGGTGTAGATAAAAAGAAAGAATGGATTAAAAGCAAATTAAAAGATGGACACGTATTTAGAAAGCTAAATGCAAGAGGTAAAATTTTTATTGAATATGAACCAATAGAAACGGCTTGGGTTCCTATTAACGGTAAAAATTATATGCATATTTACTGTTTATGGGTAGCAGGTAGCTTTAAAGGAAAGGGTATTGGTAAAGAATTATTAGAATATGCTATTGAAGATGCAAAAAATAAAAAAAAGAGTGGTGTATGTACATTAGTATCACAAAAGAAGAAACCATTTATTGGAGATAAGAAATTCTTTGAACACTATGGATTTAAAGTAGTAGATACAATTAATGATTATGAATTAATGGCATTACAATTTGATGATAAAGAAACACCTAAATTTAGTGATAGTGCTAGAAAGATGGAAATAGATAGTCAAGATTTCACTATTTACTATTCTAATGAATGCCCATATGTTGAATATGAAGTAAAAGAATTATCTGATTATGCAAAAGATAAAGGAATTAAGTTAAACTTTATAAAACATGTGTGTTTAATAATTGGGCTAATTTCTATAAAGGAAAATTTGTTTCAAATACAATTTTAAATGCAAATGCATTTGAAAAATTAATTAAATAAAGTAATTGTAATATTAAGATAGTATGATGTTTATTTTCTATAACCCCCCTAGGCTAGCTGCGGGGCAAGCGTCTATACGCGATAAACAATCTAAATAAAATATATAAGGACTAGAGAAATCTAGCCTTTTTAATTTTGAAAAATAGATAATTTTAAGAATATTCAAGTAGATGTAAAAATCTGCTTTTTGTATGGTATAATGAATATAGATTAGGAGGTCTTTTAATGAAAGAAGAATTAAATATTACAAACGAATGGGATAAAGTATTTCCATTAAGCGATAAGGTTAATCATAAAAAAGTGACATTCAAAAATCATTTCGGAATAACTTTAGTTGCTGATATGTATGAACCTAAAAATTATGAAGGAAAATTACCTGCACTAGCTGTATCTGGACCTTATGGAGCAGTTAAGGAACAATCAAGTGGATTATATGCTCAAGAAATGGCTGAAAGAGGATTTTTAACTATTGCTTTTGATCCATCATTTACTGGAGAATCAGGTGGTAACCCAAGATATATGACATCATATGATATTAATGTTGAAGATTTTCAATCAGCAGTAGATTATTTAATTAGTTTAGATAATGTTGATTCTGAAAAAATTGGTATCATAGGAATTTGTGGTTGGGGTGGAATGGCACTACAAACTGCTTGTATTGATACAAGAATAAAAGCAACAGTTGCATCCACAATGTATGATATGTCTAGAGTAGCTGGAAATGGATATTTTGATGAACAAGATAATGAAGAAGCAAGATATAATCAAAGAATTAATCTAAACAATCAAAGAAATGAAGATTATAAGAATAATGAATATAAACTTGCAGGAGGATGTTTAGAATTACCTGTACCTGATGATGTTCCTTTGTTTGTTAAAGAATATAGTGAATACTATAAGACTCCTAGAGGTTATCACAAAAGAAGTTTAAATTCTAATGGTGGATGGGCTATTCAAACTAATACTTCAATGATGAATACAAGATTATTTAGATATTCAAATGAAATAAGAAGTGCTGTAATGATAGTTCATGGAGAAAATGCTCATTCTTGTTATATGGGAAAAGATGCATATAACGATATGATAAAAGATTCTAAATATACAAGTAATAAAAAATTACTAATAATACCTAATGCTAATCACACAGACTTATATGATCAAAAAGATAAAATACCTTTTGATAAGATAGAAGAATTTATGAAGGAATATTTAAAATAATGAAAAAGATAGTATATAGTTTATTAATAGTTATCTGTTTATTTATTGCAGTTGGTTGTAATTCTAAAAAAGATGAAACTAATAATCAAAATAACTCTACTAATCAACAAGAAAGTAATAACAAATCAAACAATTCAAATGAGGTGATTAAATCTGTGAAAGCAATTATTAATGGAAAAGAATATGTAATTAATTTGGAAGATAATGAAACTGCTAATAGTTTTGCTAATTTATTACCTCAAAAATTAAATATGAGTGAGTTAAATGGTAATGAAAAATATATTTATTTAGATACAACATTACCTACAAATTTATCTAATCCAAAAAGAATTAATGCTGGAGATGTAATGCTATATGGTGATAATTGCTTAGTAATATTTTATAAATCATTTGATACATCATATAGTTATACTAAAATAGGTCATATAGATAATTTACCAAATCTAGGAAATGATAGCATAACAGTTAAATTTGAATAACTAAAAAAATACTCATTTTAGTCTTAAAATTAATGCGGATTCAAGTCCTTTTCAGGTAAGGCAAATATGTAAGTTGTCAAGCTGCAATTAAAGTAAAGAATAATTAAGATTAGGTAAAACTAGTCTTTTTTGTATAAATATAGATTAAATTTATTTGATATAAAGCTAAAATCTAAAAAAGTATGTTATAATTTTATTAGATGATATTAAGGATGTGATTTTGATGAAAAAAAATAATAGTTTATTAGTTGATGCTTTTCCTATTTTTTTGGAGACACCAATTCCAGGAATGTTTATTGATGATAATTTTAGTGAAAATTCTGAAATTAGAAAAAAAATAGATGATAATTTTAAAAATTTCACTAAATTTTTACAAAAATTTAACAGAGGGAAAGATATACCAATAGATGTATTAAAAACAATTAGTATTGTTTCAGATAAAAATCTAAATAAGTTTCTTTCAATTAATCAATATGTAATGTATACAACACTTGAAAGGAACTTGAATGTGTTGGTATCAGGTTATCCAAATGAAAAATGGAAAAAAATATTTTATGAAAAAATAAATGAACTAAAAAAAATAAAAAGTTTTGAAGAGTTAAAAGAAAAATTCCCATCTTTATATGAAGGTTCTTATTTAAGGATTGTTTTTGAAACAAAGGTTTTATTTCAACAAATGAATCAAGCTGGATTAAATATTAATAAACTTCAATCAATGAATAGGAATGAAAGAAGAAAAAAATCTCTATTTAATCTTCGTAGATTTGTCCAGGAAAAAAATGATTATTCTAGAAACATTAATTCTTTTGTTAGAGATTATGCACTGTATTTTGAAAATCTATTAAATAATATTAATGAAATAAATTCTTATATAAATAAAAATCGCATTGATATAAGCAGCTTAAATGAAATTGAATATCAAAAATTAGATTTATTAATTGCGACAACGTTCGCATATTTGTATAAATATGCTGATTTAAAAGATGATAAAATATTATTATATTTAAAAGATTTTTTTGAAAGAAATAGTAAAAAAATTAATTCTGATATAAAAGTCCAAATTAGACAAATATTTTCACATATTAAATCGACTACTATTGATCCAAAAACATTAGCTATAGAAGAAGTTGGTTATGCTAGTTTATTATCACTCTACAATGAATTAATAAAAGAAAAAGAATACATAACACAAATAAACACTTCATATGATTATTCTAAAATGTCAAGAGAAGAAATATTAAATATTGTTAACCAACTATTAACTAAATCGCAAGATGATTACAAAAAAATATCGCTAGATGAACTTAAAACTAAAATTTCTTCTATAACTAAATCGAGTGATAATAGTGATACTAATACTAAAAACAAAGTAAAATCATTAACAGATAAAATTAGTTTTTTAGTTGATAATAAACCACTTGCAATTATAGAAGGTAAAAACAAGTTTATTAATTACATGGGTTATATCTATAAAAATGGTTATGTAGCATTTGATTATATATCAGATAGTGTTGAAAAAAGTTATGGTCATGCAATATATATTATAAAATTAGAAGATTTGAGTAGATATTCTAATTTAAGTTTATCGGACTTAAGAAAAAATCATAGTGATAAGGTTATAAGAATAGTTCATTCAAATAATTGGGAAGAAAAATTGAAAAAAGTATTAACAACATTTCAAGATGCAGAACAATTATTAATACCAGAAGAAATAATGGAAATAGATATGGCATCTACTTTAGAACAACTAGATCAATTGAGAAATACACTTGCAGTAGTAAATGCTGAAATTGAGGCTAAAATTGAAGCAAAAAAGAAAAAAATAGAACAAATTATGACTATTGATAATGAAATAAAGAAAAGTGATACTGCTGCAGAATTATATAGAAGTGAACAAGAAGAATTATTAGAAGATGAAGATAGATTATTAGAAAATGGTGGAGAATCAATGGATTTTGTATCTTTGCATGAATTATCTAAAAAATTAAAGAAAACAAATAAGAGAAATCCAGAAGTATCACTTAGAACTAAATTAAGAACAAAAGATGAAAAAGGATTTATGCACTGCGATTTTTGTGGATGTTCAAGTATTTCTGATAATATGTATGGGAGTAATAAATCAACTAGAATGTTTGAAGCACATCACATTATTCCAATTTCTGAAGGGGGAATTGACAACTTGTACAATACAGCATGTTTATGTCCAGGATGTCATACAAGAATTCATAATTATTTAAGGTTAAGAAAAATTCTTGATTCAGGGAAAGATGTTGAACTTCCAGAAGGCGTATTAGGAGAATTTATTACTTTTTCAGAATGGGGTAATTTTATTCAAAATGTTAGAAATAGAATTACAAAAGATACGCCTGAATATCTACCTAATTTTGACGAATTATTTATGCCTGGATATAAAGAATATTCTGAATCCGATATTCAACAAAAGTCACAAGAAAACTTCAAATTTTTAGTGGATTGGAATACTTTTGATTCAAAGAATGACAAAAGTGGTATAAAAAAATAGAATGAGTAATTAAGACTAGGTAAAACTAGTCTTTTTTTGTGGTATAATTCATATAGGTGATAATTATGTCAAAGTTATCTAATGTACTTATGATGCTTCAGTTACTTCAAAATAAAAGAAAGTATAGTATAAAAGAATTATCTGAAAAATTAGAAGTATCTCCAAGAATGATAAGACAATATAAAGATGAATTAGAATATGCAGGAATTTATATTGAAACAATATATGGTCCATATGGTGGATATGTACTTAATCAAGAAGTCAAAATACCTGAAAAATTTATTAAACCAGAAAATATTAAATTAGAAAATAGAGAATATTATAACTTATTAAGTAAATGCATTAATAATCATAATAAATGTTATATAGAGTATTATTCAAAAGAGCACGATAAAATGACTAAGAGAGTAATTAGACCATATAATTTGATTGTTTTAGATAACGAGTGGGGAGTAGCAGCTTATTGTGAAAATAAACAAGAAATAAGACATTTTTATCTAAATAGAATAACTTTGATAAAAGAATTAGAAGAAAAATTTTAATGTGACATAAATAGTTCCTAATCTAATTATATATTTATTTTAGAAAGAAGGTAAATATATGATTAAATTAGAACAATATAGAGATACATGGCTATCAGAAAAATTTGATGAAGTTATAGGGTTTTATCCTAGAGAATTCTATCCATTAGATAATTTTTCATCATTTAAAGTAGAAATGGATGGATATTTATATGCATCAGCAGAAGAAGCTTTTCAAGCAAATTTATTTATTGATGAATATCCAAAAATAGCAGATGAAATAAAACATAGTCATTCTGCTCATGAAGCTCAAAAAATTAGATTTAGATATGAAGATAAAATAAAATTAAGTTCTAATGAAATGTTAAAATTAATGGAAAGAATATTAAGATTAAAACTAGAACAAAATCCATATGTTTTGAAAAAGTTACTAGATACAAAAGATTATACTATAGTTGAAGATTCTCCTAAAGATAATTATTGGGGATGGGGAATTAATAGAGATGGAGAAAATCATCTTGGTAAATTATGGATGAAATTAAGGGATGAATATAGAAATTAGGTATTTTATTCATTACTCAGGCAAGTTACATTTAAAACAAAAGAGATTTGGTTAATTTATGGATTATATACTTAAATTGAATTCATATAATAAATTTGACTAAAATTAAAAAATATGTTATAATTAGCAACATTAAAGAGGTGCTTTATATGGCTATAATTGAAGAACTAAAGAAACAAGAGGATACGTTAAGAATAGTTGAATTTGTTGCTAGATTATCATCAATGTATGAACTAGAAAATACTTCATTAAAGAAAGCTTATATGCAACAAGAAATAGAAAATATTAAAAATGTATTTAAATTATCAAGTAATTATAGAGGAACATTTGGTACTGGTTATCCATTTTATGCTGTTGGTGACGACATGAAGTATGATTTACCAGTTATATTAGAACAACTTAGATATAATATTGAATTAATAGAAGAATGCAGAAAACAAGATACAAGATTATGGGCTTGTTTCAACTGTTTAGAAGAAAAGATTGATGAATTTCCAAATTTAAAAATTTATTGTAAGCATTGTACTGCTTTATCAGATGAACTTAAACCAAGAAAAGTAATAAATAGAATACCAGATCTAGATATATGGTGTGTTGCTAAAAAAAGAACAACTCTAAAAACATGTGATGAATTATCTCATTTACTTGAGCAAGCGGCATTAACTACATCTGATGTTAATCCTCTTCAAACATTTAAAGATTTAAAAGAAATAGTTGAAGCGATACAATCTGGAAGAATGCCTACTAGACATTTACCTATAGATATTCATGTTGTTGAAGAAGATATTTTGAATAATTTAATAGAAATGGTACCAGATTCTATCAATCGAGGAAATCTTGATTTATTAATTTATCCTTATTCACTTAGAAAAAAATGGGATTATGAAGCAGAGGGGTATAATTTTATACAAGATTTTTTAGGATCATTTAGTGATTTAGATTTACCTATCGAAACACAAAAAAAATTATATAAAGCTAGAAAAGAATTGGCAGAAAGATATAGTGTTGAAGAATTATATGCTATACTAATGGAAACTGCACTTGATTCAACTAAGAGAAGACATGAAACTGTACAGTTACAAAAAATATTTAAGGAGAAAGTAAACAGATGGAAAATATAGATTTACATGTACATACTAATGTATCTGACGGGAAATATACATTTAAAGAAATCATTGATATGGCAATAAAAAATGGTGTTACAACTATATCAATTACAGATCATGATAATATAGGCGCATATACAAAAGAAAATATTGAATATGCAAAAAAAAATAATATTAATTTAATATATGGAGTAGAAATAAGTACTAAAACAAATAAATGTGGAATACATGTTCTTGGGTATAACATTGATCTTAACAACAAAGAGTTAATAGATAAATTATATTTATCTAGAAATTCAAGACATATTTATTTAAAAGAGGTAGCAGCATTATTAATTAAGTTAGGATATGTTGTGAATGTAGAAGAATTGGATAAAATTGAATCAGTTACTAAAGCACATATAGCTCAAGATGTGGTATCAAATCCTAAAAATAAAGAATTATTAATTAAGGAATTTGGTTTTGTTCCAGACAAAGGAATGTTTGTAGAAACACTTATGAACGAGGGTGAAAAAGCATATGTAGCAAAAAAAGCATTATCTCCAAAAGAAGCATCTGATATTATAAGACATGCCGGAGGAAAAGTTGTTTTAGCCCATCCTGTAGCATATACTTATGAGGATGATTTAACAGAAGAAGATATAAAGAAAATAATAGATGATATGAATCCAGATGGATTGGAAAGTTACTATATCTATGTAGATAAAAATAATAAAGTAATTAATGATATAAATAGATGGATTAAGTTTGCAAAGGGAAATAATTTATTTATGACTATAGGTAGTGACTTTCATCAAGATGATTGTATTAGACCAGAAGTTGGACTTATAAATGTTTTTAGAAATGAAGATTTTCCTGATACTAATAAAATATTAGAAGATTTAAATAAATAATGATTATCTACTAACATTAATTTGTTAGTAGTTTTTTATATATAATCAATATGATAATAATAAAACAACAACTATATAATAAAAGAATTTAGAAAGTAATCATCAAATATGCAGATAAGGAGACTAAAAGATGAAGAAATAAATGAAATAGAAAGTAAATAATTAAGACTAGGCAAAACTAGTCTGTTTTTGTGATATAATTGATATAGGAGTGATATACTAATGAAGCTAGAAGAATATTTAATGAAAGAGTTAGATGTTTCTAAAAAAGAAGCAAATAGAATATCTGATGTTGTAGATAAATATAATAAAATTAAAAATAAAAAGAAACTTAATATAAAGATTCCATTTTATACATTGGGTGAAGAACTTTTTAATGCTATATCACATGGATTTGGTGCAGCTTTATCAATTGTAGCACTTGTATTAATGGTTATTAAAGCAAATGGTATTTTAATGGAAACTACAGTTTCATTATTTGGAGCAACTATGATTATTCTATATACTATTTCATGTATTTATCATGCTTTATCACCTAATATAGAAGGTAAGAAAGTACTTAGAGTATTAGATCATTGTAATGTATTCTTACTTGTTTATGGTACATATATTCCTATTTCTTTAGTAGGAGTAGGTGGAACACTTGGACTAATATTATTTTTAGGAATTACAGTAATTATTTCAACAGGAGTAACAGCTACTGCTATTAAAATAGATAAAACGGGTCCTCTTCAAGTAGTATGTCATTTATTAAGTGGATGGGGAATACTATTCTTTATAAAAAGACTTTCATATACAATTGGAACAACTGGTATAATTTTATTAATACTAGGAGGTGTAATGTATACAATTGGATCAATTCTATATGGAATAGGTCGTAAGAAAAAATATATGCATAGTGTATTTCATATCTTTTGTATATTAGGTACATTATTTCATTTCTTATGTATATATTTAACTTTAATATAGGCTAAAAATATATAAAATGTTAAAAGCAGTTGACATATTTCCAGTGTTAGTTGGTAGTGCGCAACTGTTTTTTTATGTTATAATTTATTGCGTGAGGTGAAAATATGGAGAAAGTTATAGAAGTACTTAACTAAAGAGTATAAAAAAGGTACAAAAGCAGTAGATGATTTAAGCCTAAATGTATATAAAGGAGAAATACTTGGTTTACTTGGACCTAATGGTTCTGGTAAGTCAACTACAATTAACTGTATCTTATCATTACTAAATTATAGTAATGGTACAATAAAAATATTTGGTAAAGAAATGAATCCAAATAGCTATGATATTAAATCAAAGATAGGAGTAGTATTCCAAGATGTATCAGTTTTTGATGAACTAACAGTTTATGAAAACTTAGATTATTTCTGTGGTCTATATATTAAAGATAAAAAGAAAAGAAAACAATATATAGAAGATGCTATTGAATTAGTTGGACTACAAGATTTTAAAAAGTATCGTCCTAAACAATTATCAGGAGGTCTACTTAGAAGATTAAATATAGCTTGTGGTATCGCCCATAAACCTAAATTAATTTTCTTTGATGAACCAACTGTAGCAGTAGATCCACAAAGTAGAAATAATATCTTAGATGGAATAAAAAAACTAAGAGATAACGGTGCAACAATAGTATATACAACTCATTACATGGAAGAAGTAGAAACATTATGTGATAGAATTATTATTTTAGATAAAGGAAATATTTTAGCTAGAGGTACAAGTGATGAATTAAAAGAACTTGCAGAAATTGAAGAAAGAATAACTGTAGAAGTAAATGATTTAGATAACAAATATATTGATAAAATATTAGAGTTTAAAAATGTAGATGTTGTAACATATAGTGATAATATATTACTTATTACTTATAAAAAAGGCAAAAACAATATATCAGATATGGTTGAGTTCTTAAAGAATAATAGAATTAAATATAATAAAATATTCTCTGAACGTCCAACTTTAAATGATGTATTCCTAGAATTAACAGGTAAGGAATTAAGAGACTAATGTTCTTACATAATTTTAAATATACATTAAAGACATTATTTAGAAAAAAATCATTAATATTTTGGACATTTGCCTTTCCATTATTAATGGCTACTTTCTTTAATATGGCGTTTGCTAATATTATAGAAGATGATCAATTAAAAATAATAGATATTGCTATTATAGATAATAATGAGTTTAATAATAATATGTTATATAAAGAAACATTTAAAACTTTAAGTGATAAAAAGAATAAAGATCGTTTATTTAATATTAAATATATAAGTAAAGAAAAAGCAGATAAATTGCTAGAAAGAGGTAAAATAGAGGGTTATTTAGAATTAAATAATAATGAACCTCAACTTACATTTAAATCTAATGGTATAAATCAAACTATACTTAAATATGTAGTTGATGAAATACATGATACTGAAAAATTAATAGCTACTATGATGACTAGTGATTTAAATATGAAAGTAAATAATATATCTAATAAGATAAATGAATATTTAAATACTAATGAAATTAAATTAGAAAATAAAGCTAGTAGTAATTTAGATTATATGATGATTGAATATTATACATTAATAGCTATGACATGTTTATATGCTGGTAGTATAGGTATGATTGCTATTGGACAAACTTTACCATACTTAAAAGGTAATGGTAAAAGAATTAGTGTTTCTGCTAGTAAAAAATCATCTATTGTATTTAGTAGTTTAGTAGCTAGTTTTATAGTTCAACTACTAACACTTGGATTATTATTCTTCTATACAATATGTATCTTAAAAATAGATTATGGTAGTCATATACCTTATATAATACTTCTATCGTTAATAGGATCATTTGCAGGTATATCACTAGGAGTACTTCTTGGTACACATTTAAAAAGTAGTGAGAATTCTAAGACAGGTATATTAATTGCTATAGTTATGACTGGATGTTTCTTAGCTGGTATGATGGGTGTAGGAATGAAATATGTAATTGATAAAAATATGCCTATTCTAAATATGATAAATCCAGCTAATATGATTACAGATGGATTCTATGCATTATATTACTATACTAGTTTTAATAGATATTGGTTTAATGTTATTAGTTTACTAATATTTAGTGGACTAGCTATAGCGTTATCATGCAGAAAGTTAGGGAGGGCTAGATATGACAGTATTTAAAACTTACCTAAAAATATTACGTAAAAATCTATTTATGGTTATAGTATTCTCACTATTACTAGTAATATTCGGTGGATTAAGAATGAAATCAGAAGATAAATCTCTTTCATTTAATGCTGTAAAACCAGATATATTAATAGTAAATAAAGATGAGAATACAGGTATTACTAAAGGCTTTATTAAATATATAAAAAATAATAGTAATAATCCTAAAATAGAAAATGATGAAGATAAAAGAAATGATGCACTTTTCTATAATGAAGTAGATTATATTATTTATATACCAGAAGGTTTTAACAGAGACTTCATGAATGGTACAATTGACAAAATAGAAGTTAAAAAAGCAAATAACTTTAATGCAAGTTATGCTGAAATGGTTATTAATAGATATTTAAAGATAGCATCTACTTATAGAACAAAAACTACTAATCCAGATGAATTAGTAAAGATGGTTAATAAGAACTTAAAAAATAATACTAAAATAAATATAACAACAACACTTGATACAGATAAACTAAGATCAGCAGAATTCTTCTTTAACTTTGAAAGTTACAGTGTACTTGTATGTTTAATATTTATAATAAGTTTAATTCTTTCTATTTTTAATGAACAAAAAATAAGAAAAAGAACTGTAATTAGTAGTACAAGTTATAAAACTAATAATAGATTATTATTCTTATGTAATTTATTATATGCATTTATTATATGGATAGCTTACTTCATACTTGCTATAGTTATGTTAGGTGATATCTTATGGACAAGTAATGGTATATTATTTATTATTAATTCATTTATTCATGTTATTACTGTAACTAGTTTAGCTTTCTTAATAGGTAATATTGTTACTAGTAAAGATGCAGTAAATGGTATTACTAATGTAGTAGGTATTGGTACATCATTCTTATGTGGAGTATTTGTACCTCTTGAATATTTACCAAATAGTGTTGTAAATATTGCTCATGCGTTACCAACATATTATTATGTTAAATCTAATAGTATAATTACTACTTTAGAAGAGATTAACTTTACTACATTAAAACCAGTATTAATTAATATGGGTATCTTATTAGGAAGTGCAGTAGTATTTATGATATTAAGTAATATAGTATCTAGAAGAAAAAGAAAGATAGGATAATCCTATCTTTTTATGTTATAATGATTATAGGTGATAATATGAATGAATATATGAAAGTAGCTAAAGATTTAGCAGACGACAATTTAATAACTAATGTTGGAGGACCTTTTGGGGCCTGTATTGTGAAGGATGGAAAAATTATAGGAAGAGGTTCTAATCATGTTTTAGAAAATAATGATCCTACAGCGCATGCTGAAATAATGGCGATAAGAGACGCTTGTAAAAATATTAATTCATATGATTTAAGTGGGTGTGAAGTATATACAAGTTGTTATCCATGTCCAATGTGCATATCTGCAATTATATGGGCAAATATTACCAAAATATATTATGGGAATACAAAAGAAGATGCTGAAGATATAGGATTTAGAGATAAGTATATATATGATGTTATTTCTAAAATTAATAATAATGAAAAAATAGATTTAGAATTTAAATGTATTGATAGAGAAGAGACTATAAAAACATTTAATAATTATATGGAAAAGCAAGATAAAACCATATATTAAAAAGACTAATTACTAGACTTTTTTTATGTGTTTTTATTATTTAAAATAACGTACAACTGAATTCTGATAATCTGTAAATCTAGCTTTATTAAAAAATAAATAATAAAATTAGGCTATACTAATATGATTTGTTTTGTGGTATTATTAATATAGGGTGATGATTGATGAATGAATTACTTAATGACGTTAAACTTCCTTTTGATTTAGGATTTGAGATTAATATTGAAACGTTTAAATCATTTTTTAATAGTAATAAAGAATTTAATAAATTTAGAAAAAATATTGATGATGGTTTTAAAAATATAAGTAAAGAATATGGTATATCTAGAAGAATAGATTTTCCTATTGAATTTAATTATTCTGTTTTAACATATGATGGAATTAGTAAAATTAGAATTGATAATGCATATACTATAAATGCCATATATAATTTTTTTAATAATTCGAGTGGTACTTATAGAGGTACAATATATTTCAATCAAAATAATGAATACTATACAAAAAAAACAGAAGAAGAAATAATAAAACTTAAATCATTTTTATCAGAAAAAATTCATGATTTAGAAAAAGTAAGAACATTGGATGATATAAAGGATATATCAATTGATATGTATAATAACTATGTCTATGAAATTATGAAAATGAAAAATCATACTTATGATATGTTATGGTTTAAAAATGAATTATCCAAAGATATAGAGACTTTAAAAAGAATTAAATATTGGCTTCCTAAGTTTATTGAAGAACATTCAGTTCTTCCTTCTGATAATGCGCTTTATGGAAATATAAATAAAGATAAATTTAAGCTATTTTTGGTTTATCAATATGCAATATTATCTGGTCTTCCAGAAGCAACATTTGTTCAAGATGGGGAGGTTATATTATCTTATAATGCATATAAAATACTTAATACAATAAGTGATAAGACAATTTCTTTAAAAACGCCAATATACTTAGATTATGATAAAGAGAATGGCTGGAAATTTCGAATTAGGAAAAAAGAAATAACATATTTAGAATTAAAAGAACAAATGGAAGATTTATTAAAAAGAAGTAACGATCTTTCTAATATTTTTACAGCTTTTGATTCGTTTAAAAAAGAAAATGTTATTATTAATAGCTCAGATGAATTTTATCAAAAAATGTTTAATTTGATTAGAAAAACTGTTGCTAATTCAAGTAAAAAGGGCGCTAAAGATGTTGATCTTGATGAATTAAATGATGATCTTAAAGATAAATTATCAAAAGAACAAGTTCCTGCAAAACAAAATAAACTAAAATCATATATAGATAGAGTAGAGTTTTATCTTTATGATACGAAACCATATAAAGTTCAAGAAGGTAGTGGTATATTTAAGAATTCACATATTTTGTATTTTTCAAATGGTACTGTTGCTATAGATAAATTAAATGGTGAATATGGTTATTTATATATTATGCCAATAACTACATATTTTGAAATTCTAAATAATACTAAATTAAAAAACTTAATTGAAATAAGAAGTGTATTGACAGTTAAGCCAATTTCTCATAAGAAAACAGATTGGAAGAATAGAGCCTTAGATGAAATAAAAAATCATTCAATAACACCTGAGGAATTAGAAATATTAGAATCAATATCTAGTATTATACTACCTATTAATGATATAGAATTAGAACAAGTAAAGAAGAGATACTCTGATAATCAATATGTATTAGAAAAAATAAGAGAAAAAGAGGAAGAAAGAAAAAAGAAATTTGAAGAAATTGATAAAGAGTTAAAGAAAAATGATTATTCTGATTATGATGAAGAGGAAGAAAAGAAAGAGGAAATTTCTTTATTAGCGGCAGAAAAAGAAATTTGTAAGAATGTATCTAATTACAATGATTTTATTTCTATTTATGAATATGATAATAAAATAAAAACAAGACGTAATCCAAAAGTTTCATTAGATACAAAATTAAGAACAATTGGTTCCAAGGGTGCTATTGTATGTGAAATGTGTGGTGATTATGAAAGCTTTGATACTAAGGATTTTGAGACACATCATATTATACCATTATCAGACGATGGAATAGATAATGTATATAATACAGTATGTTTATGTCCAAATTGTCATAAAAGAATGCATAGTAATATACCTTTTACATCTGAATTAAAATGGAAAATGTTAATGAATGTTAGAAAAAATTTGGAAAAATCAACGCCTTATTATGTCAAAAATTTTGATCGATTATTTAACCCATATTATAATTATATTTATAATAATAATTTATCAGACGTAGAGCTATTGGAACAATATAAAAAAGAAGATGAATATTATAAAGAACATAAAGAAGAAGAGGATAGAAATTTTATAACTGAATGGAATTCAGTCAAAAAATAAATTTGTAGTAAATGTCTATAAAAAGTACTAGAAAAATCTAGTGCTTTTTATGTTATAATAGTTATATGGTTGGTGTTTTATGAATAAAGATGAATATATAAAAATAGCTAAAGATAAATTAAATAGTATTTCAAGTAATATAATGATTAATCAAATTGAAAAGTATTATAAAGCAAAAGAGTATGTTTTACCAAAATGTAAATATAATATTGGTGATTTAGTTAAACTAAAAAAAGGAACATTACTTCATGGCACATATAAAAATATAGATGGTCTAAAAGAAATAGTTAATGATGGACTTATATCTAGTTGGTTTATTAATGATAGAACATCTAAATATCCAAGTAGTGTTGGAGTATGGAATTTAAAGAAAGATTATTTACTAAAAGATTATATTAATTTTTATTCAGGTGGAACTATAAGATATAGTGGGTTACTTGAAGATGGAGAATATTCTCAAAATATTAAGACTTCTATTATTCCTTATGATGAGATGAAAAATATTAATGAAATAATTATTGATAATCCATGTAGAATGTGGAGTATGGAACAAACTAAAGAAGCTAGATTTATGCCTAGTTTAGTTCAAGAACAAGTTCAAATAGGTATAATTTTTGATGGAAATAATAAATATGTTAAAGACTTACTAGAAGGAGATATTTTGAATCCTAGTTTTATAAGTGATAACGATGTTAAAGAATTTGTAAATGAAACTTATTATGACAAATTTATTATTGAAAGAAAAAATAAAGATGATTTCTTTACAGATAGAGAAAGTGCTATTTTATTTGGAATACCTTCTAATTTAATAGAAGGAATACTAGTAGGTAGAAAATACGAAAAAGATTTAGATATACTAAAAGAAATAAAATCACTACTACCAAATTGTTATATATGTAATTTAGATGGAGTAGTTATATTGTAGGATGTGAGATTAATGAAATATATATTAGCAAGTTATCTTGATTTATGGGATAAAGATGAATTTGATAATAGAACACCAAAGAATTTTGGGAATAAGAATCAAATATTAGATAATATAAAAAAATATGTCAAAAAGTATGATAATCTACTATTTGTTGCTAGCAGTGAATATGATAGTGAAACAACAGATTTTTTTGCTGATTTAACATTTAAATCATTTGAATTAACTTTACCATTTAAAAATTATTATATACTTGATTCAAGAACTGAAAATAAAATGGATGAATTATTAGAAAAAGCAGATTTAATATTCTTATGTGGAGGTCATGTTCCTACTCAAAATCAGTTTTTTCATAATATAGATTTAAAAAATAAAATAAAAAATCTTGATGTTCTTATTATTGGTGGATCTGCTGGAGCTATGAATATGGCTGATAATGTTTATTGTCCACCTGAACTTGAAGGAGAGAGCATAGATCCTAATTTTAAAAGAGATTTAAAAGGACTAGGATTAACTAATATTAATGTTTTCCCGCATTATGATGAATGTATTTTATTAACTTTAGATGATAAAAAAATGATTGAAGAAATAGTTTTACCTGATACATTTGATAGAAAAGTTTATGGTATTAATAATGGATCTTATATATTAATTACAGATAAAAGTTATTTATATGGAGAAGGATATTTGTTATATAATGGTTTAATAAAAAAGATTAATGATGATGATAATATTTTAGTAATAGATTAGTTTAATTAATATGGAGTGACTTAAATGAAGATAATTGAATATGAAGATAAATACTTGGAAGATGTAAAAGATTTACTTGTTGAATTAGAAGAATATATACTTACTATTGATGAAGATGAATTAGACCAACTACATCCAGATTATCGTGAGAAAATGGTTATATTTGATTTAAAAGAAGTAGAAGATAATAATGGAAAGTGTTTTTTAGCTATTGAAGATGATAAAGCAGTTGGATTAATTATGGGTACTATTCCACCATATGAAGAGTATGATTACCTAGATTATAAGTGCCCTAAAAGAGGTGAAATTACTGAATTAATAGTTACTAGTAAAACTAGAAATAGTGGTATTGGTAATGCTTTAATAGAAAGAATGGAAGAATACTTTAAATCAGTTGGATGTGAGTATATCATAGTTGATGTTTTTGCATATAATAAAAATGCTATTAAGTTCTATGACAAAAAAGGATATCATCCTAGAATGTATACAAATATTAAAAAATTATAATTTTTAAAAAAGGAGAGTTAATATGAATGAAAGTAATAAAATAGTTAATTCAATAGAAAGACATTTTGATGGAACACCAACTATTATAGATGGAAAAGTTAATGAAGGTTGTACATTTGAAAATACATTTATTGGTGGTTATGGAACTATTATTGTAGATGATGATTTTATGAAGGATATATCAAAAATAATAGATTATAAAGAAATAAATAATAATTTTATAAATGTTTTGAGTGATATAAATAATAAAGTAAATAGCTATTTTTATTCTGATAATAAAGAGAATAATAAAAGAGAAGAAGAGTATTCTAAGTCATATGTTTTAGATGAAGAAGGAATGATAATAGGTACTAAACTATCAAGTTTAAAAGGTAAAAATGTAGCTAAATGTAGTGAAAAAACACTAGCAGCTTATATTATTTTAGAAAAAATGTATAGTGATGGAAAATTAGGTAGAAAACCTTCTTTAATTCTAGCTACATTAGAAGTAGAAAATAAAGAAGAACCACATGCTTTCTTATTACTTGACAAAGAAGATAATAAATATCCTCTTAAACATTTACTTTATGATATAGAAAATCCAACTAGGCTATCAGATTTAAAAGGTAAAGAATTAAATGCTCCAGGTATTTATTCATTAACTGATGAAGAACATAAAAATATAATAAATGGGATTAGTTGTTCACCTAAATCATTATTTGAAGAACTTAACTCAGAATATCGTGATATTGGAATAAAAAGAACATATAGTAGTTCTAAAAAGAATATCGAATTGTCAAATTAAAATAAAAAGTGTAAAATTTTACATTTACTAAAAATATTTTACTGTCTATTTATTGCAAATTGACATTTTATATTTTACACTATACTAAAGGAGAGGATTTTTGAATGAAAAATTTAAAACTTAAAATTTTTGTACTTGTATTATTAATGTTTTGTGTAAGTAATGTTAGTGCCTTAACAATTGATAAAGATACAAAGCTAACAGAAGATATTAATGAACAAGTAATCATCGATGGAAAAAAAGTTGTCATTGACTTAAACGGACATAAAATTACAAACAATGACGATGCTCTAATTGTACAAAATGGAGCAGATGTAACAGTAAAAGGAAATGGTACAATTCAAAGTACTGGAGATACTGGAGTCGTTGTAATTAATGCTAAATTTACTTTAGAAAGTGGAGATATTAAATCTCAAGAATTTGGTGTTTTTACATCTGGTAAAGGTACATTCAATATGAATGGTGGTACTATTACAACTGTAGATAACTGTGGTGCAGGAGGAAATGGTAGAGCTGGTTATGAAGATTACACAATTAATATTAATGGTGGTGTAATTAATGCAAATATTACATCAGCAGGTTATTCTTCTTGCGGTATCTATCATCCAAATAGAGGAACTGTAAACATGACCGGTGGAACAATTAATTCATCAAATGGAGCAGGAATTGTTCAAAGAGCAGGAACTCTTAATGTAACTGGAGGAACAATTAATACTCAAGAGGCAACAAAAGATTTTGTAGGTAAAGTAGGAGATTCACTTGTAGTTGTACCAGCTAGTGCAATTGTAGTAGATAAAAAAGCTAATTACCCACAAGTATCAACACTAAGTCCTAAAATTAGTGATAGTATAGTAATTAATAGTGTAGCTAAAAATATTGCAGTAGTTAAAGAAGATAGCGATTCTTTTACAGTTAAAGCTGAAGGTGGAATATATACTGATGAACCAGCTGCAGATGAAATTGCTGAAGGATATGTTGCTAAAAAGATTATTGCTGGTGCTAATGAAAATAAATATACTATTGTAAAAGAAAGTGAATTAAAACTTAAAGTTATAAGTGGTATGATTTCAAAAGCAGATGTTGATCAAAAAGAAGTAGAAGCAATTAATAAAGAAATAAAAGATAAATATACTTTAATAGGTTATTTTGATGTTTTACTTACTAAAACAAATAACAATGGTGATATAGTTGAATATGTAAGTGAAGCAGAAAGTAAAGTTAAAGTAACTCTTGGTCTTCCAGATGGATTACCAAAAGTAAAAGATGGTTATATTAGAAAATATTATGTAGTAAAAATGCATAATGGAAAAGCTACATTAATTGATGATGTTACTGATAATGGTGATGGAACTGTATCATTTATGTCAGATGAGTTCTCAACTTATGCAGTTGCTTATACTGATGTAGTAAATAATAGTAACCCTGCAACTTCTGATACTATTGTAATTTATCTAGCTATTCTAGGAATTTGTATAGTAGGTTTAGGTGCAGTAATACTTTCAAGACGTGAAAAAGTATTTGAATAATAAAAGCTGAGATATTTCTCAGTTTTTTTATTTTACTTGAAAAATTATACATGCTATAATGATTATGATAGAAAGGCATAAAGGTGAGGTAATGAAAAAAGGTTTCAATAATGAAAAATATGTAAAAATTCAAAGTGAAAAAATTAAAGAAAGATTTAAACTATTCGATAAATTATATCTAGAAGTAGGAGGAAAGCTATTTGAAGATAGTCATGCAGCAAGAATTCTTCCAGGATTTAAACCAGATGTAAAAATAAGTATGTTTAAAGAATTAAAAAAAGATCTTGAAATAATATTCTGTATAAGTGCTGGAGATATAGAAAGAAATAAAACTCGTGGAGAATATGGAATTACATATGATCAAGAAATACTAAAATTAGTAATGCAGTCTAAGAAAATGGGATTCTCTGTAAATAGTGTTGTTGTAACACTTTATGAAAATCAACCTAGTGTAAATAAATTTATTAAAAAATTAGAAAGAAATAATATTAAAACTTATATTCATAGATTTACTAAAGGATATCCAACAGATGTTGATACAATAGTAAGTGATGAAGGATATGGAGCTAATCCATATATAGAAACTACTAAACCATTGGTGCTTGTAAATGCACCTGGTCCAGGATCAGGTAAACTTGCTACATGTTTATCTCAAATATATCATGAAAATAAAATGGGACTTAATTCTGGATATGCAAAATTTGAAACATTTCCAGTATGGAACTTACCTCTAAAACATCCAGTTAATATTGCATATGAAGCTGCTACTGCTGACTTAAAAGATGTTAATATGATTGATCCATTTCACTTAGAAAAGTATGGTAAAGTAGCAGTAAATTATAATAGAGACGTTGAGACATTTCCAATTTTAAAAAGTATCTTAAGTAAAGTATCAAATAAAGAAATATATAATTCACCAACTGATATGGGTGTTAATATGGTAGGATTCTGTATTTCAGATAATGATGTAGTAGAAGAGGCATCTAAAAAAGAAATAGTAAGAAGATACTATAATGAACAGAATAATTACAAAATGGGATTATGTGATGAAGATACATATAAGAAAATTAAACTTTTAATGAATGAATTAAATATAGATGAAGATTATTTAGAAGTTATTAAACCAGCCTTAGATAAACGTGATAAAGAAGGTGGAACTCCTGTAATATCACTTCAAGTAGGTAAAAAGATTATTACTGGTAAACAAACGGATTTAATGACTGCAGCTGGATCAGTAGTACTAAATGCCTTAAAACATTTAAGTAAAATACCTGATATATATTTACTTTCACCATCAGTAATTGAACCAATTCTAAATCTAAAAAAAGAAATGGGAGCTGAAGAAAGACTAACTTTATCAGATGTACTTACAGCACTTAGTATTTGTTCTGTAACTAATCCCACTGCAGCAAAAGCCTTATCTAATTTAAGTAAATTAAAAGGATCAGATGCCCATGCTACATATATAGTAACTGGATCAGATAAACAAAAACTAAAAGCATTAAAAATTAATTTAACATGCGAAAATGAAACAATATTTGATATAAATCTTTCAAAATAAGTACTATCACTAGTACTTATTTTAATGTATAATGAAAATAGAGGTAGTTGTATGAAAAAAATAAGTAGTAAAAAGAAATTTATAATTCTAGTTTTAATAATAGTATTAGTTAGGTTTTTAATTAGTTTTTATTTATCTAGTTTCTATATAAGAAATTTAACTTATGATGATAAACTAATGATAGATCAAATGACTAGTCTTACTGGAGGAGATTTTTTAGGTACCTATAGTGAGTTTACTTTAATAAAAGGAATAATATTTCCACTTGTAATATCATTTTGTAAAATAACTCATATAAGTTATAGTATGTTCTTTACAATACTATATATCTTATCAGTAATGTATTTTATTAAACCATTTGAAAAACTAATAAAAAACAAAAAAATACTATTTATTTTCTTTATATTTTTACTATTTAATCCTATAACATATTCTAGTGAATTATTTCAAAGATTATATAGAAATTCATTATCAATAATAGAACTCTTATTCTTTTTAGGAATAGTTATTAGAATTCTTTTATCAGATGATAAAACAAAAAGAAGTATTATAAATTATATTTTACTCGGTCTAATTACATCTATTATGTATTTAACTAGAGAAGATAATATTTGGACAAAGCTAGTTTTGTTATTCATAATAGTTTATAAATGTATAAAAAATAGTAATTTAAAAAAGAAAAACTTTAAAGTAATTTTAGCTAGTCTTATACCATTTGTAGTTTTAACAATTAACTTAAATATTGTCTCACTAATTAATTATAAGAATTATGGAATATATACTTATAATGAAATACAAGATTCAGAATTTAAAAATACATTTAGAAAAGTATTACAAATAAAAGATGATGAGAAAAAAGATAAAGTATCTATTCCAAAATCTACATTCTTTAAATTAGTAGAAAATGTTAAATCATTTAATTTAACTGAAAGAGAAATAAATCAGTATTACAAAGTTCTTATTGATGATACTGGTGAAATATATAATGGTAATATTATTTGGTATTTTAGACAATTTATATTTAAGAAGAATAAATTTAAAGATGGAAAAGAAGCAGAAAAGTATTTTAAAAAGATGGGTGAAGAAATAGATGAGGTATTTGAAGACGGAAGACTAGAAAAAGAGTTTGCATTCTCTTCAATACTTTTAAATGTACCTACATATGATGAATTTATTTATATGCCTAAGAATGTATTAGATATTGTTATTTATACATCTACTTATAAAAATGTAAAAACATATACTGATTTTTCTAAGTTTAAATATGATAAAGATGTAGGTGCTTATAGTGTAGTTAATTTAGATAGTCATACTACTGAAAATATATTAGAAAAGAATGATACTAAATATGAAATAATAAGAATTATTTATATGATTTTAACAATTATACTTGCTCCATGTGCACTTATAATATATTTAATTAATATAAAAAGAAAAGATATATATAATATTATTACTTCAATTATATTATTTATATACCTAATAATTTTAGCAGGTGTATCATATACTGATGCAACAGCTTTTCCAACTATGAGATATTTATATTTAGGTAATTTATACATATTACAAACAATATTTATTATGTTAAATGTTTATAGATTTTATAATAGAAAAAAAGATATTAATATTTAATAGTTAAGTTCCCATAAGATGGGAATTTTTTAATACTTAGAAAATTTTTAAAGACTTAACTTCTCGTATTTTAGCTTAAAAAAGTATAAAAATGCACCATAATTACGGTATAAAATATGATAACATCCCCCTTGACATTTTTCGGTGGGGGGGGGGTATACTATTATTAAATAATAATAGGAGGAAAAGATGAAGAAAAACAAAAAGAATAAGACATTACTAACTGTACTTATTTTACTACTAGCAATTACTATTGGATATGCAGCAATTGCAACAACATTAAAGATAAATGGTAGTGCAGATGTAAAAAGTGCAAGATGGAATGTATATTGGGATGAAAATAGTATACAAGTAACAAGTGGAAGTGTTGCAACTACTCAAGAAAATGGAGCAAGAGTAACAGATGCAGGTAAGACTCAAATAGAATATAGTGTAGAGTTAAGTGAACCAGGAGGACGCTGTAAATGAAGGAAGCTTAAATGCAAAAATAGCTCCAAATGGAGTAAAGAACAATGTATATGAAAGTGATGGAACAACACCAAAGAACTTACCAAACTATATTGGATATACTGTTAAATATGCAGAAAACGATGCAGATGTTACTGCAGGAGATGTATTAGAAGCTAAAAAAGGAAATACTCCAACAAGAAAGAAATATAAAGTAAGAGTATGGTATAAAACAGATATAGATCCAAGTACATTAAATGAATCAACTACAGAAACATTAAGACTAGTATTTGAAGTAGATTATGTACAAGGAGAAAAATCTGGGCAACAAAGTGCTGTAAGAATTATAAAAGGAACTAAAGGAAACTTACAACCAGGAGATATCGTCGGAATAGGAGAAACAGAAGACTTCTATGTAATCTCAAGTGATAACTCTGCTAATGGTAAAACAGTATTACTTGCTAAATATAACTTAATGGTTGGATATTGGGATGAATATGGTGGAGATGTTCCAACAGATACACCAGGATATGGACTACAAAGTGTAGATGCTAAAGGATATTATGGAGGTAATTCTTATGGAACAGTCGCATTTTCAGATTCAGCATATTGGGATCCAGATGGAAACGGATTAATCAGTCCATATAATCAAAATGGAGCAAGTTATTCTGGAAATCCATATCCAAAGGTATATGATAGTAATGCAAGTATCTATCAATATATAAGTGGTGAAAATGGATATGTAAATAAACTAAAGACAATGGGGGCCCCTTCAACAATAACTGGTAGACTACTTACATATGAAGAAGCAGATGCTGTACAAAATGTAGAAGATGAAGGGAATTCTATTATATTAGATGATACAGCTTATTGTCTTGGTTCTGCTGACGACAATAACAGCGTGTGGTATGTGCTTGGAGGTAGCTTCAACAGCTACTACTACTACGGCGACATCAGCTTCGGCGTTCGCCCAGTTATAGAAATCTCAACATCTGATATCTAAGCACGAAGTGCGCCAGGAACGAAATTTCGGAGAAATTTGCGTTTCACGTCCTTCTAGAGGGAAATTTTCTAAAAGAAAATATTCCCGAGAGGAGGAGAAAAGGCTTAAAAATATCATTTTGATGTATACGGGGAAATACTAGAAAGTGACTCCGGGTTGTTTGGTATTCGTTTATGATGCCTGACTTGGTTCTGCTAACAACAATAACAACGTGTGGAATGTGAATGAAGGTAACTTCAACAACAACAACTACAACAACGACAACAACAACGGCGTTCGCCCAATTTTTCATAAAACTTAGGATTACGTAATTAATATTTGTAATGAGAAGCTATGAAAAACAAGTATTTTCCTTGCTAATTAGCAAAATATATATTATAGATGAAATTGTAGGTTAGTAATTTTAATAAGTGAAAAGTGAAGATTTCTAGAACTATAATAACAGGAGGGGATAAATTATTCCTCTTCTTTTTTTATTGTATCGAAAGGAGGTGAGAAAATGTTAGAAAAATATTATATGTATAAAACAAAATATAGGGAATATATTGTTATGCTGAAATATGGTAATTTTTATGAGATACTAGGAAATGATGCATTAATAATGAATAAAATATTTAATTATAAGCTTAATAAATTATCTAATACTTTTAAAGTAGGTTTTCCAGTTTCAAGTTTAGATAATATAATTAATAAATTAAATAATTATTTTATTAATTATATAGTAGTAGATAAATATGAAATAACGAAAAGAAAAGATTTCGATTCAAATAATTATGATAAATATATATTTGATGAAAATACTTTAAAATATAATTTAATATTAGTTAATGAGATAACTAAATATTTAAATGATAATTTGCAGAATGAAAATATCACTATAAAATTAGAAAAAATAAAGGAGATTATTAATGAGTAGTAAAGAAAGTAAAATTAGAGAGTCGACTAGAGAAAAAAACGATAGACTTTTAATTGCTGTTAGATTAAAGAAAACAATTATATATATTGAAAATATACTTGAAAATTTTCCACATAAATATATTGAAATTAAAGCTCTAATTAGTAATTCATTATATGAAATGTTAGAATCTGTATATCTTGCTAATAAGGGTTTTGAAAAAGAAAAAAATAAGAATTTATCAATTATAAAGTTACAAATGATAGATTTTTATTTAATGTTATCATATAAGAAAAATTTAATTGGTAAAAAGAAATTTGAAGGGATTAGTAAACATTTAGAAGAAATATCTAAAATGCTTTATAGTTGGAAAAATTATAATGAAGAAAGTAGGTAATATTTATAAAAGAATTACAGATTTAAATATAATAATAGATATGTATGAAAATATAGTTTCAAAAAATACTAAAAATAAAAGTAAGATAGAAAAATTTGAAAGATTTTATAGCTTGAATTTAATCAGAATAAAAGAAAAATTATCAAGTAATTCTTATATTCCAGGTAAATATAATATATTTCTAATTAGAGAACCTAAACTTAGAATTATAATGAGTCAAGAAATAAGAGATAAAATAGTTAATCATTTAGTTGCTAAATATTTTCTTATTGATATATTTAATGATACTTTGATACATGAAAACTGTGCAACTAGGGTTGGGATGGGAACTCATTATGCGTTAAAACTATTTAAGAAAAATTATAATTATTATAAAAATAAATATAAGAAATTTTATATTTTAAAATTTGATATTAGTAAATACTTTTATAATATTGATCATGAAATAGCAAAAAAATTAATAGAGAAAAAAATTAAAGATAAACAAGTTCTTAAAATAATATTTTCTATAATTGATTCTACTGATGAATTATATGTTAATGATACAATTAATAGATTAAAGAAAAATGAAATAGAAAGGTTAAAAAAACTAGATACAAATGATAAATTATTAAAGATAGAAGAAGTTTTAAAACTTCCTACATATAGAAAGGGTAAAGGTCTTCCAATAGGCAATATGTCTTCACAAATAATAGCAACGTTTTATCTTAATGAACTTGATCACTATATTAAAGAAGTGTTAAAGATAAAGGAATATGTTAGATATATGGATGATGGGGTATTAATTCATAATGATAAAGAATATTTAAAATTTGCAAAAGTGAAAATAGAAGAAATAGTTAATAAATATAAGTTGGAACTTAATAAAAAAACAAAAATATATTCAAGTAATGAAGAAATAGAATTCTTAGGTTTTAGATTTTTTAGAAAAAATAATAGGACCATATCTAAAGTTACAAATAAAACTAAAAAGAGATTTAAAAGAAAAATTAAAAAAATATATAAGGAGTATGATAATAATAAAATAAGTGATGAAGAAAAACAAAGTATTATAGCGAGTTATTTAGGTCATCTTGGATATGGAAATTGTAATATATTAATTTATAAAATATTAAAATAAATGATATATAATATATGATGTAATTCCAAGCAGTATTAGGAATTACATAAGGTTAATAGAAAAATGAGAAATTGTCTTATTTTTGTGTTATATCTTATAAATATGTTATAATTTTGGTATATAGGACGTGATAATATGTGGTTAATAATGTAGTACTTATTTCATTTGTTTTAAGTACAATTTATATAGTAATTAAAATATCTAATTTTGGATTTATTAAAAAAATAGCAGAAGAGAAAAAATGGTTAAAAAACATAATATCTTTTATTATAGTATTAATTATTTTTCTAATTTTTAGCTATATTTTATCAGTTATTAATTCAATAATCATACTTTTACATTTAACAATATTTTTTCTTATATATGGACTTATATTTAGACTAATAAAGAGAAGAAGAAAAAAAGAGTTTAAGTATTATTATCAAGGATGGCTTTCTATATTTACTGTAGTTATTTATCTTTCTATTGGATTTTATCTATGTCATAATGTATGGCAGACTAACTATGAAATAAAAACAAATAAAGATATAAAACAACTTCGTATAGCACTAATAGCTGATTCTCATATTGGTACTACATTTGATGGAGAAGGTTTCAAAAAGCATTTAAAAGAAATAGAAAAACAAAAGCCAGATATGATAGTTATCGCAGGAGATTATGTAGATGATTCTACTAAAAAGAAAGATTTACAAAAAGCTACAAAGTATTTAGGAAATATAAAAACAAAATATGGAATTTTCTATTCATATGGTAATCATGATGAAGGATATTTTAATAGAAGAGATTTTACTAAAGAAGAATTAAGAAGTATTTTAGAAGAAAATAATATAAATATTTTAGCAGATGAAGTTAAACTAGTTGATAATTTTTATATTATTGGTAGAAAAGACAAGTCACTTGGAAATAGAAAAGAAATGAGTAAGTTAGTTAAAGGACTAGATAAAGATAAATATATGATTGTAATAGATCATGAACCAAGTGATTATAAAAATGAAGAAGATGAAGGCGTTGATTTAGTTCTTTCTGGTCATACACATGGAGGACAGTTATTTCCACTTCCAATAATTGGAGGATTATTCTTTCAGGTAAATGATAAAACATATGGTTATGAAAGAAGAGGTAGTACTGATTTTATAGTAACATCAGGTATATCAGATTGGGAAATAGATTTTAAAACAGGAACCAAATCAGAATATGTAATAATAGATGTAAAACAAAAATAAGGAGGATTTATGAGTAAAGTTTTAGTTTGTTATTTTTCAGCAAGTGGAGTAACACGAAAAGTTGCACGTAATCTTGCAAATAGTATAGAAGGAGATTTATTTGAAATTGAACCAGTAGATATTTATACAGATGAAGACTTAGATTGGACAAATAAGGATAGTCGTTCATCACGTGAAATGGCTAATAGAAGTTACCGCCCAGAATTAAAAAATAAAGTAAATAATTTTAATGATTATGAGAAAATAGCTATTGGGTTTCCAGTATGGTGGGATGTCGCACCTACTATTGTAAATACATTTATTGAAAGTCATGATTTTTCTAAAAAACAAGTATATATATTTGTAACTAGTGGTTCATCAAGTGTAAATGGTAGTATTACTGATTTAAGAAGAACTTATCCAAATATCAACTTTGTTGTTGGTAAAAGATTTAATGGTAGTGAATCAAGTGATGAATATAAAAGTTTTATAGGATAAATATAAAAATGAACTTAGAAAAAGAAATATTTAAAAAGTCTAAAGTTGAATTTGATAAATTAGTGCCATTTGGTTTTAAAAAAGAAAATAATATTTATAAATATTCTGAGGTATTTATGGATTCAACTTTTATAGCTGATATTACTATTAATGAAGATGGCAGGCTTACAGGTAAAGTTATTGATTTAGAAATAGATGATGAATATATAAATATTAGAGTGGAAAGTGAAAATGGTTCTTTTGTTAATAAAGTAAGAGATAAGTATTCTAATATATTGAACAGGATAAAGAAAGAATGCTTTATGACAAATTATTTTATTTCAGATCAGTCTAATAGAATAACAAATTATATAATAGATAAGTATAAAAGAGAACCTGAATTTTTATGGGAAAAATATGATGATTTTGGTGTATTTAGAAAAAAAGAAAGTGGCAAATGGTTTGCAATTATGATGACTCTTGATAGATCTAAAATAGATAATGGTGCTGGAGAAATAGTTATTATAAATGTCAAAGTAGAACCAGAATTAAGAGATAGCCTTCTAAAAAAGAAAGGTTATTATGAAGCATATCATATGAATAAAAAAAGCTGGATAACTATAATTTTAGATGATACGGTTTCTGATAATGATATTAAAGAATTAATTGATAATTCATATTCAATTATTAAATAAACAGCTATGCTGTTTTTTTGTGGTAATTTATATGATTTTATGATATAATCTACGAAGAGAAGAGGGATACTATGAAAAAATGTGCATTAGTAACTGGTGCGACAGGTGGATTAGGAAAAGCTATTTCACTAGAATTTGCTAAAAATGGTTATGATGTAATTATTAATTATCACAACCATTATGAAGAAGCTGTTAAACTTTTGGAAGAAGTTAAAAGTTTTGGAGTAGATGGTTTAATAGTAAAATGTGATGTTTCAAATGAAGAAGAAGTTAAAGAAATGTTTAATAAGATAAAAGAAAAGTTTGGTAAACTTGATTATTTAGTTAATAATGCAGCAATACAAAATGATAGTATATTTCTTGATAAAACTAAAGAAGATTTTATGAAGGTATATGAAGTAAATTTAGTAGGTAGTTTTTTATGTAGTAAGTATGCGAAAAATTTAATGAATGAGAACTCTAGTATTGTAAATATTTCTTCAACTAATGGAGTTGATACTAATTATCCATATAGTGCTGATTATGATGCAAGTAAAGCTGCTCTTATTTCATTATCTAATAACTTAGCAATAGAACTTGCTCCAATTAGAGTAAATACAGTTCTTCCTGGCTGGATAAATACAGATATGAATAAGGAATTAACGAATGTTCAAATTGAAGAAGAAAATAAAAAGATAATTCTTAAAAGATTCGCAGAACCAAAAGAGATAGCTAAAGTAGTTGTATTCTTATGTAGTAGTGAAGCATCTTATATAAATAAAAGTGTAATTAGAGTGGATGGTGGTTATAATGGATAATAGAAAATTAGTATTAGAATCTGAAAAAGAAATAAAAGATGAGTTAGATAAAATAGATGAGGTTGCTTTAATTAATTCAGAAAAAGTATTAAATGCTTTTCAAGAAGAATGTGTTATGGAAAGTGACTTTAATGAAACTACTGGATATGGTTATAATGATCAAGGAAGAGATAAAATAGAAAGAATATTTGCTAAAGTCTTTAAAGCAGAAAAAGCAGTTGTAAGAGGACAATTTATATCTGGAAGTCATGCATTAAATGTTACTTTTTTTGCTCTTCTAAGACCAAATGATCTTCTTTTAAGTATTACAGGAAAACCATATGATACACTTGATGAAGTAATTGGAATAAAAGATAATAATTCATCACTTAAAAGTTTTGGAGTTAAATATGATCAAATAGATTTAGTTAATGATGATTTTGATTATGAAAAGATAACTTCTTATTTAAAAGAACATAAAGTAAAAGTAATAGAGATACAAAGATCTAAAGGTTATTCTACTAGAAAAAGTATTACACTTGATAAAGTAGAAAAAGTAATTAAAGAAATTAGAAAAGTAGATAAAGATGTAATTATAATGATAGATAACTGTTATTGTGAATTTGTAACTACTAAAGAACCTATTGAAGTAGGTGCTGATATTTGTGTTGGTTCTCTTATTAAAAATTTAGGTGGAGGTATAGCTCCTAATGGTGCTTATGTAGTTGGAAGAAGCAATTTAATAGATTTAGTTGGAGAAAGACTTACACTTCCTGGCGAAGGTTTAGAAGTAGGGCCAACTTTAGGAATGAACAAATTAATATTACAAGGATTATATATGGCTCCAACTGTAGTTGCAAGTGCCCTAAAAACAGCAGTACTTACAAGTTGTGTTATGGAAAAATTAGGATATAAAGTAGAACCAAAATATAATGAAGAACGTGCAGATATCGTTCAAAATATTGTATTTAATGATAAAGATAAAATGGTAAAATTTTGTTCAGGTATTCAAAAAGCATCTGCAATTGATTCTAACTCAGTTGTAGAAGGATGGGATATGCCTGGATATTCTGATCCAGTTGTTATGGCATCAGGTTCATTCACACAAGGATCAAGTATAGAAATTAGTTGTGATGGACCACTAAGAGAACCATTCATAGCTTATATGCAAGGATCCCTTACATATGAATATGGAAAACTTGGTTTAATAAGTGCGATAAATTATTTAAATAAATAATCATAAATTAAATCCTCCAACATACTATTAGTATAGAGGAGGATACAGATGAACAAACAAAATTTATGGTTTTTAACATTATTTAGTTTAGTATTAGTACTAGGTATTTATTATGTAACTATGCCTAATGAATTATTAATGGGTAAAGAAGATACTAAAGTAGCAGTAAAAAAGACAAAACCTAAAGCAGAAAAAACTGTAAAGGTCACAGAAAGTTCTACATTAGAAGCTATGAGAGTAAGTCTAACTGAATCAAGAAAGGAACAAATAGATACTTTAAAGTCTCAACTTACTAATAATAAAATGACTGCAGAAGAGAAGAATAATGCCTATGAACAACTAAAATATTTAAATGAGTTGCAAGGAAAAGAAGAAACTATTGAAAAGAAAATAAAACAGGAACTTGATCAAAACTGTTTTGTAAAAATAGATAAAGAAAATATCTCAGCTGTTTGTATTTCTTCTAAACATGATAATAAACTAGCAAATAATATAATGAGATTAATTCAAAAAGAATATCAAAATAAAATGTATATTACTGTTAAATTCGAAAAGAAGTAACAAATTAAACATCCCCTCATATAATACTTTAGAGTATGTGAGAGGATGTTTTTATGTCTAAGAAAATACTAACTAAAAGAGAAAATGAAATTTTTTCTAAATTAATTAATAACAAGTCAACAAAACAAATAGCAACAGAACTCTTTATAAGTGAAAAAACAGTAAGAAATCATATATCAAATGTAATGCAAAAACTAGGAGTAAATGGAAGAGCAAGTGCTGTAGTTGAACTTATTAGATTAGGAGAAATAAGTATTTAATTGTTTCTCTTTTTTGTAATTATTTATAAAAATAATCATAAATTTTAATAGGTGATAATATGTTAAAGAGAAAAGCTCTAAAAAGAATATTTGTAACAACAATTACGCTTTTTATTTTTCTTACTGTATATGTTATTAGTGGTATAGATAAAGAAGATAAATTAGATAGTAAAGTAGAAGTAGAATATACTTTTAATGAAGGAACTAATAGTATTTATCTATTAAATAAAGATGGATATTTAGTTAAAGCAAAAACACTTATTACTTCTAAAGATAAAACTAAACAAATTGAAGCTATACTTAATAGTTTAATAGAAGGAAATGATAATAGTTTTCCTGATGAATTAAAAGCTACTATTCCAAAGAATACAAAAGTACTTGAGATAAGATATGATAAAGAAAGTGTAACTATTAATTTTTCTAAAGAGTTTTTAAATTTAAAAAAGAGTATAGAAAAGAAAACTATTGAAAGTATCGTTTATAGTATATTTGATTTAAAAGGAGTAAAAGAAATATTTATTGAAGTAGAAGGAAAACTACTAAATGAATATCCAAATAGTAAAGAAAAGATTAATTATCCACTAGATAAAAGTATAGGTATTAATAATGAATATAATATTACTAGTCGTAATGACATAAATAAAACAGTTATATACTATTTAGAAAAGATAAATAACGAAAAGTATTATGTACCAGTTACAAAATATGAGAATACTAAAGATGATAAGATAAAAGTAATAATAGATTCACTTACAACTAATTATATATATGAACCTAATTTAATGAGTGTTTTAAATACTAATTTGAAACTTAATGGTTATAATAAAGAAGATAATGTATTCTTTTTAGATTTTAATAATTATTTATATGATAAGAACCAAAAGTTAGTTGAAGAAGTAATTTATAGCATCAGTTATTCTGTTTTTGATAATTATGATGTTAATAATATTGTCTTTATGATTGACGGAAAAAATGTAAAAACTGTAATGTTAAATGATGTAAAATAAAAAATAGAGTGACAATAATTGACAAATAATTAAAAATGTGCTATAATATGTGTACTTTGAAGGTACAAAAGCATTTAAACGAAATAGGGGGCGTTAAAATGACAGAATTAAAAAACATGTACATATTCGAGTATTTAGATGAAAATGATTTTAGAAAAAAAGAAAGATCAGTAAGAAAGTATAACATGCTTGCTTATAAGAGACTTACTTTTACTTATTATCCAAAACTTAGACAAGGTGAATTCTTAGGAGAACTTGTTGGTGAAGATAAAAAGTTAAAGACAAAGAACTATGAGTTAAAGTTACCTACTGATGCACTTTTCACAAAAGTACATGGTGAGATTAGATTACATTATACTGTATATTTAGATAAGAATATAATATTATTAACTAATATTACTCCAGAAGAAATTTTAGATGAAGGACATAGAGCTGAGCTTTCTACTTATAAAGGTGTAATGATTTCTAAAAAGAATCCAGAAAGAGATATGTTTAAAGTTAATTTATTAAATGCATTAAATAAGTAAGAGGTTATATATGGAATATCTACTACTAGCAACATTTGCTGAATTATTTTCTACTACAATTTCATATAATATGTTAGATTATAACAATAATTATATTTATAAAAAAATAGGTGAAAAAGGTTACAAAGTTATTAATAATATGGCAATTGATACTATTGATCTTTTAAGTAAAGATGAGATACTTGATAAAGTAAGTAAAATAAAGTTATATATACCAATTTATAACCTTTTTTATTCCAAAAAAATAAGAGATAATAATACAAATAAACAAATAAATAGATTAATTGAAGAT
>CADAWN010000021.1 GCA_902791625.1 uncultured Erysipelotrichaceae bacterium | reverse complement strand
TATTGATTTTTCTGGGGTTAAAAATAAGTTTTTACCATCAATATGGCTTTTAAAATGTACACCTTCTTCAGTTATATCTTTCTTTTTATTTTTAGCAAGAGAAAATACTTGATATCCACCACTATCAGTAAGAATTGGTCCATCACAATTCATAAATTTATGTAGTCCACCTGCTTCATTTACAATATCTTCTCCTGGTCTTAACCATAAGTGATAAGTATTAGCAAGAATAATACCACTACCACACTCTTTTACTTGATCTATTGTAAGTCCTTTTACTGCAGCACGCGTTCCAACTGGCATAAACATAGGAGTTTCCACTTCTCCATAATTAGTTTTAATTTTACCAAGTCTTGCTTCACAATTCTTTTCTTCTTTAATAAGTTCATATTTAATTTTCATACTAACAACCTCGCAGTAAATTATAAATGATTTTTATTATTTTTTCAACTAAATAATAACTTTGTCTACTATTTTTTAATTATACTTATTTTTCTAATAGTTTTTTTATTTTCTGTTTTGCTTCTTCTGGAGATTCTAAAATCATAGTCTCAAAATATTCTAATTGTAATTTATAAAAATATTTTTTTCTGCTAACAACATTTTTAGGAATTATTACTTTATGAGTATTTTCAAATTCTTCTGCACTTTTATAAGGTACTTTAAAACTATCATAATATTTTGATTCAAGATTTTGATATAGTACATAATCTGCATATTTATTTGTTCTACTAACTGGTATATCACTGAGGCTGTGAACAATGTCAAGTTCATTATTATACTTATATGTACCTAAATATACATATATTTCTTCATCTGGAGTTATTTTTGTTTCACGTAAGGCAATATTAATAATTTCTTCATCAGTAATTTTATCAATATTAGTATTTTTCCCCGTTGTTTTTTTATCTAACAAATCCAATAAATTTAAATATTTTTTAACTACTTCTGATTTTTCTAATAATGCTATTTCTTCTTGAAGAGTTAATACTTCTTCTCTCTTTGTTTGTAGTTTTTCAACCTTTTTCTTTAATATTTTCAATTCTTCAGTTTTCATTATAAGCCTCCTAATTTATTATAACATAATTTATATATAGCGACATGTGGTTATACTTACTAATTTATACAAAAAAAGATTGAATTCTCAATCTAACATTTTTTTACCACTTGTAAATATAATTGGTGATATATCTCCTGCTTGACTCCAAGGAGTATCATTAGTTGGTTCAATATTATAAAAATAACATACAAAAGCTGAAAAATTAACACCACTAGTAACACATATTATAGTATCATCATCATTATATGTTTTTACAATATCATCTATAGCTTCAATATTTCTTTTAAGTAAATTTTTCCATTCTTCACCATAATTCATTTCATTAAATCTTTCATCTTCAACAATTGGTGAATTATGATATTTATTAATAATTTCAGCAGTATGTCTACATCTTAAATATGGAGCAGTTACTATAGCTGTAATGTTTTGATTTTTTAATCGTTCTGCTAATAATTCTGCTTCTTTTATTCCTCTTTCTGTTATATCTTCTAATTGTCTCAATTCAGAATCATTATGATTTTCTCCAATATTTCTTTCTGCATGGTGCATATATATTATTTTCATTTTCTTACTCCTTTTACTCCACTATTACTCCACTCTATAGATTCATAAAATATTTTGTCTTCATCTTTTTTTAATAAATTGGGATTTTTAACATATTCCAATAATTTATCTTTAGAATAATTTTCTAACATATATTTTCCTATTGTATATGCGTAACTATAACAATTATTTACATCATAAAAATCATTTTTTAATTTTTCAAAATTGCAATCAGATAAACTAATTGGTTTAAAATATTGACCACTTAGATTAGTAGCTAATCCTTCCCAATACCATCCAACCCCCTCTGATTTTGTATTAAGTTCCTGTTGACATGAATGTACAAACTCATGCAATACATCTTTTACAAATTCATCTACTCCCATGTTCGCATGTGATTTTGATTTTCTTGCTTCTGATATTTCTAGTAAATTTATATTACCATCATATGTATCTGCACACATCCATTCCTTGAATTCTGGTACAAATTGTAGCATATGCTTCTTGTATTCTTCTCTACTTGTAAAAATCACTACTTTCTTTTTTTGAGAAAGTTTGTCGAGTTCAAAAAAATCTAATATTTTATCTGTATCATTTTCTAATGTTGAAATTATACTTTGTATGTAATTGATTTCTTTATCATATTCAACTATAAAATTACTAAGTTCAATTTTCATTTTACCACCTTCATATCTATTGTAACAACATATATTTATGTATATATTAAAAAATTAGATATAACTATCTACTATTATCATTTAAACTTAACAAGGTTATTAATTCACACTTAATACTATATATATCCTCATATAAAAAATCTAGTATTTCATTTTCACTAAAATCTTTTTGTTTGTTAATATTATAGTTTTTAACATTTAAAGGATAAAAGCCAAATAATAATTCTTATTTTATTTTTATGTTTGAATCTTTCTCTTGTACTATATTATCTTGAAGCATTGAAGCTAATTCCTGTTGATGTTTTTCTTCTTCATAACTAATCTTTGTTGTAGATTTTGTTCTTGTTGTTTGTTGTAAATTCTCGTTAAAGTATTGCTGAAGTTTTATATTATATTCCTTACCTAGTTCATTGTTTATTCTTATTACATCTAAATCACTAAGTGTATCATCATGCCATACATTTTTAATTTTTGATTTAAGTAATAATAAATTTGAAATTTGTTCCTTACTGAAGCCATTTTTCGATAAACTAAATAAATAAGATTTTTGTTCCAGCTCATCTATCATGTCTCTACTATATGAACTTTTTTTCTCATCAATTAAAGATATATTATCTTTTTTTTCTGTCATAAAATTCTGAGTTAGCATTTCAAAAAACTCATCATGATTTTCTCCATAATGTCTTATACAATCATCCTCAATAACAACAAATTCATCTTTTATTAGTTGAGGTGATAAATAAGATTTCCAATCACTATTTTTTTCAAAAGCTATATAAGCATCAGAATTTATGTTTACAATTGAACCTTGGCTATTTTCATTCACTTCAATGTGGTTTCCTTTACAACAAGCACGAGTTACTATTCCTGTATTATATATAGTCTGTAAACATTTTTCTAATGATGAAGATCCTTCTGCAAACTCCTTTATTGCAAGTGGCACATCTTCTTTTGATATTTTTGTAATATCTACTACTTTCTCAGAAGTACCAGTTCTCTCATTATGATAAATTATATCCATATTACTAGTTTTGTTTTTACTATCATCTCTTTTCTTTTTATACTTGTCATGTCTACCATATCTATCTTGTTTCATTATTTCAATCGCATGATGAATGTATTTTTCTATTTGTTCATCTTTATAACCTTCTACTTTTTTCACTTTATATAGCAATTTTTGAATAAAATCAAAGACAAAATCATCTTTAGGTTTATGATCATCATAATTTAATACAGTCATCAATTGGTCCGTTAATTCAATTAATTCACCAGAAGGATATTTTTCAATTTTTTCAATTTTTTCATTTGAAAAATATTTACTATATTCATGTATAGGAACCATATAAAAAAGATATCTAATATCAGATGGTAATTTTTCCACTATTGTATCATCCTGTTTTAACCATGATTCTATCTCATATCCTGTACTTCCATCAGAATGAGTAATAAGTGACATATTTTGATTGGAATCCCAAGTAGGATCAAAAGCAAAAACATCATTAACATTGTACTTTTCATCATTAATATTAAGCATTACTCTAACGTGTCCACCTTTTTCCTTCTCATTTGGTTCAATAAATACTAAATTTGAGCTAATACCCATTTCTCTTAATAATTGGCAAAATATTCTAGAATACCCTTCACAAACCATATTTCCTGTTGAAATAGACTTTGCTATGCTTCTTGAATCTGTAAGTTTGTCATTTTGTTCTTTATTAAAAGTAAAAAACTTTATATAATCATAAGCTAATGTAGTTTTTTCTAAATTAGATAATTGATATGTTGAATACTTATCAATAAAATAATTAAAAAAGTCTCTCATTTTTTTAAATTCATCCAAAGTACATATTCCTTTATCTCCAGATACTTTAATATAGATATCTAGTGGAAGATTTGAAAGTCTATCTATATCTTCATAATTTTTATTATCTAGTTTAATAATAATTCTTTTATATTTACCTAAATCATACTTCTGAGATAAATTCAAAATATCTTCTACTCTAACATTTTGAGACATTAATTTATCTAATCGTAAAGTATCAGTAGACCTTTGAAATTTAGCTAATTCCCAAACATCAGGATTAGATTTTGTATCATTAAACAATTGAATTAATGCTTCTTGATTTGAAGGTTTCTTGATATTAATATATTTTTCAATAAATTCTTCTAAATTAGCATAGTTATTAAAAAATTGTTTTATCTGTTCAAGTTTTTCATCTGTCATATTATCACATCCTATAACTATTATATCATAAAAGTTCATAATCACGGACTACAAGTCTCAATCTTTAATTTCATTTTCTTTAATTTTAAACATAATACTTCCATCTTGATCTGTTCTATATATTTTTGAATTATTTAAATTATCTAATGCTTCTGTATTAGGATGCCCATACCTATTGTTCTTTCCTACACTAATTATTGAATATTTAGGATTTATTTCATTTATAAAATCTTTGCTACTACTTGTTTTACTTCCATGATGCCCTACCTTTAACGCATCTATATCGGATAAATTATATTTATTCATTATTTCTTTTTCAGTAGTAATACCAGCATCTCCCATAAATAAGAATTTATAATTATTTAATTCTGTATAGATAACATTACTATTATCATTTTCATTATCATAAACTCTCGTTTGCAAAAAATATAATTTATCATTATTGATATTCAATTCTTCAATACAGGAATAATATTTTATTTTCTTTTTATCTAATACTTTAATTAAGTCTTTTTCTAAGTCATTATATGGTCCACAATTAAATATAACTTTTTCTACTTTAAAATTATTTACTAAATTAATTGCTTCACCCATATGATCAAAATCCCCGTGTGGTGACTAGCGTTTATGCATACGAATTTTGGTAAAGAAAAAGAACTATCTTATTGATAAGTCCTGTTTAAAAATATTAATATATTTTTTTATTTCTTCATCATCTATCGAATCTAGTAAAAAAATTTTATCCTTTTCTTTATATGATGATATATAGATATTATATTTTCCATTATCATCAACACTACCATCAGTATACCAAACAATTGATTTGCCATCAATCACTTTACAATATAGCATTTTATATGTTGACTCTATTCCTTTTTCATCAATTGCATTAAAATAATTATTCTCTAGCATTCACTTCACTCCTTTATTTATCTTCTTGACAATCTATTAATTGAAGTTACTTCTTGATCATCAATTATCCCTCTTTGTGTATACCAAGAAAGTAACAAGGCCTCTGTTCTAATAAGTCTTTTGGTAGAAAAGTTATAATTATTCCATATATTAAAATCATGCTTACCATCTAACACCCCATAAGAATAAATACTTAAAGGAGTCATTTTTTCAAGCATTCCTTTTGATCTTTTACTATGAAAATCAGAAGTTACAATAATGACTTTTCCACCTTCACCAGATACTTTTTCAATTTGAGCAAGCGAGTTTTTCATATTTTCATATGTATTTCTTGAACCATCTTCAATTATTATATCACTATCAGCGATTCCTTTCGACATCATATATTGTCTCATTATATATGCTTCAGATGTTTCACGATTTTTACTTAAGAACCCAACACCGCCAGTTAAGAATAGTTTATTGGCAATGCCTTGATGATATAACTCCATAGCTTCATCAGCTCGACACTGCATTATGTCGTAATCACTGCATCCTAAAACAAGTGCTATATCATAACTTTTTTCAATATCAATCTCTATTCTTTTTGTTTTAAAAACATAATTACTAATATCTGAATCATTTAAAAATAAAGCTTTAAAAGGACTAACATCTGATAACTTTTCGATTGCCATAAAATCACTTCCATGGTAACATTGTATCACACTAATATATTCTCTTGCAATATTTATATCTACTCCTTCCTATGGACTACATGTCACAATCCTTAATTTATTATTCTTTATCTTAAACATTATGCTACCATCTTGATCTGTTCTATATATTTTTGAATCTTTTAAATTATCTAATACTTCTTTATTTGGATGCCCGTACCTGTTATTCTTTCCAACACTAATAATTGAATATTTAGGATTAATCTCATCTATAAATTCTTCACTACTACTTGTTTTACTTCCATGATGTCCAACTTTTAATATATCTATATCTGGTAAATCATATTTATCTAATATTTCTTTTTCAGTAGTAATTGACGCATCGCCCATAAACATAAATTTATAGCCATCAAGTTCTGTATAAATAACATTTGAATTATCATTTTCATTATCATATTCTTTGGTTTGTAAAAAATATAATTTATTCTTATCGATATTTAATTCTTTGATACATGAATAATACTTTATTTTCTTTTTATCTAATACCTTAATTAACTCTTTTTCTAAATAATTGTATGGACCACAATTAAAAATAACTTTGTCTACTTTGAAATTATTAACCAGATTTATTGCTTCTCCCATATGATCATAATCCCCATGTGTAATAACTAAATAATCTAGTTTTCTTATTCCATCTGATTTAAAAAAAGGTATTTGATTATTGTTCACAATATTTATATTTTCCTTACCACCTGTATCAATTAAAATATTTTTATTACTTAGATGCAATAATGTAGAATCGCCTTGTCCAACATCAAAAAAGTATACATAATCATTATTAAAAATAGTTTTATATGAATAATTAAATATAAAAAATGTAGTTAAAAAAATAACAGTTAACTTCTTATTATTTTTATAAATTAAATATATAACTATAAAATATATAATATAAAAAACTATACTTAATTTAGGAAAAATAATCTTTCCAAAAGATATTTTACTAATGTAAAGAGACGATACTTCTAATACTTTAATAAGTATAGTTAATAAATAATCAAGTGGATAAAACAGTAAACTAATATAAGCAATAGGAAAAAGAATAGTATTTACAAATGGTACATAAAATAAGTTATATATAATACTTGTAAAATTAAGTTGATAAAAATGATACAAAGTAATTGGTACACTTATAATAAAAGATATAACAGATGTATAAAGAAGTGTTAAAAAGAAATTTTTATTTTCAAAATACTTAGAAAAAAGTATTAATCCAAAACTAATTAAATATGAATATAAAAAACCTAAATCATAAATATAATATGGATTAATTATTAAAGTAATTACTAAAGTTAATATAAATAAATTCATATTAGTTATATAAAAATAATTATATTTATTAATGGATGATAAAAAGAAAAATATTACTGCTCTTAGTATTGCTGGTGGACTGCCAGTAAGCAACATATAAATAATTATAAAACTATTAGTTATTATATATCTTTTCTTCTCTTTTATTTTTATCATTAAAAGTAATTTCATTATTACTTCTGCAAGAACTGTTACTTGTGTTCCTGATATGGCAAATAAATGACTAATTCCATTTTCTCTAAAACTATTTATTACCTTAATATCAACTCCATTAGTATCTCCTAGTAATAACATCTTAATATATGAAGAGTTGTGAAAAGAATTAATATAATCTAATACTTTATTTTTTATTAAATATATAACTGGTATTCTTTTATTTAATTTAATTATTTTTCTTACACTAAATAAATAGTTCACCTTTTCAATTTTTAAATACTCTTTATAATTAAATCCATTAATTACAGTAGAATTATTTATTTCTTTAACACTACCAATTAGTTTAATACTTTCACCTAATCTTAGTTTTATATATTTATTATTTCTTAAATAATAAGTAGCTTTTAAGTTTTCGTTACTACTTATCTTTAAAGTAAGGGATATTTTATCACTATCATAATTTAGTTTTGTTATAACTCCACTTACTATTTTTACATTAGTATTTAAAATACTTTTAGGTTTAATATTAAAACGTATTATAGTTAAAATAACAGTTAAAAATAATATAATGTAAAAAGTTTTATTCAGTAGTAATAACTTTCTCAATTTGAGCATATAAGTTATCACCTATTCCTTCTACTTGTTTTATTTCTTCTGTAGATTTAAAACCATTATTTTTTTCTCTATAACTAATAATACTTTTAGCTTTACTCTCTCCTATTCCAGGTAACTTTATTAATTCTTCAAGTGTTGCTTTATTAATATTTATTTTATCTGTACTAATAGAACTATTACTTTCATAGTTAATACAAGCATCATTTGTTAAATCAGTATTTTCTGGATGTTTACAGTTTTCATTTAATATTTTTTCTTTTTCTTTGGTCTTTGCAAAATTACTAACTTCTTCTTTACTATAAATAATTATTACCATTTCATCTTCTATTTTTTTACTTAAATTTATTACTGTAGTATCAGCATCATTAGTTAAGCCTTCTGCCATATTAATAATATCTATTACTCTTGTATTTTCTTTAGCAGAATAAATACCAGGTTTATTAACTTCTCCTTTTATATCTACTTTAAAAAGATCTTCGTCACTTTCCGTTTCTTTTTTCTTTTTTGTAATCTTTTTTTCTACTACTATTTCTTTTTTCTTACTCTCTTTCTTCTTAATACTATTTTTATCAATATAAAAAAATATTAAACCTCCTATAAAAAGAATACTTATTACTACTAACATTATTATTTTTCTATGTCGATACCAAAATGTCATAATACACCTCCAATTATATTATTCTAAATTGATATCGAAAAATCTAAAAAAAAAGACTAAAAAGTCTTTATTTTAATTCATCTCTTATTCTTGTTTCAATTTTTACTCTTTGTACAGCAGTAAGAGCAGCAATTAAACAGATTGTAAAACTTCCTCCATAACTCATAAATGGAAGTGGTACACCTGTCATAGGCATTAAACCAAATATACCAAGTATATTTACAATAATATGTAAGAATATATAAATAGCAACTCCATAACAAATAGTACTACCTCTATTTGTATAACAATCTCTTCCAATGGCTAGTATTCTATATAATAAGACTGTATATAAAAGTAAAATTATTATACCAACAATTGCTCCTAATTCTTCAATAGTTATTGTAAAAATAAAATCTGTATATGGTTCAGGTAAATATAAATATTTTTGAGTACTATTACCTAATCCTTTACCAAATAAACCACCATTATTAATAGCAATATATCCATTACATACTTGGTTACCTGTAGTTAATAGTCTATCACATGGATTAGTAAAGTTTAATCTTTCCATTTGTCTTTCAAGGATTAACTTTTTACCACCACTCAGTATAGCAAAAGCTACTATTGCAAGTCCACATATAACAACGGTAAGTGTTTTAGTTTTAATTGATTTTTTTATTGGCTGAGCTAAGAAGATAAAACCCACAATCAAAGAATATATAATAGTTGTTCCTAAATCTGGTTGAAAGAATATAAGTACTGCTACTATTATACAAACACCAATTGGAAATAAACTTGTCCAATAAGTATCAAGATTTTTCTTGTTTTTTTCATAATATTCTGCAAGCCAAATAATAGATATTACTTTAATAAACTCACTTGGTTGAAAACTAAATGGACCTAAATCATACCAACTTATAGCTTGATTTTGAGATTTTCCTACAAAAAGAAGTACTGCAAGTGATATACCTACTCCTAAAAATAATGGTTTAGATAAAAGTCCATAAACTTTTGTATTAAATTTTATCATTATTACTGATAGAACTATACCTACTAAAAGAAATATTCCTTGTTTTATAAAATAATTATACGGACTAACTGCATGACGCATATAAGCGGTTACATTTGAAGATGAAAAAACCATAATTAATCCTATCGTAAATAGAATTACGGAAATAAAAAATAAAGGTTTGTCCATATATTTTATTATTCTCTTCATATAGTCCTCCTATCTTTTATCATATCATATTTAATACTTATTTTATAGTGAAATAAGAACATTTTTTATAATTTTACATATCTTATATTAGAAAGATAAAGGAGGATGAACTATGTATTATTATGGCGGAGGCAGTTGTGGATGCTCTGGTATGAATCAGACTCCATACTATCCTGTATATAATTATGGTAACTATGGTAACAATTCTAATTATGCAATTATATTAGTATTATTTATCTTATTAGTTATAATTATTGGTACAAGATATGCAAACTAGAGCTTATGCTCTTTTTCTTTACTTTTTAGGTATTTTGTAGTATAATGACGTTGTCGAAAACGTTAGGTGGCGATATTATGTTAAAAACTAAAGACATTTTAGATGAAAAGAACAAAATACTTAGAACTGTAAGTAAAGAAGTAGAATTTCCTCTTACAGAAAAGGATAAAAAAACTATTAACGATATGATTGAATATCTAACAAATAGTCAAATTGAAGAGTTAGCTGAAAAATATGATTTAAGACCTGGTATGGGAATGGCTGCTGTTCAGTTAGGTATACCAAAAAGATATTTTGTTGTAGTTCATGAATACGAAGAAGGTAAATTTGATACTTATGTACTTATTAATCCAAAAATAATTAGTAATTCAGAAGAAAGAATTTATGTTACTGATGGTGAAGGATGTTTAAGTGTTAACCGTGAAACTATTGGTATTACTCCAAGATATGCTCGAGTTACATTAGAAGCATATGATATGGATGGTAATAAAATTAGAGTTCGTGGTCGTGAAGAACTAGCAATTGCCTTCCAACATGAATATGATCATTTAAATGGAATATTATTCACTGATAAAATTGATAAGAAAAATCCATTTAAAGATGAAGATAAAATGAGAGGAATATAAAAAAGTGTTTAAGCTATAAACTTAAACACTTTTTATTTTAAAACTAATTGTTTGTTTATTTTTCTTTCAATATTCTTTTCATCTATACCAAAAGTATTATTTCCAATTCTTCTAATACCAGCTTCATATGTTCCTTCTATTAGAGGTATTTTATGAGTTTTTAAATACTCTAATAAAGAAAGTTTTTCTTCTTCAGTAATTTCTCTAAATGAGTCTTCAATTATTTTACCATTTTCATCTCTTTGAGCAAATTTCACTACATCTTTTAGTTTTATTTTATCATTAATTGGATTCATATTGAAAAGATTTGAAGAAACTCTAGATAAATACTTCTTTAAAACTATTAAATCATGTGAATTAACATTATTTAGTACAACCTTTTTAGTATTAATTAAAATATATAAACTTTTTGGTGGTACATTTGTACATTCATAATAATCTATTAAATCAAATCCTCTAATTTCTCCATTTTCAAGTTCAACACCATTATTAACTAGATATGAAATTTGTTCTATTTCTTCAGAGACTAATTTTCTTCTTATTACATCTTTTAATTTTTGTTCACTATTAAATATAGTATATTTATTTTTATCATATAAAGAAACGAGTCTTTTTGCTCTTTCAAATGTTTCAGCTGTTAGTTCATTGTCTTCACAATAATCTTTTACAGTTAAAGACTCACTTGAAATATAAGAATCTATTAATAATTCTGCTATAGGTAAATCCATTTTAATTAACTTATTTTCATAATCTTCAACTACATCTATCATTTCTATTAATAATTTCTTATCATTTTCAGATAATGATTTAGTATATGGTGAAGTTAATACGTTATTTTTAAAAGTTGTAGAAGATATACCATTCTTAATTATTACTAATTCACCTATTTCATTTTGATTTTCTTTATTTTTTTTGATTATTTCTCTATACATAACTTTGTAATCTTTTTCAGTTATTTTTGCCATTTTATTTTTCTCCCCTCAAAACAGTTGTATTTACAATTTAATCACAAAAAAGAGCAATTGTCAAATACTAATTGCTCTTTATTTTCTATTAATAATCTTCTTAATCGCATTAACAGCTACTTTTATTTCACTTTCAGTATCATATTTAGTATTAAAGTCGACTCCTGCATTATCTAACTCTTGATTCCATATTACAAGAAGTACTGCAGCTGCTTTCATTCTTAGAGTACTACTTACTGTAAATAATGTTGCAGTCTCCATTTCACTAGCAAGAGCTCCTGCTTTTATCCATGCTTCCCATTTATTTTTAAGTTCATATCCTACCGGCATTCTTTCTGGTTGATGTTGTCCATAAAAACTATCTTTACAATGAACTACTCCTAGATGATAATTGAATTGAAGTTTTTCAGAAGAATATCTTAATGCCTCAACTAAATCATAATCAGCAACAGCTGGAAACTCAATTGGAACATATTCTTTACTTGTTCCTTCTTGTCTTATTGCTCCTGTTGGAATAATAATATCTCCTGGCATTACATCTTGTTGCATTCCTCCACATGTTCCTACTCTAATTAGATATTCTATTCCTATATTTTTAAGTTCTTCTATACATATAGCAGTAGAAGGTCCCCCCATACCAGTAGAAATAACTAATACTTTTTCTCCACTAATACTTCCTAAATATGCAGTATATTCGCGGTTTTGACCAATTTTTCTAGGATTTTCTAAATACTTAGCAATCTTTCCTACTCTACCTGGATCACCTGGTAATATCGCATATTTTGCTCCTTCTATATCATTAGAACTTAACTTTATATGATACTCTTTTTCCCCACTCATTTTTATTCTCCTCTACTTTAATACATTATAACATGAAACTATACTGTATTTATAACTTTTGAAATATTTTTCTTATTTTTTAAATATAATCCTGTATACTTGTCATAATATTCATCTATAAAATTATTTATTTCTTCTAGACTACTATTCTTAATTTCTAACTTAGTTATTTTATCTATATCAACATAATATAACATTCTAATAAGTTTAATAGTATTAGGAGAAACAATAGTTTCTGTTGTATGACAATTCTTGCATACAAAGCCACCTTGTTCACTACTTAATGTTAAAATATTCTTATCATCACCACATATACAACAACAATCAATACTAGGCATAACTCCTAAGTATTCTAAACATTTAAGCTCAACTATATTAGTAATAACTAAAGGATTAAATCCTTCATCTATTTTATTAAGTGAAGATCTAAGTAATTCAAAAATAGAATCTTCACCTGATTGTTTACTAACTTGTTCAATAAGCATCAAAATATATGTTGCATAAGTAATAGCATCAAAATTAGTTAAGATGTTGTTATAAGAATTTTTAACATCTATATCTATTAAAGTAGATAAATTATTTTCTTTATAATAGATATGAAAAGTACCATAAATAAGTCTTCTACTCGCACCTCTTAATTTACTTTTCATATTACGGCATCCTTTAGACATTATGCCAATTAAACCTCTGTCTTTAGTTAAAACATTTAAAATCTTACTTGATTCACTATAATTAGTTTCTCTTATAACAATTCCTTCTACTTCTTCTATTTTCATCTAATCGCCTTCTTTTACTTTGATGTACATTAAATAGTATCTTATATCTCCAGTTTTTTTAAAAAGTTCCCATAGAGTTTTTTCCATATAATCACCTCTATATTTATAGTGGTGACTAAATCTATTTTTTATTCACTTTCTTCTAAACCTAAATCAGTAAAATACTTTTCTTCATCTCGCCAATTCTTTAAAGTTTTTACATAAGTCTCTAAATAAACTTTCTTACCTAAGAACTTTTCCATATCTTCTCTTGCTCTAGTTCCTATTTCTTTTAACATGGCACCTTTTTTACCGATAATAATTTTCTTGATATTTTCTCTTTCAATAATTATTACAACAGAAATATTTACTATATCTTCATTTTCTTCATAGTTTTCTGTATAACAAGTTACTGTATATGGTATTTCATCACGTGTAAGTTTTAATACTTTTTCTCTAACAAATTCAGCCATAATAAATTTAAGTGAAACATTAGTAAGTTCATCTTCACTATAAATTCTATCTTGTTCTGGTAAATATTTTTTTATTGTTGCAAGTAATTCATCTATATTCTTATTATTTTTAGCAGATATAGGTATTATTTCTTTAAATTCAAATTCATCTTTATATTTTACAATTACTTTAAATATATCTTCATTAGACATATTATCTATTTTATTTAGTATTAGAAATACTGGTACATCTAATTCTTTTAATTTATTTAAAACTGCTACATCTTTTTTACCAATACCTGTTTTAGCATCTATCATAAATAAAACTACATCTACATCACTAATACTTGAATAACTTTTTTTATTCATTAAGTTTTCAAGTTTATTAAGTGGTTTATTAATACCTGGTGTATCAACAAATATTATTTGACTATCTTCATCATTATAAATACCATTAATTAAGTTTCTAGTTGTACCTGCTTTATTAGATGTAATAGCAAGTTTAACATTTAGTATTCTATTTAATAGAGTACTTTTTCCTACATTAGGTATTCCTACTATACTTACTGCACCTGTTCTCATTATTTTACATCCTCTTCAGTAAATTCCTCGAATGGATAAGGACATAGTTCTTTAATTGTAAATTCTTGCATTTCTCCTGTAATTGAATAACAATATACTTTAGCTTCAACTGGAAACACTTCAGAAAGCATTTGTCTACATACAAAACAAGGTGTTCCTATTTCTCCCTTAGACGCTAAAACGTGTATTTCTTTAAAATCTCCTTTTTTTACTCCAGCAGTTATTGCAGAAAAGATTGCAACTCTTTCAGCACAAGCTCCTGCTCTAGTAGACGCATCTTCTACATTTACTCCAGGAAACTCTCTTCCATCTTTAGTAACAACTATAGCACTTACTGGAAACTTAGTATATGGAGAATAACTATTTTTTCTTACTTCTAATAACTTTTCAAACATATTTACACCTCTTTCTTTATACCAAACTCTTGTAATACTTCTTCTTGTTTTCCAAACATTATCTTTTCTTCTTCTTCAGTCATATGATCATATCCTAATAAGTGATAAAAACCATGTACAGCAAGAAATGATAATTCTCTTTTAAATGAATGTCCATATTCTTCTGCTTGACTATGTGCTTTATCTAAGCTTATATAAATATCTCCAAGCATTCTTTCACTACTTCCATTAATAACACTATCATCATCTTCTAAAGCAAAAGTTATAACATCTGTTTCTCTATCTATATTTCTATAATTCTTATTTAATTCATGTATATAATTATTATCTACAAATATTACATCAAAAGAAGTATTTTCTAACTTTTCTTTTTTCATTGCAAATGTTAATACTTCTTCTAATAACTTTTCTTCTTCTACTTTTTCTTCTGTTAAATTATTAAATATTACTCTATTCACTATTTCACTCTCCATACTACTGCAACAACACAACATAGTATTATAACAGCAACTATATTTAAAAACCATTCTTTTTGACAAAACTTAGGAGCTTTTAACTTAACTTTATTTACAAAATAGAAAATTAGTCCTCCTAGAAAACCTCCTAAAGTATTTAAAATAATATCATCTACATCAAATACTCTACCAATAGCAAGTTGAACTGTCTCTATTGTAAGAGATGCTAGAAGTGATAAAAGTACAACTAACTTTTTACTTGATGGTCTTAAGGTATAAGCTACAAAGAAACCAAATGGTAAAAACATTATTAAGTTTCCTAATACATTCTTAAAGAAAAGTGCACTACCTAATTTATATCTAAACATTTCTTTAAAAGGTATAAAATTATTACTTGACCAACTAACAACATCTTGATTAGTAACAACTTGGAATAGCATAAGTGTATATATAATCATACAAGTACCATAGGCCATGTAAGTTCAATTAATTCTCTAAAGTTTCTAGTTATTCCCCTCACTATCATCACCCTCTTTTAATTCAGAAGATATTTCTTTGTAATCTGTAATATCTTCTTTTACTTTGAAAAATATCTCTACTAATATTGTACTATTTTTAAGAGTTTTTTTCAAAACTTTTTTACTTAAAATGGATGAATTAAGAGGAATCTTTTTTTCTAATTTAGAAGTTGCAATTTTAATTGCTTCTTCTTCACAATTACCTAAATTATACTTCTTATTTATTATTTTTAATTCATGTTTAGTCTCTAAATATAATCCTATTGGAAGAAGTCTATTTTTAAATATTACTTTATCTTCTATATCATAACTTTTATTGTTTTTACTTTTAAAAATAGATGTACGATTATTAATAATTTTAAATGTTAAAGATTTATAAGTTTTATTAGTTCTTATTTCTTCGTGATAGACTTTAGGAAGTTCTACTTCTACTTTATACCAAACTTCTCCCATTATAGTAGCACTAGATTTCACTTTAGCAACTTCTCTTTCCTTATTCATAATAGTACCACTTACTATTACTTCACCCTTTCTAACATAGTCATACTTTTTCCTTACTATTTCACCTTGTTCTACATTTAATTCAAGTATCATCGCATCTTTTTTAGAAATTATATCACGAGGTTTATCACTTTCTTTAGTATGATCTATTTTTCTTTCTTCAACATTAATTATATATTTAGTACCAATATTCTTAATTTCTAACCACTCTATTTTTTCTCTTTCTTTATTTAGTATATTTTCTTTTATTTCTTCTTTTTCTTTGTAACTTATCTTAAAATGATACTTCTTAAGTCCAAACTCTTCTAAATCATTTAAAATAAGTTCTCTTATTTCTTCTTTTTGATGAACCACCTCTATTTGAAAAACCATATTAGATAAAGTAATTATTACTATCATCATAAAAAATAAACTAATTAATATATATTTATACTTTCCTATTAAATATTTAATTTTAAGTATTCCATAATTATTAACTATTTTAACTTTATAACTAGTTTTAATCTTTAATATCTTTTTATAATCTTTTTCAGTTACCGTTAAATAAATATTATTATCTTTTTCTCTTATATCATATAAATCTATTTTATTAAGTATTAGTTTCTTTAAAAAAAATCTAGGATTCTTACCTATTATTTTAATCCTATATTTATTCATAAATAAACTCTACCTTACTTGCTTTTCCAGTTAATAATATTTCTCTATCAAGTAATTTATTTAACATTAAGTTATTTCCATATATTTTAATTCTAGTATTTTCTATTTTTAGACTTACTTCATTATCAGTTAAATTTATAATTTTATCATAATTAACAATATTTATTTTATCTTTTAGAATAGTTATTTTAAACTCATTTTCCATTATATATTCTCTTAAATCTTTAAACATTTTATCACCAATAAAGTATATGAAAAAAGATGACTATTTAGTCATCTTGTAAAATATATTAACTTAATTTTGCTTTAATCTTAGAACTTACTTCTGACATATCATAACGTCCTTTTACTCTAGGAGTTACAAGTCCCATTACTTTACCCATATCTCTCATTGATTCAGGTTTAACTTCATTAAATACTTCATCAATAATACTATCTACTTCTTCTTCAGAAAGTTGTTCGGGTAAATATTTCTTTAAAACATCTATTTCATTTTGTGTTTGTTCAACTAAATCAGTTCTTCCACCTTTTTCAAACTCTTTAATAGATTCATTTCTAGTTTTTATTTCTCTAGCAATTACTTCTGTTAAAAGTTCATCATTAACTTCTCTTTTTTTATCAATTCTTTCTTTATCCATGCTTCCTTTAGCCATTCTAAGAACTGATAAAGTTTCTTTATCTCCACTTTTCATTGCTGTTTTAATATCTTCCATAAATTTTTCTACCATTTTAATCACGCTCCTCTTTAATTATACCTCTATTTTAAAAAAATAAAAAGAGACAAATTAATCTCTGTCTCTATTAGCTTTATTTCTTTTTCTAGAGTTCTTAATTCCTTCTTTCTTAGCTGCACGTCTACGAACTCCTGGTTTATCATAACATTCTCTTTTTTTGCACTCAGAAGGGACACCATCTCTAGCTACTTTTTGTTTGAATTTTCTTAGAGCCATATCTAAGTTACCATTCTTAACAGTTACTTGTGTCATTCACATTCCCTCCCTTCGTTTCCATAACTAC
>CADAWN010000020.1 GCA_902791625.1 uncultured Erysipelotrichaceae bacterium | reverse complement strand
CTAAGTTGATAATCATTTGGAGAAAAATATTGAACATTTAGTTTACTCCTATTTTTGTTTTTTACCTTGATTTTTTAATATGAATGCAACTCCTACTATAGCTCCAGCAAGTATCGCACCAAAAACAATAAATAAAATAACTTTAGTAGAATCACCACTTGGCATATTCATTCCTGGATCTGCAACATCTAATAATTGAAAAAATTTAACTAAGTTCATACTAATTCTCCTTTCTACATATTACACTTAATATTATAACACAAACTAGTGTAAGAGTTGTAACTATTATAGAGTTAACAAAAACTGAGTTTACCCTATAGAAAAATATTGGAACTGTACCTAAGAATAGTCCTAATGTTGTAAACCCAAAAGCTATTCCTGGATACTTCTTAATTACTGAGACAATAAGTCCTAAAGTAATAGCCATAGTCATACTAAAAAACATTATTCCAATTAAAGATACAAACATTAAATTATTACCAAATATTAAAAATGGAAGTGACCCTAAAGTACTAATAAAAGCCGTTTTTCTAATTCCTATATGGTCTATTAATATTCCACCCAAAGCTTTACCTGTTCCCATAAAACAGAATAACATTATAGTTTGTAAAACTGTCTTATTCCATGATGTTGGTATACCATAACCCATATAAGATCTAATAATAACTACAATTGTCGCATAAAAAATTATTACTTTATAATTAATACTTTTATTCGCATAATTATATTTTTCTAAGTTTTTATTATCTATCAAATATTTATACTTTCTTGTAAGTATTAAAGGTATAATCATTAGTAAATTAATAATAATTATATATAAAACATTCACATTATATTTAGATAATAGTTTACCAGTTATTAAACCAAATGAACCTCCTGATACAAATAAAGCGCTGGGTGTCATTCTACCACTAGATGATCTTAACGTCTCCTCTGCTCCTTCAACATGTATTAAACAGTTACCTATCGAAATAACTAATATGACAATTATTGGATTTAGTTTAAAATATAAAAGTATTAAAGCAAGTGTAGATAAAAATAATCCTACAAGTGAAAAATTAAGTTTAACACCTCTATCTTTTAAATATCCAAATAAACCTTGTGGTACAAAAGCTAAAAAGTCATATAAAAGAGCAAGCATCCAAACTAAATTACTACTAGTATACGTTGTAATAATATAAAATGATGTTATTTCAATAATAAAATGTATAAAAAAATATAATATTCCTAGTGAATTCTTTTTCATAACAAAACCTCTTAAATAAATTATATCATATATTCCTGAATATATATGATATAACTTAGAAAACTGAAAAAATGGGTTCTTACCGTCAAATAATAAAAAAAAAAGAACTAATTTTAGTTCTTAATTTCATATGGAGCGGTTAAGCAACAGCTTACGAACCATAACGCTCTCTTCCTAAAAACATTATATATGAATTCTTATTAAATTTCAATGGGAGTATGGAGAATTTTGTTACTATATGATATAATTTTCTTGATTTAATCTTAATAACGTTTTATAAGGAGTAATAAAATAGTATGCATAAATTAATAAAAATTAATATAAGTAAATTTAGAATATGGCTAATAATCTTTTTTATAATATATGCTATTGATATAGTGTTGTCATTAGTTGAACCAGTAATATTTGGTGAAATTTTAGATACAATACTGGATAATACTAGTATAACAAATACAATCTTAGTAAAAAAAGTATTGTTGTTATGTACTATTATACTTAGCACATTTGTTTTGACATTTATTTATCGTAGAATAATATTTTCAATTGGAAGAAAAGTTAAACAAGGGATTCTCTCTGATTTGTTATTCAATTTTGAAGTAAGAAATGTTAATTTTTTTGAAAATATTGATAAAGGTAAATTTGTATCTTACATAACAAATGATATTGATCATCTATGGTCAATACTTAGTCATGGTTCTATTGAAATTACAAGAGTAATACTCTTTACAGTTATAGGATATATAATATCAATAAGCTATGTTAATTTTTCATTAAGTAGTTCTGTATTTATTATATTTCCAATATTTCTGTATATAATTGTTAAACTAAATTATACATCCCAAAAAGTCATAAAAGAAAAAAAAGATTTAGAAGCTAATATATCAAAAATAATAAATGATGGATTTGTTGGATTTTCTGTAATAAAATCTTATGTTAATGAATCTGAAACTATAAATAAATTTGATGTTGTAAACAACTCTATAAAAGAAAAAGATATTGAATATAATAAGTCAATTGGAATGATTGATTTTATTTCAGTAATTTTTAAAGGATTAAGTTTTTCTATTGCTTGTATTTATGGAATTTTTTTAGTAACTGAAAATGTAATTACAATAGGTGCTTTTATTGCATTTAATTCCATAATCCAAAAAGTGCTATCCGATTATGTATATACTGGAAATCTAGTAAAAAAGGTAAATGAAATTAAAATCATAAATAAAAGATTGGATTTTCTATATGATATGAATTTAAATTATAATGGAGATTTATATATGCCAAAAAATCCAAATATTGAAATAAAAAATTTGACTTTCAAATATAAAAATGATCAAGATACGATTTTAGAAAATATTAACTTAACTATACCATACGGTAGTTTTATTGGTATTATGGGGAAAGCAGGCTCAGGTAAAACAACTTTAGTTAATATTCTAGCTAAGTTCTATGAAATTGATGATGGTATAGTATTATTTAATGATATAGATATAAACAATATAAAAAGGAATGAGTTTTATAAAGATATTTCATATGTTATGCAAGATGATTATGTATATGACAACACAATTAAATATAATGTTGAACTTGGAAAAAAATATGATTCAAATGAAGTTAATAGTGCATTACAAGAAGCATGCTTTTTAAAAACAACAAATGAATTTCCCGAGAAGTATGAAACATATATTGGAGATAGCGGTGTTAAAATTTCTGGTGGTCAAAAACAAAGATTAATTTTATCTAGAAATATATTAAAAAAACATAAAATTTTAATCATTGACAATGGACTATCAGGATTAGATTCTAAAACGCGAAAAAAAGTAATTAATAATATAATTCAAGGAAACAAAATAACTTTAATTTTAATTTCAGATACTTTTGATGATTTTAAAGGTGCTGATAAAATCTATTTATTAGAAAATAAACAATTAAAAGAAATAGAGAATTGTGAGGTATAGAATATGATTAATCTAAAAAAGTTAATTTTAAAATATAAATATAACTTTTTACTAATAATATTATTGATAATTATTATTTCATTAATAAATACCTTTTTACCTTATATTATAAAAACAACAATATCTTTAGCAGAAAACACATATTCATTTAATGATATACAAATAAAACTATTTTCATTAATTATTATTTATTTAATTATTACTTTAGTTTGTGGTATCTTAGAGTACTTAAAGACCTTTTTATTGTCAAAAAATACACAAAGTTTAATCTATGATATAAGAAAAGAAACATATAATAGAATTATGAGTTTTAATATGGATACATTTTCTAATATGCATATAGCCACATTGGTGACTAGAATGACTTCAGATATATCCAATATTGGCGAATTTGTTGGGAAATCTTTACCAATGTTTATTAGCTCAGGAATTTTTTTACTAACAATTATAATAGTTATATGCTTTGTAAATATATATTTTGCTTTTGTTATGATAATTTGCAGTATAATATTAGTTTTTACAATATTGAAAATAGGAAAAAAGATGGCATACTATAAAAAAATAGAAATAAATACCAATGAAAAAATCAATAATTTTTTTAGTGAAACTTTTTCAAGTATTAAGACATTACATATTTTTAATATTCAGGAAGAAAGAAAAAAAATTCTAGATAAATATAATCTTGATGAATTGAACTCATCAAGAAAGTATTTTGATTCTCAAAGTTTACTTACTCCGGTAAAAACAACAACTAGATATTTTATTATATTTATAATATTATATATGTGCATACAAAATAAAATAGCTAATGTAGATATTGGAATAATATATTTAGTCATAAGTTATTTGGATAAATTTTTTGAACCTTTAGGTAATATGTTATATCATTATGAAGATTTACAAAAAGGGAAAATATCAATGAAAAGAATAGATGAATTATTAGGTAATGATAATAACATAGAAAATATTTATAAGGGAGAAAAAGCAGAAAAATTATATGGAAATATAAAATTTACTAATGTAAACTTTTCATATATTAAAGGGAAAAAAGTTTTAGATAATTTAAACTTTTCAATTAATAGAGGTGAAAAAATTGCGCTTATTGGTAAAACTGGCTCAGGTAAAACAACAATTATTAATTTAATATTAGGATTTTATAAAATTGATTCAGGAAATATAATGTTTGATGATAAAAACATTGATGATTTATCTTTAGAAAGTATTAGAAAAAACATTTCATTTATTCAGCAGAACCCTTATGTTTTTGAAGATACTATAAAAAAGAATATAATTGTTAATAATGAAAATGATATATCTGATGAAAGAATTATTGAAATATTAAAAATGACTGGTCTATATAATAAAGTTTCTACTTTTGAAAATGGTATATATCAAAAAATAAATAATAAATCTTTATCAAAAGGAGAAATACAATTATTAGCATTTGCGAGAGCAATATCCAAAGAAACAAGTATTTACATTTTTGATGAACCAACATCTAATGTTGATACTGAAAGTGAAAATAATTTAAAAAAGATAATAAATAAGCTGTCAAAAGATTGTACTGTTATTATAATTGCTCATAAATCTAGCACAATAGAAAATGTTGATAGAATATTTGAAGTTGTTAATAAAAAAATTAATGTAAAATCAAATTAAAGGGTATGGGAATTCCCATGGTAGAATTTATGCGGGAGTATAAATTCAGTGCTGGCTAGACATGACTTTTACTCCCACATTATGAAAAAATATAAAAAGAGGATTAAATTATTTTGATAATTTTTTCCTCTTTTTTAAAGATTATTTATACAAAAACACATTCATTTAATACAATTTCTTCAGCCATACTTTTATAATTATTCATTAACTTTGTCCACTCAATTGGATTTAATTCTTTATTTTTTTCAGATAGCTTTTCATCATTTTTTATAAAATTATTCATTATAATTTTATATCTTTCTTCACATATTTTACTGACTGAAATAAGATGATTTTGTAATTCATTATTCATTAACTTTGAAGTATAAAATGCTTTTTTATTAGCCTTTATAAATTGTAATCTTAATATCCCATATTGATTAATTTTATTGTCAATATTTTCATTTTTAGCAGTTAAATTTGGTAATAAATAATCACCTTGTTTTGTATAATTCATTTTCATATTTCATTCCTTCTTTCTTAAATTATTGATTCAATTAATTTTGTTTTTGGTATTAAAATTAGAGTATCAATTAGATTATTTTCTTCCATATAAGGACAACTAATTACACCATCATAATAAAAATGCTCACTTATCAATTCAATATAAGAGTTTAATTCTTCATCAGAGTATTCTTTATTTTCCATTTTTACTAATGACATAATTGTATAATCTTTTGATAGTTCATCTAATTCTTTTTTGTTAATTTGTTCTTTATAGTGTAATCCCATATTGTTATCAGTTAGTAATTCATTTAAATAATCAATATAATCTTTTGTACTTTTTGAAATAAATTCTTCTGTAAATTTGATATTAGTTATCACAATATTATACTTTTTATCACGTTCAATTTCTATTGAAGATATTAACCTATTAATTAATTCTTTCTGTGCTTTCCTATTTAAACTATCAAATAAATATGAAAATCCTAGGTTGTTTTTAAAAATAAATTCATCGTTTTCTTGTTCACAATCTAACTTTTTTAATAGTTCAATAGTATATTCCTTTTGCTCATCATTTGGATCAAGAGAGTTTTTCTTTTTCTTTAATTTGTCAATTTCTTTTTTGATAACTTCATTTTTATGATTGATAGTTCCAACATCAAGAGTAGAACTTAAATATAAATCTACTAATCTTTTTTCTTGTAGTTTTAATTTGTCAATGGCTTTATCTAAATCACTTATTTCTTTACTTCTATTTGAATTGCAAACTATTATTTCATTAGAATTATCATACATAAATCTAGTTAATTCATTTAGAATTTTTTTTAATTTATCTTCAATTTTATCTGAATTATAATGATAACCATAACCTTTACAATTTGAGTTTTTACATCTTAAATGATAATAAATCTTAGTATTACCTTTATAGGTTTTAAATGATTCACTAGCAGCAAGTATCTCATTACATATTGGACATTTTACTAATCCTGCAAATAAATGAATATGCTCTCCATAATTTGGATGTTTATTCTTTTCTAGGTTTGCTCTTGTGGTATTCCAAGTATTCATATCAATAATTGGCTCACAATAATCTTCAACTCTTAAAACATCTTGTGGTTTTCTTTTATACTTTCCATATTCAAATATACCAATATAAATAGAATTAGTAAGTATCTTATAAACTCTGTCTGATGCCCATTTACCTTGTTTTAAATAGGCATTATTATCTTTCATAATGGATGCAATATTTCTAGTAGAATGTCCTTTTTTACATAAATTAAATATCTCTTTTACAACTTGTGCTTCAATAGGTTCAACTTCTAAATGACCAGTTTCGTTATTTCTAATATATCCATAAGGTGCTTTGCTAGGATGAATTTTTTCTAAAGCCATTTCTTCCATAGCTCGTTTAGTTCTTGCTCCAATTTCTTTTCTTTCTCGTTGTCCAAATACTAAATTCATACCAAATATCATTTCACCATTAGCAGTAGATACATCATAAGGTTCAAGTATTAATTCAATCTTAACATCGTGTTCTTCACAATAGTTAAGTAGCCAAAATCCATCATAATTATTTCTAGTTAATCTATCTACTTTAATTGCAATTAACTTATCAATTTTCTTTGATTTGATATCTTTAAGTAATCTTTGCATTTCTGGTCTCATTAAATCTTTTCCAGAATGTCCGGCATCATTATAAACATCTACAATATCATAATCATTTTTTTCACAATATTCTTTTATCATTCTAAGTTGTGAATCAATAGAATAACCATTATCCCTTTGGTCATCAGTAGATACTCTTAAATAAACTCCACATCTCATAATTTTCCTCCTTTCCTTAAATTTTGAGAAATATTAAAATACCTCTCATATGTTTCCTCACTCAAACTCAAAAAAGCAAACCTAAATTTGAAAAAAATTTAATTTTTTTAATATTTCTCATTAGTTTCCTCAAAAAAAGTGAGTTTTACGAAGTCTAATTTTAATACTTCTCTATATGTTTCCTCACTTAAATGCAAAAAGTATACCCTAAATTTAAAAAGTTCTTAAAAAAGTTTCAATTTCTTTCATATTATACTTTTCTTTACGCTCTTTAATGTAGAATGGTTTATTATTAATTTCATTTACTTTATATTCAAATATAGTAATAGCAATGGGATATGTAATTAAGTATTGAGTTGGTTCTATAAACTGCAAATTAGTATTTACAAGAACTTTAACTTTTCCTTTTTTAGTTTTATAAGTGCAGTCTTTAATAAATTCTAGTAGTTTAGGATTAGGTTTGAGTTCTTGGGTTATTTTAAATTCAAGCATAAAAAATGTCCTCCTTCCTAGAAAGAGAACATTATCTTTATATTTGGTATAACAAGCCTTCAAGCCTAACTACGGACAAAATAAAAACTTACGAACTTTAATTAGTTCGTAAGTTGTCTTCAAATGGAGCGGATGATGGGAATCGAACCCACGTGGTCAGCTTGGAAGGCTGAAGTTCTACCATTAAACTACATCCGCAATAAGTAGACAATAATAATTATAGCAAATTTATTAGTATTGTCAACATATTTTAATCATTTTTTAGTTTTTCTCCTCTAAAAGTACCCATCTTATCTCTATAATAACATGTACCATAAGGAGATTTTAATAATGGAATTATTGAAGGATCATAATTACAAATAGTATTTAAATCATATATTCCTGAATTACTTATATCACTAACATATTCTGGAGTTTCTTCACCTTGAAAAAATCTCCATCCACTATCAGGATATTTATCATTTGGTTTTTCACGATACATATACCCTACTTGAAAACCTTCAACTACTATTTTATCTGTTGCAATACATCCACTTGCACCATCCCATTCTAATAATGGTTTTATATCTTTTGAATCAATTTTAAACTTTTTCATATAATAACCTCGCAAAAATATTATAACAAAAAAACTATCATAAAGATAGTTTTATTTATTTATAGTTATTATTGAATAATATATAGCTAGATATATAATTATACCTACAGGTATTAATAGTAATATTGTTTTAATAATAATATCAAAATCAAATGATGTTAATACTGATGTAAGTACATATATAAATATTAATACTACAGCTAATAAACTTAGAGCTATAGAAATAACTACATTTTCCTTCTTTATTATTCTATTAGTCTGTTTTGTTTTATATTTTTTAGTATGTTGAGTTAGTTTATTAATTATTTTAGTTACACAGCTAACTATTACAGCAAGTAAACCTGCTAGTGGTGAATAAAACACAATAAGAGATATTGTTTTTTGAATTCCTATTACTTCTATTTTATCTCTTAGTGATGGACTTACTAAATATGCAAGAATAAAAACTACATAAGGAATTAATAAGCATACATATAAATATTTACTATAACCTAATCTCTGTGAATAATTCCATGGTAATTTATTTCTTAGGTTTGAAATAATTTTTATTATAGTCATAATAATTAACACTATTACTTCAGTTTTTATTTGTGTAAATGACCAATCATAATTAAATGCTATTTTTATCCAAATTGATGAAATAGCTATTAAACAAACAAGTGTTAAACTAACCATTTTATATTCATCTAAACTTTTTTCTGTTTTTTCTGAATATTCATTATTTTTTTCTTTACTATATTTAGGTTCAATAACAACATAACTAAAATACATTATTAATGATATTATTATCATTATTGGTATCAACAATACAGATAGTGTTATAAAATCATGAAGTGAAATTGTATTTAAATATTTCATAAATTCATTATCCGATACCATAAAATATATTATAAATGATATAGGAAATAATATACCAATTAATACTGAAATTAATCTTTGCTTTGTAAATCTTATTCCTCTTATATGAAATAAAGAAAAACGATTAGTAACATTGCCAAACATACCACATATAATAATAATTAATAATGATATACCTTCAAAAGCAACATCAGAAAATCCCCAACTTAATTCAGTCATCATAGTTGACCAAATAGAAATACATAATGCTAAAAAAACAAAATTTAAAGTAGATCTCCTATATAATCTAAAAGACTTCATTTTCCTCTCATTTACATTTAATATCTCACCCATACGCAACACCTCTATTATAAGTATATTTAATCAAAAAAAAAGAAAAAAATCAATGTAAAAACATTAATTTTTTATTAAAGTTAAACTGACTTTTTTCTTTTCTAAGTTAATATCATCTACATAGCATGTAACAATATCTCCTACACTAAATAAATCATTAGGATCTTTAACATATTCTTTAGATAATTTAGAAATATGGGCAAGTCCATCATCATGTAATCCTATATCTATAAATAATCCAAATGCTGCAACATTTCTTACAGTTCCCTCTAATCTATCGCCTACATGTAAATCTTCTATTTCAAGTATATTACTTTTAAGTATTGGTTGAGGATATTCATCTCTTGGATCGAGATTAGGTTTCTTTAAACATGCTATTACATCTTCTAATGTAAATTTATCAGTATTTAATTCTTTTGATTTACTTTCAATATCTATTTTATCTAATTTTTCATTTAATTCTTTAGTTCCTAAATCTTTTTGAGTTAAATTTAAATCTTTTAATAATTTATCTGCTATATCATAACTTTCAGGGTGTATAGCTGTTTTGTCATATGTATTTTCACCATCTAATATTCTTAAAAACCCTATTGCTTGTTCATAAGTTTTTGGTGTCAATAATTTTTCCTTTTTTATCTCTTCTCTTGAATTAATCTTTCCTTTTTTATTACGATAATCAATTAACTTTTCAATAGTCTTTTTAGTAAGTCCAGATACATATTGTAAAATTGAAGCTCCTGCTGTATTAATATTAACACCTACATTATTAACACATTTTTCTACAACAAAATCTAAAGAACTTTTTAATTTATTTTGAGCAACATCATGTTGATACATTCCAACTCCAATTCCTTCTGGTGGTATTTTTACAAGTTCAGATAATGGATCTTGCAATCTTCTACCAATTGACACTGCACTTCTTTTTTCAATAGCTAAATCAGGAAATTCTACGCTTGCAATTGGACTAGCTGAATAAATTGATGCTCCTGCTTCACTTACTATTACATATTTACATGATAAATTATACTCTTTAATCATTTCTGCACATAATTTTTCGGATTCACGTGATGCAGTTCCATTACCTATTGAGATTATATCAACATTATACTTTTTACATAACTGTGCAACTATTTCTTTACTCATTTTAATATTTGCTTCCTCATGACCTTTTAAAAATGGTTTTACTACTGTACTATCCAAATACTTACCTGTTTTATCTATAACAGCTAATTTACACCCATTAACATATCCAGGATCAAATGCTAAAACTGTTTTTTCTTTCATTGGTGGTGTAAGTAAAAGTGCTTCTAGATTTTTACAAAAGTTTTCTATTGCCTTTTCTTCTGCATCTTCAGTCAATTCACTTCTTACTTCTCTTTCAATACTTGGTTCTATTAATCTCTTATAACTATCTTCTATAGCATTTTTAACAACATCTACCACAAAACTTTTATTATTCTTAATTATATTCTTTTCTAAAAATGCTATTATCTCATCATTATTTACATCAATAGTTACGCTTAATACTTTTTCATTTTCTCCTCGATTTATAGCAAGTACTCTATGGTATTTTATATATTTTACTGCTTCATTAAAATCATAATACATTTCATATATTTTATTTGGATCATTTTCTTCTTTTGTCTTTTTCTTTTTACTTACTATAATTCCGTTTTTATAAAAGAATGATCTTATCCATTTTCTATAGAAAGCATTATCACTAATCCATTCACTTATAATATAGCTTGCTTGTTCAATAGCAAAATCTGTATCTTTTACATTTTCATTTATAAACTTCTTACAAATACTTTCTAGAGTACCTTCAGTAGGAAAACTCATAATTATTTTAGCAAGTGGTTCAAGTCCTAACTTAATTGCTTCTGTTGCTTTAGTCTTTTTCTTTTCTTTATAAGGTCTATATAAATCTTCTATCTCAACTAATTTTTTACATTTTAGAATATTCTCTTTTAATTCATCAGTTAATAATCCTTTTTCATCTATTAATCTAATTACATCTTCTTTTCTTTTAGCTAAATTAAGCTGATATTCATAAACATCATTAATTTTTCTAATTTGTTCTTCATCTAGAGCATTAGTCATTTCTTTTCTATATCTAGCAATGAAAGGTATAGTATTACCTTCACTAAGAAGTTGTAACACAGTTGTTACTTGTTTAGTTGTTATTCCTTCTTCTTTTGCTATTTCTTCTATTATTAATTCATCCATAATATACCTCCTTAACTATTATATCAGTATAAACAAAAATAAGAAAAGCAAAACTTTTCTTATTTACCAACTCTTAACACTTGAAAAGTGACATTTTTATGAACACCATAATTAGATGAAGCATAAGATTCACTTTCAACAGCAAGATCAAATTTTTTTGTTTTATTTAAACCTATAACACTTCCTGCTCTATCTAAAACAATAGCATTATAACTTCCATCTATTGGATCATTTATTTGAATAATCGAATATAATTTAAAATTTTTGTCTGATGCAACAATTCTTACACTACCATATGTTGGATCATTATACGTTAAACTCTGTTTCAAGTCATAACCTGATGAAGTAATACCCCATCTTGATGGATCACTTCCACAGCAATCCCTACCATAAGCAGTCATACTACCTGTAAATTTTAGTCCTACATAAACACTATCCATTGGTTGATTGTCATTTTGTTGTGGATTGTTGTCAACAACAGTACTTGCTGGCCGAACTTGATTTTGATTATTATTAACTACTTCTTTTTTTCTAGTATTTTTTTCTTGCTTTTCATCATCGTTATTTATTTTTTCAATATTATCTATTTCTTCTTTTTGTTCTATATATACATTGTTCAATAGAGACGTATTTAGATTTATTACATCTTTTTCAGTAATATATTTATAGTTGTTTTCACTAGTAATAGAAATTAATATTAGAAAAACTAATATTGAAGTAAGACAAACAAACAAAACTATTTTATTCTTCTTCTGGGATTGTCGATAATACTTCACAATCATATTCCTTCTTAATCAAGTCTTTTTGTACCTCATACACATCTTGACCATACTTATATTCAGGATTTGTTCCTCCTGCCTCTACATAACTTGTAAGTTCATTAGTATTTAATTCTTTGAATTTATAGTTTTCAATTGTTACATAAACAGTATCATTTAATCGACACTCTTTTGTTACACCAGTAAGACTAGCTGCAATATTACTAGCATTATCACATTTTGTTTTTCTTTCAATCATAGCTGGATTATCATAGGATTCTATTTTTGTAGTATACTTAGCAGTTTCAATTTTTTTATTATCAAATACAATTTTTATCTCATAAGTATAATCATCATTTTTATCAGTTTTAATCTTATTACATAACAAAGTACCTTTTAATATAGTATTCTTTTCACCATTATTGCCATTATTATTACCACTGTCACTTTGTTTAGACTCAAAATATTCTGATATTTTAGGTAAAAATAAAACCATAACAATCATACCAATTAAGAATACAAAAGCAAATAATGTTTTAAAAGTACCTCCATTATCATTATTATTAGAGTTATTGTTATTATTAGTAGTATTAGTATTCTGATTTGGTGTTACTTCATTAACATTAACTAAATTTGATTGTGGCATACTTGTTGTTTGTTGATTAGAAGTATTAACACTATTTTGATTATTATTAACATTTAAATTATTTTGATTATCCATAATATCACCCTATCTTAGTTTATTTATTCTTTCTTGAAAATCATTATCAGAAATGATATAAGTACCTGCAACTAAAACATCAGCACCTACGCAATTAGCTTTTGTTTCGTTATTTATACCCCCATCAACACTGATAATAGCATCTGATTTATATTCTTTTAGTAATTTTGTTATTTCTTTAATTTTAGTCTTTGTTTTAGGTATAAATGCTTGTCCACCTTTTCCTGGTTCTACACTCATTACTAATATCATATCAACAAGAGGTAAATAAGGAACTAACTCACTTACTTTTGTTTCAGGATTAATTGCTATACCACTTTTAATTGCATAATTCTTAATTAATTTTAAATTTTCTTCTACTTTTTCACTTTCTACATGTATAGTAATATATTCTGCATTTAATGATGCATATTTCTTTATTAACTTAGATGGCTCTTCCACCATTAAATGAACATCTAATCTTTTAGATGTATATTTATATATTTTTTTCATTTCTTTAAATGGCATTGTTCTACCACTAACAAAAATACCATCCATTACATCAACATGTATAAAATCTGTATCAGTATCGTTTAATTTTTTTAAATCTTTAGCTGGATTGATACTACTTAAAAATGATGTAGAAATTAACATATTATTACCTCTCTTCCATTAATTTAACATAACTATCATAACGACTCTTTAATATTTTAGAATTTTGAACTGCTTTTTTTATGGTACACTCTTTCTCATTAATGTGATTGCAATCTCTGAAAGGACATTCATATTCATTAAATTCTATAAAAGATTTTTTTACATCTTCTTTACTTAAATAATTAACATCTAAAGCAGAAAAACCAGGTGTATCTAAAACTTCACCATCATTAACTTCAAACATACTAACAATTCTAGTTGTATGTTTTCCCCTTCCTAAAGCTTTAGAAATACTATTTGTTTCTAAATTAAGTTCTGGTTTTAATTTATTAATTAGTGTACTTTTTCCTGCTCCTGTTTGTCCTGTAAAAACTGTAGTTTTACCTTTTAATTCATTCTTTAAATTATCTATATCAACATTAGATATAACTTTATAACCTATTTCTTTATAGTAATCTAAATAAGTTTTTATTTCATTTTTTATTTCTTCGCTTGCTATATCTTCTTTTGTTATACATATAATTGGCTTTATATTATTTGCTTCCATAATAATAAGAAATTTATCTAATAAAAGTGGTGAAAAATTAGGTTCTACTAAACTTGTGACAATAATAGCTTGATCAATATTAGCTACTGGCGGACGTAAAAATTCATTTTTTCTATCTAAAATACTTTCAATAACTTGTTTTTCCTTATCAAAAATACAGAAGTCACCTACTAATGGTATTTGCTTTAAATTACGTATTTTACCTCTACATTTACAAGGGTATGTATTACCTTCACTTTTAACATAGTGTAAATCCCTAACTATTTTTACTATTTGTCCTTTCATAATGCCACCTACATATATTTTAATAATTAATTTGTTATCTTTTCATCCTTTTTTTCATCTGATGAACCTTTTTCTTTATATCCATCAGGACATGCAGTTCCAACTTCTACTGCTTTAGTTTTTGTTGGATCAGTTGTTGAAACACAAGTTCTTGTCTCAATAACCTCTGATTTTTTACCTACAACAATTGATAAACTATCTTCACTTTTTACAGTTGATCCTTTAGGTCTAGATTGACTAATTACTCTATCTATTTGACTCTTATCCATTGTTTCTTGGAAACTAACATTTACTTTTACACAATTATTATTAGCCCAAGTAGTTATTTCATCTTTTGTTTTACCACTAAAATCAGGGAATTCAACAGGATTTAATATTTTTAAAGTTATTTCATCTCCACTTTTTACACTTGATCCTTCAGCTAGTGATTGTTCAATAACAACATCTTGATTTATGTATTTACATGTTTCAGAATCAGGATCTTTTTTATCCAAATTAACTTTTAATCCATATGATTGTAATTCATTCATACTATCTTTATAGTTTTGCTCAACATAATTCTTTAATGTATATGTTTTAACCCCAGTAGATTTATAAATAGTGATTTTAGTACCTTTAACTCTTATACTATCTGCTGGTGGTTCTGTTTTAACTACTCTGTTCTTTTTAATAGTATCAGAAGCCACTTTTTCTATTTTTTCATTAACGATAAATCCTTTATCAGTCAATGTTTTTTCTGCTTGACTGACTGTCATTTTTGAAACATCTGGTACTTTTAATGATTTTACTTCAGTAATTTTTGGAATTACAATTGCTAAAACTATTAAAATAAGTAAAATTCCCACAAAGATAATAGTTAGAATTACAATAATTCTTCTACTTTTCATATCTTCTACATCTTCTATTTTTGAAGCAACTGGTTCTTCTTTCTCTTCAGTATTTTCTTTTTTTGGTTCAACTTTCTTCATTACTTTAGTATTTTCTTCTGTTTCAGGATATTGATATTTATACTTTTCTTCATTTATTCTACTATCATCTAAAACAGTTAATAAATCATCATGCATAGCTCTTGAATCACTATATCTATTTTTAGGATTTTTTGCAGTTGCTTTTAATATTACATTTTCAACACTTACTGGTATTGATGGATTATCTTCTCTTAAACTAGGAAGAGGTTCTTTCATTTGTTTTAATGCTATTTCAACAGCATTTTCACCTTTAAATGGAAGTGAACCTGTTAATAATTCATAGAAAATAATTCCCATTGAATAAATATCACTTTTAATTGTTGATCCTTTACCATTTGCTTGTTCAGGTGGTAAATAATGAACTGAACCCATTACAGAATTAGTTTGAGTAAGTTGTGTAGAAAGTGCCATGGCAATACCAAAATCTGTAATTTTGATTTGTCCATCATCTTGAATCATTATATTTTGTGGTTTTAAATCTCTATGTACAATATAACTATCATGAGCATGAGCCATACCATCAGTAAGCTGTAACATTATATCTATTGTTTCACTTAAGGTAAGGCTTCCTCTTCTTTTTAATAATTGTTTTAAAGTTTGTCCCTCAACATATTCCATGACTATATAATAAATGCCATTGTCTTCTCCAACATCATACATTTCAACTATATTAGGATGTGAAAGTGATGATGCAGATAGAGCTTCTCTTTGAAATCTTCTTACAAATTTTTCATCATTTGATAAATCTCCACGTAAAACCTTAATAGCAACATTTCTATCTAAAATAGTATCATAGCCTAGATATACATTCGCCATTCCACCTTCACCAATACTACGAACAATTTCATAGCGATCACCTTTGTTATCACTAAAATTCACCTTCTTCACGTATTAAATATGCGATAGAAATATTATCAGTACCGCCTCTGTTATTTGCTTTCATAATAAGTTTTTCAACTTTTTCTTCTACAGTATTATCACTCATCAAAACACGTTCTATTTGTTCATTATCAAGCATATTAGTTAAACCATCACTGCATAACAGTAATTCACTAATTTCCATATCACAATCAAAAACATCAACTTCAATTGGATCATTAGCACCTAAAGCTTTCATTAAAACATTTTTCTTAGGATGAACGCTTGCTTCTTCTTTCGTTAACTCTCCTGCACTAACAAGTAAATTTACTAAAGTATGATCATATGTTACTTTATGTAATTTATTATCTTTAACAACAAAACCAGAAGAATCTCCAATGTTACCAACTAGAATGTATGCTTCTGTTACAATCGCAAGCACCAATGTTGTCCCCATACCTTTACTTTCAGGATGTTCTTTTTCATGGTGAAATATTAAGGAATTAATTTCATTAGCACTATCTCTAATCCATTCAACGGCATCTACTTTAGATAAACTTAAGAAAGACTGTTGAAAGTGTTTACCTAAATAACTAATAGCAATACTACTAGCTACTTCTCCAGCAGAATGACCACCCATTCCATCAGCAATCGCCATTAAATACTCATCATTTTCATTTTTTACAATTATTACGCTGTCTTCGTTATGATCTCTAACCTTACCAGCATCAGTTAAATAAAAGGATTTCATTGTACCTCCTTCTTGCTTCTAAGCTGTCCGCAAGCTGCACTTATTTGTGACCCAAATTCTTTTCTTATTGTCACATTTATATTCTCTTTTTTTAGTATATCATAAAATTTCATAATTTGAAACATATTACTTCTTTCATATTCTATATTTTCAGTTTCATTATATGGTATTAAATTAACATAACAATTTATTCCTTTAATTAAGTTAGCTAATTCTTTTGCACATTCATCTGTATCATTTATATTTTTTAATAATACATATTCAAAAGTTACTCTTCTATTAGTCTTTTCTAAATATTTTTTTATTTCTTTCATTAAATCTTTTAAAGGATATGCTTTATTTATTGGCATTATACTACTTCTTAAACTATCATTAGGAGCATGTAAGCTAATAGCTAAATTCACCTGTAAATCTAAATTACTAAACTCTTTTATTTTAGGAATTATTCCTGATGTAGATACTGTTATGTGACGACTTCCTATTGCAAGACCTTTAGGATCATTAATAGTTTTAATAAACTTAATTATCTCCTCATAATTATCAAATGGTTCACCTATACCCATCATAACAACATGAGAAATTCTTGTCTTTATATCCTTTTCTACTTCTAATACTTGTGAAACAATTTCACCACTTTTTAGATTTCTAACTTTTTTTCTTCTTCCACTTTCACAAAATTTGCACCCCATATTGCATCCAACTTGACTAGAAACACAAATGCTATTTCCATAATCATGTTTCATAAGCACTGCTTCTATATGTTCCATATCTTCAAGTTCAAATAAGTACTTATTAACATCTTTATCTCTTTCTACTTTAATAAGTTTTACTCTTTTTATAGGTAATTCTTGTTTTAAAAGTTCTATTGTTTCCTTCTTTATATCAGTTACTTCATCATAATTTAATATTCTCTTTTCATATATCCATTTAAAAACTTGATTAGCTCTGAAAGTTTTATCTCCATGTTCGACAAAAAAATTTTCAAGTTCTTCTCTAGTTAAATCATAAATACTCATGATAACACCTCTAAAAATATTATAAACTAATAATAAAAAAGAAACAAACTAATTTATTGGATTAGTTATTTCTTTTATCTCATTGTATTTAGAATAGTTAAGTAAAACAGTATATTTTGTTATATTTGGATCTATTTGTTTAAAATAATTAGTAAGTTCAAAATTTATAGATTTAATATTTCCTTTTTTATCAGTAACTACAACAATATTGTTTGTTCCTTCATCTTCTACAATTTCAGCAGTTTCAAATATTCTTCTTAATTGATTATTACTAATAGTATATCCAAAATATAGTAAATCATCTTTCATATATTCATTTCTATATATATATTCAGATCTATTAATTATTTTTTGAATATTGGTAGATACTATAAAATCTTTAAACATGATTGGATTATTTGTTTCTGACCAAGTTAAAAAATTATTATCTTTTACATAAGTTTTATCAGAAGAAATATAGTATTCAGAAGATGGATTACCACTCTTATTAAATAACATATCATTATTTAATAAATCGCCCTCATACACAGTTAAATTTTCATTTACGTTTTCCTTATAGACAAAATGATAGTTATCTTTAACAAGTTCAGTTAATTGATAATCATAACCATAACCTGTTATATTACTATTATTTTTATTATTGTTTTTTAGTCCTGATTTTAATAAAAGAACAACTACTATAAAAAATACTAAATAAAAGCCAAAAAAAGCTATTTGTTTTGTTGTATTATCTTGAGATATATTATTCTTTTCTCCATTATTTTTTTTGTTTTTTATAATTCCCATATCATCACCTATTCAAAAACCTTTCCTATTAAATCTTTCTCTTTTTTTCCGTTAAGATAGTCTTTTGCTTTTACCTTTTTCTTACCTTCTTCTTTTAATTCTGTAATAATATAATCATTATCATTAGTACTTACAACTATACCATCTTGACATATATTAACGATTTCTCCTGGTCTACCTTTAGATTTTTCCCCAATTCTTCCTGCATATAATTTTATTATTTTGTTATCTAATATAGCAAAGGCTCCAGGAAATGAATTTAGACCTCTAATCAAATTAAAAATATTTCTACTTGTATTATTAAAATCTACATGTTCATCTTCTCTTTTTATATTATAAGCAAATGTTACTTTACTAGGGTCTTGTTTAATTCTATTAATATTTCCTGTGATAATATTGGGTAAAGTTTTTAATAATAATTTTTTACCTAATATACTTAATTTATCATGAAGAGATTCTACTGTATCTTCATCTAAAATATTAATACTCTGTTGTGAGATTATATCACCAGTATCCATCCCTTCATCCATATACATAATAGTAATTCCTGTTTCTTTTTCACCATCAATTATAGCTTTATGAATTGGAGCTCCTCCTCTATATTTAGGTAAAAGTGAGGCATGTACATTAATGCATCCATATTTAGGATAATCAAGTATTTCCTTAGGAATTATTTGTCCATAAGCACATGTAATTATAATATCTGGATTTAAATCCAACACCTCTTGAAAATTAGTTCTTATTTTTTCTATTCTAAGTAATTTAATATTATTATCAATAGCTACTTGTGAAATTGGACTAGGTGTTAAAATTTGATGTCTTCCTACCTTTTTATCAGGTTGACTAACAACACCAACAACTTCATAATCACTACTATCAATAATTCCCTTTAAAACAGGTACACTAAAATCTGGTGTACCCATAAAAACAACTCTAATCATATTACCCTCCAAAAAACGATATAAATATAGCTAGTATAGTACCAACAAATATAAATAAAAGTCCAACAAAAGCTACTGAAACTGCTCCATATGAATTAGAGGTCATATTTTTTCTAACACGATTAGTACTTATTTTTAAATCTTCACTATTAATACTGATTGTATTATAAATAGATGAAGAATTAGTGTTTCCTAATAGTAAGTCTTGATACATAGGTAATTCCATAAATTCAATATCATATGGTGAGATGGAATTAGAAATTCTATAACTATTGTACCTACTATCCAAAATTAGTCCTACAGCAGAAGTTAATTTTAGATCTGTATTATTAATAATATAATCTATGTCTTTTAATTTATTCTTTCCTATACTTGCTCTTTTTATTTTCGCAATACATGGTTTTATTTCTTTCCTACAACATAAAGTATAACAATCTATGAAAGTATTTACAACCTCTTTTTCATTTTCATTATTTAATCTTACATTATCACAAACTTTTATTAAATTATCCTTTATTTTTATAATATCATGAGTATAAAAAGATTCACGATTTATATCTTTTTTTATAAATAATGGGTTAACTGCCATATCAGATAGAAAATAAGGAGCAAGAAAAGCAAAATAACTAGCAGCAATACTATCATCAGTAATAGTTGTTTCATTATTTAAAAACAATAATTTACCACTATTATCTTTAAATATATCATTAATATACTTCAATTTATCATCTATAAAAAATGTTTTTGAATGTATTCCAAGGCACTCAATTTCATTTAAATAATTAGACGAAAAGCCAAAATAGAAGTATCCATTAACAATATATCTATTATATATATAAGAAAGTATTCTTTTTCTTGATGTAAAAGTATAAGTATTAGGAAGCGCTAATTTTATGCCAGCCACTTTAGCTATCTCTAAGTTAATACCATTAATAATTTTGTTATAATCATTAAATTTTCTAAATACTCTATTTAATTCTTCAACATAATCTTTAATTAAGCTTTTATCATCTATTATTTGATCAAATTTTATAATTGCATCTATCCCTAAATAAAATGCATACTTATTATCTAAATAATATCTATTTTTTATATAATCAGGTGGTAAGATTTTTTTAAATTTATCTTCAGTTAGTAATTGATGTAAAAAAGAGCGCACAGAACGATAATTAAAAATATTAAAATCCATCTTTAATCACCACCTTACACTATCCTATTTATTAGTATATCAAAGAAAAAAAGAAAAGTAAATATTTTAGAAAAAGTGTAAATAATAGTAAAACCATCTTCTTTGAGATGGTTTTACATTTAATGTACTAAAGTACCAATTTTATTTCCATTAACTACTTTTAATAAGTTTCCCTTTTTATTCATATTATAAACAAGAATAGGAATATTATTATCCATACAAAGTGTTGTTGCAGTTGCATCCATAACATTTAGTTTTTTATTAAGTACATCTAAATAAGTTAAATCTTCTAACATAGTTGCATTCTTATTTTTTTTAGGATCAGCTGTATATATTCCATCAACATTAGTAGCTTTAATAACCACATCTGCATTTATTTCAGCTGCTCTTAAAGCTGCGGCTGTATCTGTTGAGAAAAAAGGATTACCAGTTCCACAACCAAATATTACAATTCTATCTTTATCTAAATGACGATCTGCTCTTTTTCTGATATATGTTTCAGCAATTTGTCTCATTTCGATACTTGTTTGAACACGAGAAGATACTCCTAATTGTCTAAATGCATCATCAAGAGCTAGTGCATTCATTGCAGTTGCAAGCATTCCTATATGATCAGCTGAACATCTATCCATATTCTGGTTGCATCTTCCTCTCCAGAAGTTTCCACCTCCAACTACAATTGCTATTTCTACATTTGTTTTTTCTTTTACTTCTTTAATCTCTTCACAAATTTCAAGAACTCTATCAAAGTCAATTCCTGTTTTCTTGTCCCCCGCTAGGCTTTCTCCACTTACTTTTAATAATATCCTATTATATTTTTTCATAACTACCTCCTTATTAAAATACTATTGGATTAAAATTAATATCTATTGTAACAAGATTATTACTCTTGTATACATCAATTATTTTATTTAATATTTCTATTAAATTATCTTGTTTTTTATATTTTAGTGTTAACCCATATCTATATGTATTACTAAGTCTAAAAGTACTTGTAGGTCCTAAAATAATAGTATTATCTAAATATTTTTCAAAGATCTTTTTTATTTTTAATGATTCTTTATAACATACTTCTTGGTTCTTACCACTTACTCTTACATATGTTATGTAATAATATGGTGGATAATTAAGTTTTCTTCTAATATTCATTTCAGTATTAAAGAAACTTTTATAATCATGTCTTTTAACACATTCAATTGCATAATGATTTGGATTATATGTTTGAAGTATTACTTCTCCACTTTTTTTACTTCTGCCACTCCTACCTGAAACTTGACTAAGAAGCGAGAATGTTTCTTCACTACTTCTAAAGTTAGGTATATTTAAAGAAGTATCTGCATTTATTATTCCAACTAAAGTAACATTTTCAAAATCTAATCCTTTAGCAACTATCTGTGTTCCAAGTAGTACATCATATTTATGATTTTCAAAATCCTTAATCATTTTTTCATGACTACCTTTTCTACTAGTTGTATCAAAATCCATTCTAAGAATTCTAATATTTGGAATAAATTTAGTTAATTCTTCTTCTATTTTTTCTGTTCCAACACCTAAACTGGATAAAGCTTTTTCATGACACTCTGGACATACTGAATCCATTTTAGTTGCATATCCACAGTAATGGCATCTTAAATTATTACTTGTTTTATGATAAGTAAGAGTAATATCACAGTTAGGACATTTAACTGTATATCCGCAGTTTTTACATGTTACAAAGCTTGCATATCCTCTTCTATTAAGAAGTAGTATTACCTGTTCACCTTTAGATATTTTATCTTCTATACTTGTAAGTAATTGATCTGAAAAATGTCCTTTACATCTTTTTATTTCTTCATTCATATCAATTATTTTTATCTCAGGTAATTCTTTTTTATTAATTCTATTTGGAAGTTCAAGAAGATGATACAAACCTTTAATACTTCTTGCATAAGAATCAAGTGTAGGTGTTGCACTTCCTAAAACAAGTTTAGCTCCATTATTTAATTTAATTCTTTCTTTAGCCATTTCTATCGCACTATATCTAGGATTAGAATCATCTTGTTTATAACTACTACTATGTTCCTCATCTATTACTATTAAACCTATATTTTTAAGTGGCGCGAATAATGCACTTCTAGCTCCTATTACAATATCAACTTCACCACGAGCTATTCTTCTCCACTCATCATATCTTTCTCCATCTGATAAAGCACTATGTAAAAGAGCTATTTTTTCACCAAATCTTTTACTAAAACGAGAAATAATTTGAGGTGTAAGACTAATTTCAGGAACAAGTACAATAGCAGTTTTTCCTTTCTTCAACACATCATCTATCATTTCCATATATACTTCAGTTTTACCACTACCAGTAACACCATGAAGTAAAAATACTTCATCTCTACTTTCTAAAAATTCATTTAATACTTTATTTTGATCAGGTGTAAGTTTCTTCTTTTCTTCTTTTTGTTCTAAACTTGAATGTCTATAATGTTCTAATTTAACTTTAACAAGTCCACCATTTTTTTCTAATGTTTTAACACTACTTACTGATATTTTATCAAGATCACTTTTTAAAACAACTTCACTTTTATCAAACATAGAAATTATTTTTCTTTGCTTATCATTAAGTTTTTCTGGAATAATACCTAGTTTATAAAAAGTATCATATTTTTTATTAATAACTATTCCATTCTTTGCTTTTAATGCTTTAGGTAACATTACTTGATAACAACTTATTAAAGTAGATAATGTTCTTTCCTGCATTATTTTACCTAATTTTAATAATTCTTCATTAAGTATTTCATCTTGATCTACTACATCTATAATATCTTTAGTTTCATAATCTACTTTATCTATAAAAGATACAACAAATCCTTCTAAAGTTTGTCTTCCAAATGGAACGACTACTCTAATGCCAAGTTTAATATTTTTCTCTAATTCGTGGGGTACACTATATGTAAATACTTTATCTATATTTTTATTTGATAATTCAACTAAAACGCCAATATACATATAATCACCTCTCTTCTATATAATACTAATTATTTATGAAAATTTCAAAAAAAATCTAATTTATTAAAAATTAGATTTAAAAAAGCCTAAATATATCATTAATTGTAACAAATACCATTAATAAAAGTAATAATACTAAACCTACTGTATGAATAATATTTTCTACTTTTGGATTAACTGGTTTTCTTCTTATTAATTCAATTAAAATAAATAGAATATGTCCACCATCAAAAGCTGGAATTGGAAGTAAATTTAAGAATCCAACATTAAGACTTAAGAAAGCCATTAAGAAAAATAAATATCTAGCTCCTTGTTCTCTTGATTTACCTACTATTGAATAAATACCTACTGGACCACTAAGATCTTTAACTGATACTTTTCCTGTAAATAAAGCTCCTAAAGTTGTAAACATTTCTCTAAAATAATATCCTGTTTTTGTAAAAGTATATTTAACAGCATTACCTACTCCTGTAGTTTTTTCTCCTAATGTATTAATACCATATACATATCTAGTAGTTTTTCCTTCTTTTGTTTTTTTAGCTAAAACACTATAAGTAACTTTTTTACCATCTTTCTTTTCTACTTCAAACTTAACCTTTTTTTTCTTATCTGTTAGAGCTAGACGTAATTGTATATCATCATATGTATAAATATTATGATCATTAATCTTAACTATTTTATCACCATTTTCAATACCAACTTGTGCGATTGGTGCATCAGCACTCATTTTTCTTACAATAGGAGTTGTTGTATAACTATTAGTAAATAATGTGACAACAAAAATAACTACTATAGTAAGTAAAAAGTTAAAACCTGGTCCCATAAACATAATAAAGAATCTTTGCCATGGTTTTTTAGATTGAAGTCTTCTATCTTTTGGTACATTTTCACCATCATCAAACTCTGTATCTTCTCCTGCTAAAGAACAAAATCCTCCTAGAGGTACCGCTCTAATAGAATATACTGTTTCACTCTTTTTAGGTTTAAAACTAAATAATTTAGGTCCCATACCAATTGCATATTCATATACATATACACCCATCATTTTTGCAAATATAAAGTGTCCAAACTCATGTATAGCAACTATAACACCTAATATAAATATAAATAATAAAAGATTGATTACTATTGACATATTTCCTCCTATAGAACATTAGCTATTAAAATAAATGCTAAAGAGATAAAAATTATACTATCAAATCTATCTAGTATTCCACCATGACCAGGTATTAAATTAGAAAAATCTTTAACATCATAATTTCTCTTAATCATAGAAAAAACTAAATCTCCAATTTGACCTACTATACATAATCCTAGAGAAATTAAAGAAACAATTACTATAGATGATGTAGGACTAATAACTGTTACATAATATGCAGTTGATACAATCGTACCAATTAAAAGCCCTCCTACTAATCCTTCTACTGTCTTTTTAGGAGAAATTTTAGGTACTAATTTATGATTACCTATAAGAAGTCCTGTAATATATGCAAATGTATCAGTCATAGTTGAAATTAATAATAAATATACTAATCTTGTTATATCATAATTTCTGTATATTATTATTAAATTAAAACTATATCCAAGTAATATTACACTACCTAATAAAAACATAGCAGATTTTACATTATATTTATTATTATCATTATAAAAAACTAATGGTAAAAAATATATTAAAATTATACCTGATATCATTTGATAACTATATTTGTAGTTAAAATCAACTGAATTGATATTTCTTGTACACATATAAATAAGTACTAAATATGAAATTATCTGCATTATTATTGGAAACTTTTTCTCTGTTGATCCTACCCTAATAAGTTCATATAACCCACCTGCAGCAAGTAGGCAAACTCCTATATTAAAATATATACCTCCAAGTAAAAGAATTGGTATAAAAATTAATAAAATAACTATGGCACTAATAACTCTTGTCTTCATAATTCCTCCATTTTATCTATTAATAGTATAATACAATCACTTGTTTTCTACAAGGAAAATGTTATAATCTTATTGGTGGTTTTATGAATAACATTATGAAATGTTGTACATTATGTCCTAGAAATTGTAAAGTTGATAGAACAAATAATGAGATAGGATTATGTGGTGTATCAAGTAAAATAAAGGTTGCAAGAATTGCTCCTCACTATTATGAAGAGCCCCCTATTTCAGGTAAAAATGGTTCTGGTGCGATATTCTTTTCAGGATGTAATTTAAAATGTATTTATTGTCAAAACTATGACATATCTAAATTTAATTTTGGTGAAGATATTACTATTACAAAATTAGCTAAAAAGATGATTGAACTACAAAATATGAAAGTTCATAATATTAATTTAGTAACACCTACACATTATATACCACAAATTAGAAAAGCAATTATTAAAGCTAAAAAAATGGGACTTAATATTCCAATTGTTTATAATACAGGAAGTTATGAAAAAGTAGAATCTTTAAAACTACTAGATGGTTTAATAGATGTTTATCTGCCTGATTTAAAATATTTTGATGATATACTTGCAATGAAATATTCCAAAGCTCCTAACTATTTTAATATTGCAATAAATGCTATTGAAGAAATGTTTAGACAAACTGGACCAATAGAATTTGATAAAAATGGTATGATTAAAAAAGGAGTAATAGTAAGACACTTATTATTACCTGGTCAAATAGAAGATTCTAAAAAAATACTTAAATATCTAAACTTTATTTATAACAATAATATTTTTATAAGTATAATGAATCAATATACTCCTCTAGATACAGTAAAAAACATACCAGAGCTTAATAAAACTGTAACAGATAAAGAATATGATGAATTAATAAATTATGCCTGTGATTTAGGTATTAAAAATGCTTTTATTCAAGAAGGAAAAACCTGTGAAGAAAGTTTTATACCTAAATTTGATTTAACTGGAATAAAATAAAAGAATGTATTTTTAAATACATTCTTTTTAGTTTAAAACTTATCAATATCAATTTTTACGTATTTATTATCTTTTAAACTACTACTAGCTTGTACTAAAGCACGTATTGAATTAGCTGTTCTTCCATTTTTACCAATTACTCTACCTAAATCATCTTCAGCAACTAATACTTCAATATGAACTGTTTTTTCATCGTCACTTTCAAATTCTTTTACCATGACGCTTTCTTCATCTAAAACAATTGATTTTACAATTGATTCTGTTAACTCAACTAAATTCATTATTTATCTTCTTTCTTGCTTTTTTCTTCAGCAAATTTTTTCATGATTCCAGCTTCACTGAATAAGTTACGTACTGTATCAGTAGGAATAGCTCCAGTTCTTAACCATTTCATAGCTACTTCTTCATTTTGGTTCAGTTAATGGATTATAAGTTCCTACTAACTCAATATATTGTCCACTTCTTGGACGATGTGAATCAGTTGCTACTATTCTATAAGTTGGTTTTTTCTTAGATCCCATTCTTGTTAAACGTAATTTTACTGCCATATTATCTTCCTTCCTTTCATCAACGTTTATAGTATACTATAATAATTATTAGATGTCAACCTTTTTTGTTTAACACTACAAAAAAAAGAAACTTAATAGTTTCTCCAATAATTATAAGCTTTCTTCTATTTGATCTTCTTTAATAAAATTTTCTTTTACTTCATTATCTATTTGTTCATCATTTTTATCATCTATTATTTCATCCCAAGGATCTTCATTTTCATCTACAACTATCTTAACTTTTTCATCACCAACTAATTCAATACCTAATTCTTTTTCAATAACATATGTAATATCATTACCATCTATATCTACTTTTACACAACTAGGTTGCTTAAGACTTCTAACAATTACTTCTTGATTAGTAATATTACTGTTATTTCTTATATGAACAGTCTCTTTATATGGAATAGTTTCTTTTAAAACAGCTGTTTTACTATCACCATCATATGAATACCATACATTAATATCATAACTACCATTAATAACTACTTTATCACTTGTTTTAGAGCCTTCAAATCTATGATTAATAACCCAACACCCAAGAATAGTTGATGGAGTATATTCTACCTTTTTACGACCACTATCAGTAAAAGTTTTCTTTCCTTTACTTATAACAGTCTTAGTAACAATTTCTCTATAACTTGCCATCATATCCCTCCTCAATTTAGTTTATGCGACAAGTTAATTATTTTTACAAAATATTTGTTATTTGATAGAAATACTCATTTAATTCATCTTTTACAAGTTTAATCATATCATTTACTTTATCTAAATAATATGAATATGTAACAAATAAATGATTAGTATTTAACTTTTCTAATTTACTATCTAATTCTTTTTTTATTTTTTCATCAAAAGATGATCTAACATACTTCTTTTGACATACTTTAACATCACTAATTAACTTTTTTAACTTAGTATCTTTATCTATTTCTTTTTTTAAAGTTATTACTTTTTTATAATCTTCACTGCTTTTAATATAATCTATTAATTCATCTAGACTTTTTTTAGTATCGTTATTCACAAATTTCTCCATCTAAACTCCAAGTTTTAGCTGATGTAACTTTTACCTTAACAATATCTCCTATTTTAGTATTACCAGTAAAGTTAATTAACTTATTATTAAATGTATATCCATAATAGTTATCTTTTTTCTTTTCTGAAAGACCACATACTAAAACATCTACTGCTTTACCTTCTAATTTTTTATTATTTTCTAAGAAATATTTATTAACTGTATCATTAAGTAAATATAATCTTCTTTCTTTTTCTTCTAGACTTACATCATCTTTTAGTTTAGCAGCTGGAGTATTTTCTCTTGGTGAATAAATAAATGTAAATGCATTATCATATTTGCAATAATTAGCTACTTCTAGTGTTTCATTAAAGTCTTCTTCTGTTTCTCCTGGGAATCCTACTATTATATCTGTTGAAATACTTACATTAGGTATTTTTTTCTTCATTTTATCAAATAATTCTAAATAACTTTCTTTAGTATAACGTCTACCCATTAGTTTTAATATTTTACTACTTCCTGATTGAAGAGGTAAATGAATATATGGCATTATATTTGGATATTTAGCTATAACATCAATCATCTTATCTGTAAAATCCCATGGATGACTAGTCATAAATGTAATTCTAGGAATACCCATTTTAGCTACTTCTTCTAAAAGTTCACCTAATCCATAATCACTATATAAATCTTTTCCATAGGCATTAACATTTTGTCCAAGTAAAGTTACTTCTTTATATCCTAATTCTTTTAATGTTTTAATCTCATTTAGAATATCTTCTTTTTTTCTACTTCTTTCTCCACCTCTAGTGTATGGAACTATACAATAAGTACAAAATTTATCACAACCATAAATAATATTTACCCAAGCTTTAAATCCATTATCTCTTTTAACAGGTATACTTTCTACTAAATCTCCTTCTTTAGAGAACACTTCTATTTCTTGGTTATTTGTCTCTATTGCTTGATCTAATATATAAGGAAGACGATATATGTTATGAGTACCCATTACAAAATTAATCCACTTATAGTCATTTAAAATAGATTTAACAACCCCTTCTTCTTGAGCCATACATCCACATATACCTACTATTAAATCTGGATTACTTTCTTTTAAATGTTTAAGACGTCCTAACATACCAAATGCTTTATTATGAGCATTTTCTCTTATAGAGCATGTATTTAAAAGTACTAAATCACTTTTTTCATAATCATCTGTCTCAATAAATCCTAACTCTTCAAGCATAGCTTTTATATTTTCACTATCATGTTCATTCATTTGACATCCATAAGTTTTAAGAAAATATTTTTTTCCACTATACTTGTTCAAAAGTTCTTTATCAATACTATAAGTTACAGTATCATACTTCTTATTTCTCTTCATTGCTTCTTTATAATTTGGTAAATTCATTTTATCACTTCCCCGTAATACACTAGTTATTTTAACATTAAAACTTATTTTTTTCCACAAAAAAATAAAAAGTCCTAAGACTTTTTATTCACAAGTATATCCTGCTTTTTCTAATTGTTTTCTATTTGTTTCATAGTCTTCAGCACCAGTCATACCAGAACTCTTCTTTTGTGCATCAGTTAACTTCTTGAAATTAGTATCGATACTTACTTCAACTTCAGAATCTCCAACTTTAGAAGCTTTAACTGAAGAACCATCGAATTGTTTTTCATATTGTTTTTGGTATGTACTTACAAATGTGTTAATTAAAGACTTATATGTATCTGGTAATACGATATTAATTTTTTGAGACATTGTATCTACTTTGTCACCATCAAATTTAACTGTAGCAACTTGTGAAATTTTAATACCCATTTGAGTCTTACTAATTTTACAAGTTAAAACTTTACTACCACCACATCCAGCTAATAAAGCTAAACACATTACAGAAATAACAACTAAACATTTCTTCACTATCCTCACTCCTCCATAAATATAATATCACATATTGATAAAATTGCAACTAATTTTATACTAATGTTTCTAAAAATTCATCTAAATTATTAGAATTATTTTTTAACAAATCACTTTTTATTATATCTATATTACTCTTTATAAATTTTAGTACTTTTTTCATTCTTGGTTTTAAACTATCTTTCTTTTCTAAATTATTAATAACAAGTTCTAAATTATTAAGTTTAGAATATTTACCATAGTAACTATTATTAACATATTTATCAAATAAGAATTTAAATGATACTATATCTATATCATTAAATCTCTTATCTTCAAGTATCTTATTTACACTACATAACTTTTCACTTTTTATAGCCATATCTAAGATAGTTTCTCTATTTTTATTCTTTATATTAGGTATAAATTTTTTATTCTTTTTTATTTCATCTAATATTTTAACAACTTTTAAATAATCATGAGTTATTAATAAATGTGTAAATGTATTACCATCTTTATTACGATAATTAATGTCCCAATTTCTATATTTAACACATTTTAATATTAGATCATATTCTTTTTTTACTAATAAATTCATCATAACACTATTACCATTATCATCACATAAATTAATAATGTCTTTTCTTGAATTTAATATTTCTCCTACTACATCAGTATATTTCTCATTAATAAGTTCAAATATTATTTTAGGATCCCTTTTGCACATTCTTATTGTTTCTTTTTTATCATAAAATATCATTTAATTATACACCTCACTAGGGGACAGTTATATATACTATCACTATCATATTTCATTGTCAAATTCCTCCTATTATTTATATAGAGGTATATATTAGATTTTTATACAAAAAAAATGATCTAATTATAGATCATCTGTAACAAATTCATCACTTGTATATAATTTAGTAAATTTTTTTCCTGCCGATGTATCTTTACATTCTAAATTATATGAAAGTTTATATGATTTATTAGAACTATCGTATTTGATATTAACAAAAGCTTTATTATCATCCATCTCACAAGACATACTCTTCTTAGAAAAACTAGGTGCATTTATGTACTCATCAGTAATTAAAACATTAAGGCTAACATTATGACCATTACTACCAAACTTATTTCCTTCATGTAAATCAGTAGCTTCTTTCTTTAAATAAACTTTAGCTGCATCTACCATAGAATTACCATAATATTCAAACTCTCTTTTAGCATTCGTATCAGTTATTACTCTTATAAGTGAAGGAAAAGATAAATAACTAATTAAACCTATTATTACTATTGTTACTAAAAGTTCAACTAAAGTAAACCCTTTCTTATTCATAATATCACCTATCCTATAGACATTATAGCACACTTCCTATTTTTTTTACATAAATTACTATAGGTGATTATAATGTTTAAAAAAAATAAACATCCATTTTACTGTAGATGTAATATGTGCAAACAAAAAAGAAGAAACTCTCTACTATATTTAGGAAGTATCTTCTGTCTAGGAATAATTATTTTTTATCAAGTAGTAATACTAGTATTTATAACTACTAGAATAAATGCAATATTACTTCTTATTGAGTTTTTCTTCATCTTCTTTTTGATATTTCTTTTGCTCTTTTAATATGAAATCACGTGTTATATCAATATATTCAATTAATTGATTTATTAAATACGTATTATAGCTAACATCTTTTTTTAATTCTAGTTTATCTGGTACTATTATAGTAATAAATAAAAGTAACAACTCTTCATAAGTATATGTATATTTATACTGATAAGAATTAAATAAAGATATCATATCAAGTTCATAATAGTGTTTTTTATAAAAGTTAACAAAATCATATATAGGACTATCATATTTAGAGTAATCAAAATTAATAATTTTAGCATCTTTTCTATCTAAAAAATGATCAAGTGACAGATGATTATGTATTAAACATATTCTTCTTTTTTTATTATTAATTATACTTTTATACCATTCTTCTAAAAGAATATCTCCATACTCTAAAGAATTATATATTTTAGATACATTAGTAAGAAGTAAAAGTTCATAAGGAGCTGGATAAATAGGTTCAGAGAATTTTTGTTCTAATTTCTCATAAAATAATTTTAAATCATTAATCTTATTTTTTTTATCTTCATATATTTCTTTTATCTCATCTAGACTATACTCTTTATATGTAGTTGTTCTTACATGCATTTCTGCCATAACATCAATTAAATGTTTAGCTTTTTCTTCTTTAACAGTATTAACTTCATCAAGATAGGAATATATTTCAAATTCATTATTAATACTTTCCGGATATAAAAAGAAAGAAAAATTACGAGATAAAAGATAATCATAAATCTCCTTTTTGTCATTTTTCTTTTTCTTTTTTAAAACATATTTACCTTCATCAGTATCTAAAATAATACAAGTGTTCTTATATGAAAATTTATTTACTTTTAAATTATATTTTTCTAATACCTCTATAACACTATTCATCTTTTACACTAGGTATTACTATTTTAGAATTTAAAGTAATAGTTGATATATCATTATATTCTTCCAATTTTTCTTTAGTAACACTATATTTTTCCATTACTTTTTCCAGTGTATCTCCTTCTCTCATAATATAAATTGAATATGTTGAAAAACTATCTTCATCATCATTTAAATTAGAAAATAAAGAATTAGTATTATTATCTATATCTCTTTTAGTTTCTTCTTCTACTTTTTCGTCTATGTAATCTATTTTTTCTTTCTTTATTTCAAAATTAGGTTCAACTACATCTTCTTTTACTGGTATTTCTTTTTCTTTATTATCATCATCATCACATTCTCTTTCTATTTCTTCATCTTCTATTATTTCTACTCCTTCTATTAATACATCTATATGTGATCTTAAAATATTTTCATCAACTACTTCATAATTAAAATCAGCTATAGATATTTTACATGTATCTAAATCACAGTTTTCACTAATACTTATTTCTACTGGCAAATTAAATGAAAAATCTTCTTCAAGACGACTTGCTTCTGTCATTTTATATTTACCAGCAATTAAGAATTTACCTTCTATATTATTTTCATTAATAAATTTCAAATCATCTTCCAAAGTAATTTGAGTAATTTCTCCTATTTGCATAGGAAATTCTAAATCTTTTGTAAAAGAAACTGTTTTTTTCATAATTATCCTCCTCTATAGATTTTATGATTAATAAAAAAAATTAGTACTAAATACTAATTTTCTATTGTATATACTAATTTTTTATACTCTTTTTTCTTGTCTTTATGTCTCTTATAATAGTCTCTAAAACTATTCTGAATACTTTTTATAACTGTTTTAGATGTCGCATATTCATAAGAATCGATTTCTTTTTGTTTGTAAAATACATTAATTGACTTTTCTATAACTGAAAGAATTAATAATAAATTTTCAGTTATTTCATCATCAAATACATCGTGATATCGATTAGCAAAATATGAAAGGGATGATAAATAATTAAAAATATCATCTGACATACATATACCATCTGGTGTGACAAGTTCACACATAAATTTAAAATCATGAATATATAATGCTTTTATATCTTCACTTCTTATATCATATATTTCTTCTTCTTCGAAATCTTCTAATTCTCCCATACGAAGATACCACTCATCCATCATATAATTTCTTCTTTTTTGTAGAGAATCTTCACTCTTCAATCTATTAAGTTTTCTTACTATTTCAGCAGATTTTTCAAAAATTTTCTCATCCTTACATTCAAATCTAACTTCATTATTTAGACTGTATAAATAATCAAATATCTTTTTGTCAAAATAAACAAAATTAGGTTCTCTTTCTAACAACAATGATATACTATTTAATAAGTTTTCAGCATTGTCTTCTTTTAAAGCTACATTTAAAACTTGTTCATAATTATTATTTAAAATATTGTATTTTAAAAATATTAAGTAAAATAAATCATTAAAATCCATAATATCTAACTCCTAAACAAGTGATCAAATATATCATAATAATCACTAACATAGACAAATTTTACATTTCCTTTTACTTCTTTATCTAATTCATCTATATCATTTTTATTTTTTTTAGGTACAAAAATAGTTTTAATACCAGCTCGTTTAGCACCTATTATTTTTTCGCGTAGTCCACCTATTGGAAGAACTTTGCCACTTAATGTAATTTCTCCTGTCATAGAGATAGTACTTGAAACTGGTTTATTTAAGAATAAACTAATTAAGGCACTTACTAAAGCAATACCTGCGCTTGGACCATCTTTCTTTATTGCTCCATCTGGTACATGGATATGAATATCTTTTTCTTTAAATTCTTTTTCTGATATACCAAATTTCTTAGAATTAGTTTTAACATAACTTAGAGCTATTTGAGCAGACTCTTGCATTACATTACCAAGGGAACCTGTAAGTAAAAGTTTACCTTCACCTTCATAATTAGTAACTTCTATTGGTAATATATCTCCTCCTACTGGAGTATAAGCCATACCATTAACAACACCTGCTTTAGTTTCTTTATCTATGTGTCCCCACTCATATTTACTATTACCTAATAACTCAGTAACCAATTCTTTATCAATAGAATAAGAAGCAACAGTTGTATTAGTAAGTAACTTAGTAACTATTTTTCTAAGAACTGACTCTATTAATCTTTGTAATTCACGTACACCTGCTTCTTTAGTATAGTTATTAATTATATATAATAGAGCTTCATCAGTAAACTGTACTTCTATTTCAGTTAAGCCATGCATCTCAAGTTCACGAGGTACAAGATAATCTCTTGCGATAGATAATTTTTCAAGTTCTGTATAACTAGGTAGTTCAATTATTTCTAATCTATCTTGTAATTCATATGGTATTTGTTCAATATAGTTAGCTGTTAAAACAAACATAACTTTACTTAAATCAAAACTTTCTTCTATATAATGATCAGAAAAACTACTATTTTGTTCTGGATCAAGCACTTCAAGTAAGCTACTTGCAGGATCCCCCTTAATATCTTTTCTTAACTTATCTATTTCATCAATAATAAATACTGGGTTAGAACTTCCAGCTCTTCTCATTCCTTGAATAATTCTACCAGGAAGAGCTCCTACATAAGTTCTTCTGTGTCCAACTATTTCTGCTTCATCATTAATACCACCAACACTAATCTTTGTTGATTTACGATTTAGGGCTTTCGCAATAGATAAAGCAAGAGAAGTTTTACCTACTCCAGGAGGACCAACTAAACAAATAATTGGACTTCTTAGATTATTAGTTTTTTGTTTTACAGCAAGATACTCTACTATTCTAGTTTTAACTTTTTCAAGACCAAAATGAGTAGAATTAAGACTTGCATCTACTTTCTTTAAATCACTTTCATCTTTAGTAAATTTATGCCATGGAAGATTAATCATCCAGTCAATATAGTCACGAATAATACCTGCTTCAGGTGAAGATGAAGATGTAGTTTGATATCTCTTTATTTCTCTTTTTATACGTTTTTTAACTTCTAAACTACAATTAAGAGATGACACTTTTTTATTAATCTTAGCTATCTCATCTTCTTTATTATTACTATCACCAAGTTCTTGTTGAATAATATTTAATTTTTCTCTTAAATAATATTCTTTTTGACTTTTCTCAAGTTCTCTATTAACTTTATCATCTATTTTTTCTTCTAGTTCAATGAACTTAATCTCTTCATTCATATCCCCTATAATCATCTTAATACGATTAATTGGATCAAGTTCTAACATATACTTTTTCTTCTTTTCTACAGGAAAAGGAAGAAAAGCAGCTACTATATCAGTTAAGTCATTAATACCATTTATTAAATGAAGTTGACCCATTATAGAATTAGATACATATGGTATTTTATTAATATATCTTTCAAGAGACTTTATAAGTAGATTTCTATAAGTATCTACATCCTCTATATCATCATTTAAAATAATGTCTTTAAATCTAGCATAATAATATGATCCATCATTAAAATACTCAGTAACATCTACTCTTTTAACTCCAAATAAAGTTACTCTAGTCTTACCATTAGGAACATCTATTTTCATACGTAGTTCAGCAAGTGTTGCGATACGAGGTAATTCAGTTATATCAGGTTGTGGATTATTAATATTATAAGGGTTTACAATTAAAAGTTCGTTGGTACCTACTTCTTCAAGTAATGAAAAGAATTCTTTTGTTTCATAACTATCAGTTTCAAATCTTACTTCAGAGTTTGGAAACAAAATAATTTCATTAGATAAAAATACTGTTATTTTATCATTACTCATAAGGTACCTCCTTAAGTTAAATACTCTTTCTATTATAAATGTTTTAAAAAATAATTCAACAAAAAAATACTATTTCCTAGTATTTTTTTATTTTAATTTAAATGTTTAATTAATTCTTCTTCATCCCAAATAGTAATACCTAATTCAACTGCTTTATCATACTTACTTCCTGGGTCTTTTCCAACAAGTACAACATCAGTTTTTTTAGATACTGAACCACTTGTTTTTCCACCTTTATTTTCTACTATTTCTTTTAATTCTTCTCTTTTATAATTATCCATTGTACCAGTAATTACAAATGTTTTACCACTAAAGTTTTCATCATGAATTACTTTTTGTCCAAGATAATCCATATTAACACCAAAGTCTTTAAGTTTATTTATAACGCCTATGTTTTTCTCATCTTTGAAGAACTCTACTATACTTTTCGCAATTATATCTCCAATATCATTAATATTATTTAAGTCTTCATACTTAGTGTTAATAATGTTATCCATTGTGTGAAATTGTGAAGCTAAAATCTTAGCAGTTTTACTTCCTACATGAGGAATACCTAAACCAAATATAAGTTTTTCTAAAGAATTCTTTTTACTATTTTCTATAGATTCAATTAAATTAGTAATAGATTTTTCTCCATATCCTTCTAATCTTTGTAAATCTTCTCTATGACTTTGTAATAAATATATATCTGGAATAGATGTAATAAATCCAAAGTTAAAGAAGTCTTCCATTATCTTTTCACCTAATCCATCTATATTCATAGCATCTCTACTTGCATAGTGGATTAAAGACTCTATCTTTCTAGTAGGACAAGACATATTTAGACAATAATAGTCCACTTGTCCATCCTTCTTTTGTAACGAACTTCCACAAATAGGACAATTAGTAATCATTTCAAAGTCTTTTTCTTTACCTGTTCTTCTTTCTTTTTTAGCTTCTACTACTTCTGGAATAACATCTCCTGCTTTTCTAATAGAAACTATATCTCCTATTTTTAAATCTTTTTCTTTAACATAATTTTCATTATGAAGAGTAGCTCTAGAGATAGTTGAACCCATAACTATAACTGGATCAAGTACAGCATTAGGTGTTATTTGACCAGTTCTTCCTACTGTAAATATTATATCTTTTAATTTAGTTAATACTTCTTCTGCAGGAAACTTATAAGCAGTAGCCCATTTAGGATATTTAGCAGTAAACCCTAGTTCAGTTTGCATATCTATATTATTAACTTTAATAACTACACCATCTATATCATACTCTAGGCTTTCTCTTTTTTCACCCATCTCATCTATAAAACTAATTACTTCATTAATATTATTAACAAGTCTATTATTAGGATTAACTCTAAAGCCTAAATCTTTCATAAATTCTAAAGCTTCATAATGAGTATGTATATCATAATCTAGTGGATTAGGTAAATGATATATCCATACGTCTAATCCTCTTTTAGCAGCTATTTTACTATCTAATTGTCTTATTGATCCAGCTGCCCCATTTCTAGCATTCTGAAGAGGTTTTTCCCCATTTTTAAGCCTTTCTAAATTAACTTTTTCTAAAGACTTTTTACTCATATATATTTCTCCACGTACCTCTATATCTATTTCTTTATTTAAAGTAAGTGGTACTGATTTAATAGTTTTAACATTATGAGTTATATCTTCACCAACTACTCCGTCCCCACGAGTAGCTGCTCTTACAAGTTTACCTTTCTCATATAAAAGAGAAACTGATAAACCATCTATTTTAAGTTCACATACATATTTAGGAGTAAAACCTTCTTTTCTTATTTTTTCATCAAACCTTACTACTTCATCCTCACTAAATACATCACTTAAACTCATCATAGGTATTACATGACTTACTTTATTAAAAGAATCAATTACTTCTCCACCAACTCTTTTAGTAGGAGATTCGGGATAACTATATTCTGGATATTTTTGTTCTAATTCTTCTAACTCTCTTAAATATTTATCATACTCTTGGTCAGTAATAGTAGGATCATCTTTAACATAATAGTTATAATTTGCATCATTTAGTATTCTAGTTAATTCATCTACTCTTTCTTTAATATTCATAATATATCACCAAATATATTATACCATAAAAAAAGACTAAATTGCTTAGCCTTTAAATTATTTATATTAATTTTTAATAATAAAACTCTTCTAATATATTCATATCTTCTCTTATTTCTTCTATTAAGTTATTATTATATTTTTTATTTAATACATTAAACCTATTTACAAAATCATTATAATCAAATGTAAATATATCTAGATAATCTTCAAATAATTCTTCTATATAATCACAATGATGTTGTGCTAAAAACTCTACTATTTTTGTAATGTTTTTTTTATCCAAATTTTTAATGACACTATTTTCAAATTTACTTATATCAATATCTAACATTTTGCCTTTCCACCCTTTTCTATTTTTTCTACATCAATATTATATTTTTTCTTTAATTGACCTTTTTCGCAACTTAATATTGGATTTAATCCATATTCATTTGTTCTTGTATTCAAAGTAACCAAATCAATATTATTATTAATTAAATATTCAATCAAATTTTTCAAAAATTTAGGATTTTTTCTTAAACAATTAATAGTTACATATTGATCAATACCATATTCTTTTAATATTTCAATTCCTTTTTCAATATTCTTAGTTGTCACTGCAAATATAGAAGGTTTTAAAAGTTGCAAATATTTATTTTCTTCCCAGTATGGTAAATGTAATTTTTTCTTTACATCATTAAAATTACTGTTCCATATGGTTGGCGTTAATAATACTTGGAATTTCTCATCTTCCCATTCTGGCATCTGAAGTATACTCTTTACATCATTAAAATTACTTTGCCATATATTTGATGTTAATAATCCTTGGAATTTCTCATTTTCCCATTCTGGCATCTGAAGTATACTCTTTACATCATTAAAATTACTGTTCCATATGGTTGATGTTAATAATCCTTGGAATTTTTCTTCTTTCCATTCTGGCATCTGAAGTATACTCTTTACATCATTAAAATTTCTTTTCCATATATTTGATGTTAATAGTTCTTGGAATTTCTCATTTTCCCATTCTGGCATCTGAAGTATACTCTTTACATCATTAAAATTACTTTGCCATATAGTTGATGTTAATAGTCCTTGGAATTTCTCATTTTCCCATTCTGGCATCTGAAGTATATTCTTTATATCATTAAAATTACTTTGCCATATAGTTGATGTTAATAATCCCTGAAATTTTTCTTCTTTCCATTCTGGCATTGTTACTATTCTATAAACTTCATCATATGATCTTTTTTGCATTAATTGTGACATCAAATCTAATCTACCAATTGACTTAAGTAATTCACATATTCTTTCATATTCATTATTTTTCATACTAATCATCACCAAATATATTATACCATAAAAAAAAAACTTCTTTCGAAGTTTTAATTATCTTTTAAATCACCAAATAACTCTAGTAATCTAATAAAGATATTAATGAAATCTAAGTATAATTGGAAAGCACCAAATATAGCACCTTTTTCTTCTCCTACTTCTTCCATTAATGCTTCAGCTTTTTGCATATCGTATATTATGTATCCTAAGAAGATTAATATAGCAATAATAGAAATAACTGTATATAGTACACTTGAACCAATAAAGATATTAATTATTGATACTACTATAGTTCCTATCAAAGCCATCATTAACCACATACCTAGTTTAGACATATCTTTCTTAACTTTAGCACCTATAATTGCAAAGATTAAGAATACAATTGAAGTAGCTAAGAATACTGATAAAATACTTGATAATTTATAAATAACAAATATTACTCCAAATGTTATACCTGTTAATATTGAATATAAAGTATAACAAACAATAGCTGTTGCTTTACTCATCTTCTGAAGTCTAGCTGCAAAGAATATTGCAATTCCAACTTCAATTAGAACTATTATTAAGAATTTATATCCTCCTAATACTTTTACTAAAGCCTTTTCATAGAATGATAATCCAAATCCTAAACAAAATGTAATTAATAGACCAATAAATAGCCATAAAAACATCTTTGAATATCCCTTTTTCACATTTTCACCTCTCTTGCCTACATTATACTATATTTTATTTAAAATTAATATATTTATTGTTCAATTTTAGATAATTTCTTGTGATTCTTCATTAGTTTTCTAATACCAAAAGGCATCTTAAATGCAACACTTACTAGCGTATTAGTAACTTCTACTACTTTACCAGCTCCAAATGTCTCATGATAAACAAAGTCTCCAACTTTATAATCAACTTCTTCTTCTCTAAACATTTCACCTTTATTAATCTTTTCTGTCTTTTTCTCTTCTAATTCTTTATTACTATTAAGAAGTTCACTTCTTATTTCAGATATAAATCTACTAGGTGGATTAATTTGATCTTTACCAAATAAAGTTCTCTTTCTAGCATTTACTATGTAATTGTTTACGTGCTCTAGTAATTGCAACATAACAAAGTCTTCTTTCTTCTTCTAGTTCACTATTTTCCATAAGTGAGTTAATATGTGGGAATATTCCTTCTTCCATACCTACTACAAAAACATAATCAAATTCAAGTCCTTTAACAGAGTGAATTGTCATTAAACTAATCTTATTAGAATCATCTTTATATTCTTCTACATCACTAATTAAACTAATTTCAAATAAGAAGTCTTCTAGAGATATTAAACCTTCTCTTTCTTCAAAAGACTTAGTAATAGATTTAAACTCTTCTAAGTTTTCAAGTCTAACTTCAGATTCTAGTGACTTTTCACTTTCTAGTTCACTTTTCATACCACTTGCATCAAGTACTTTATCAATTAATTCTGTTAAAGTTAAATTTTCTGATACTTTCTTTAAATCTTCTATTACTTTCTTAAATTCTAATTCTTTACCACTATCTATTGCATCATATATACTTATTCCAGCTTCATCTGCTTTTCTAGTTAAGTTTTCTATAGTCTTAAGTCCAATACCTCTTTTAGGAGTATTAATTACTCTAAGAAGACTAACATTATCACTAGAGTTATGAATAAGTCTCAAATATGCGATTAAGTCTTTAATTTCTTTTCTTGAATAGAAGTAAAAACTTCCTACTACTCTATATGGTAAGTTTTCTTTTAATAGTTCTTCTTCTAAAATACGTGATTGGGCATTAGTACGATATAGAATAGCCATTTCTTGATATGATACACCTTTATTCTGTAATTCTTTTATCTTTCTAATGGCGTATTGTGCTTCATCTCTTTCATTAAAAGCTCTAAAGTATTCTATCTTATCTCCTTCACCTTTTTTAGACCAAAGTACTTTATCTTTTCTATTTTTATTATTCTTAATTACATCATTAGCTGCATCCAAAATATTTTTAGTAGATCTATAGTTTTCTTCAAGAAGTACTGTTTCACATTCTTTATAATCTTTTTCAAAGTTTAGAATATTTTTATAGTTAGCTCCTCTCCAACCATAAATAGCTTGATCAATATCTCCAACAACACATATATTTCTATATTTTGCACTTATCATTTTAGTAAGTATGTATTGTGCTTCATTAGTATCTTGATACTCATCTATTAAAATATATTTAAATCTTTCTTGATAACTTTCAAGTACACTTGGATATTTCTTAAATAGTTTAATTGGAAGAATTAGTAAATCATCAAAATCTACTGAGTTATTTTTAAGTAGTTTTTGTTCATATTTTCTATATACATCACAAACTATTTTTTCATAATCACTTGCAGTATACTTCTCATAATCATCAGGTGAGATAAACTCATTCTTACAACTACTAATCTTATTTCTAATAGCTTTAGGATTATATATTTTAGGATCCTTATCCATATCTTTAAGTATCTTTTTAACAACAGTAAGTGAATCATCACTATCCATAATTACAAAGTTTCTATCGTATCCTAATCTATCACAGTTATCTCTTACAATTCTAAGACCAAAGCTATGGAAAGTAGATATTTGTAAATCTCTTAGATTATCCCCAATTAAACTAATAGTTCTATCTTTCATTTCTTTTGCTGCTTTATTAGTAAAAGTAATTGCAAGTATATTATAAGGATTAATACCTTTTTCTTTTATTAAATAAGCTATCTTAGTAGTTAAAACTCTAGTTTTACCACTACCTGCCCCAGCAAGAACAAGAAGCGGTCCATCACACTTCAAAACCGCTTCTTTTTGTTTATCATTTAATACATCTAAATTCATATTATTACCTCACTTGTTGTTAATTATTATTCACATTTAGCACCAGTAGACTTATATAGTTTTTTAGCTCCTTCCAATGTGAATTCATTATCTTTATTAATATATTTTTTCATTGCTTTATTATCTTTTACAAATTTATCCAATTTAAAATCATCATAATCTATAGTAACTTTAGTAACTAATTTATTATTATTTATTTTAACTTCATAATTATATCCACCATATAATTTTTTATTTAAACTATATTGATTTTTATATTGTTCTTCAAAACTCTTTAATATATCTTTTTCTTTAGATGTAATAGTTTGATTAACTTCTACACTCTTAACTACATCTCCTCTAGATTTAATAGAATAAGTACTTGTAATATCATAATTAGATTGTTTATTACTTATTTTACAAGTAGTAACTTTAGTAGTATTAATAAAAATTAAAAACAAAACTATAATTAATACTATACCTATAGCTATCCCAACATATTTCTTCATATTATCACCTATAATCATTATAAACAAATTTATATATTTAATCAACAAGAAAAGAGACTTAAAAGTCTCCTGTATTATAGTTTTGTCAACATCTTACATTGAAGTTTTATATCGAGCATATAATGTTATATCATCAGATGGATAATAACTTGTTGTTACTTTTGTTCCACCTGTTGATGAAGTATACCATCCATCAAAATCTTGACCTTCTGGAGCAGTTGGTGTTGGAAGTGTTCCAATTTGATTACCATCTACTACTTCTTTCTTTGATGGTGTTACTTCTCCTCCATTTGGATCAAATGTTATCACATATTTATCTGATACAACAGTTTCTCCATTATATTTTCCTAATTTAACATACATATTAGATAATGTTCCAGTTAAGAATCTTCTTGCTGAATTACCATTAACATCAGCAGGAGCTGCTCCAAACCATACTGTAGTATTAAATGTAGGATTAAATTGTGATAAATCATTTAAAAATATTTTTTCTTGATTATTTAAACTATAGTAAATTTCTTGTTTCTCAGTAGTTTCATTGTAAATTCTAAATATTCTTACAGATGTAACATCTGCACTTGGAATTTGCTTTTCAGCATTACCACTAGATGTCTTTCTAGAACCCAATTCATAGTAATTAGTTCTATCACGATTACTTCTTCTTAATACAACTCCTGGGTAACCAGAACCCTCTAATTTTGTATTCATTAGTGTTTGTTGATAAATATTACTATCTTGTTCTGAACCTGAGTAATGATTAATTGTAAATCCTATTTCATAGTCCTTACTATGGTTCTCAGTTCTATAAAGTTGTACCCCTGTATTAATAAATTTTTGTCCAGCATAACGACAATTGTTTCCTGTTATAACTCCATTTTGTCCATTAAATGTACAAGCACCTACATGAGTAAATGTGGTTGGACTATATTCCCAATGAGCATATATTGTTTCATCTTCTGTTGGAACATATGAACTTGATACTTCATTTCCATCTACTGGATCTGTATACCATCCTGCAAATACATTATCTGCTTTTTCTGGTGTAGGAAGTGATCCTACTGAACTTCCCATTGTTACATTTTTATATTCAGGATTTACAAGTCCTCCATTTGGATTAAATGTTACTTTATATTTATTCTTTATGTATTCTGGTCCAATTTCTACATTTTCTGTTATTGTAAATGTTATTGAATTAGTAGTTACATTATTTGTCCATTTATTAAATTCATACCCTTCTCTTTCTTTAGCTGTTAATGTTATTTCTGTTCCATATGGATATGTATTTGAAGGTGTTTCTGTTTCTACATATTCACTATTAGTTATTGTTAAATTACATGGTATTCTCTCATATGTATATGTTAATGTTGATACTTCATCTCCATCTTTTGCTTCTATTTTTAATTGTTTTAATTCTGGATCTATAAATCCAGTCTCTGATAATATTCCTGGTGTTACTGTTGTATCAGTTGCTCCAGTTAAGTTTTGTGTTACTGTTCTAAAACTTCCATTTAATTCTCTATATTGGTGTATTACTCTATATGGTGTATCTTCTCTTGCAGACCAATGTGCAGTAAATGTTTTTTCATCTATTTCATTATAGATTCTTACACTTGTTTGTAAATTTTCACTACTTCCTTCTGTCCATCCTGCAAATGTATATCCTTTTCTTGTTGGATTAGTTAATGTTATATCATCTTCTACTGTATATTTAGTAGGATTAGCAGGTGTTACTGTTCCTTTATCTAAATTATAATGTAAATCATACTCTACAACTGTATAATCAGCAATTAATTCTAATGGTCCAGTTACTTTAGTTTCACTTGTTATACTATTTCCTTGACCATCTTTCCATCCATTGAATGTATAACCTCTTTTTTCTGCAGTTGGTAATTCTCCAATAGGATCACCATATTTAATAGTTTTTGGTCCTATATAAGTTCCACCATCTGTATCAAAACTTACTTCATATGGTAACATTTCACTCTTAAGTGTAACTGCTTTTATATTTATATCTAGTGCATATTTTTCACTTGCAAATATTACAAATGGTGACATTATTACTGCAAGTATTAATAATAAGCTTCCTACTTTTACTTTTTTTATTATTTTCTTTCTTAATGAAAGTACTATTCCTAGAACAGATACTGTTAATAAAACTATATATTTTATTAATCCATCTCCTGTTCCTGGATTAATTATTATTTCACTTTCTTCACCTTTATCATTGATAAGATTGACTGATATTTTTAATGTATCTATATTAACACTTTCAGTATTTATTAATTTTTCTTTATAAGAAAGTCTTACTTTGATTTTATTTATTTCATTTTTTCCTACATAATTTTTATCATATTCATAATCTATTTTTAAATTATCACTAGTGTTATTATCTTCTATATTATTTATTTTCCATTTATTATCATCTATGTTCTTTAAAGATATCTCATAAACAATATAATCATCTTTTTCATTAAAAACAACACTTGCATTAAGATTTTCTCCATCTATAGTAGGTGTAGTAGCTGTTACAGTTGAACTTTTTTCAGAAATAGTTACACCTTCCATTTTTAATTTAGCACTTTCTGCATATACATTTCCTGTTACAAAGAATATTGTTAAAACCAATAAAATAAATAATTTGTTTTTCAAAAATTTATTCACGATAAAAACACTTCCCATCTTAATAAATAGTATACCATTAAATTACAAAAAGTAAACAAATTATTGTTATAATTCAAAAAAAAAAAAAAAAATAAGAGTGTCTATACTCTCATTTTTTATACTAATTATTTCCACATAAATTCATTAATTCTGATAATTTTCTACGATGTTCTATCTCACCAATAAGTCTTTCATTTAATTTACTTTTTCTATTTACTTTATATTTATTAAGTACTTTTAATACTGTTAAATAGTTAGAACCTACTAATCCACTCATATCTAATTCTTTATTACTTATTACAGCATTAGAACGTGAAGTAATATTTTTAAACACTGGTCTTATATCAATATTATTAATTGTACTTAAAGGTTTAAATACTTCTTCTTGAACTAGTTGTTGTTCAACTACATTATTAACAACAATATTTTTTTCTTCTTCTCTTTTTATTACAATAGGTGCTTTTATAGACTTAACATTATCAATAAATTCTTGTTTAATAGATCCTTCATTTTTAATAGTTATTGGAGAATTAATAGCTCTAATACCACCAAATGAATAATCTCTTTTAATAACTACTGGTGCTTTTACAGATTTTATGTTAGACATAAATTCTTCTTTAAATAAATCATAACTAGTAACAGGTTGTTTTCTTTTTATTATAATAGGTGCTTTTATAGATTTAACATTATCCATAAATTCTTCTTTAACTGTTTTAATATTTTTAGCTATTATAGGAGCATCTATTATTCTTACATTATCTCCAAATCTACTTCCTTGCTTAATTGTAACTGGATTCTTTAACACTTTAATATATTTAGGTACTTTATATTTTGGAGCTTTAGTAACTGTTTCTGTTACTTCTACAGTTTCTTCTACTACAACAGGAGATTTTTTACTAGTTAAGTAATTATTAATTATTTTATATATAACTAAATATATAATCCAAATTATAAATATATTACCACTTAATTCTATAAGTGAATGTACATTAGTATTTTTATATAATGCTTTAGAGTTAAATACATTAAGGTGATTACTTGAAACAACATCTAATATTAGTATTAATATATAGTGTAATAGAAAGAAAACTATACTATTAACTACTCTATTTATTTTTGAAGTTTTCTTACTAAATAAACTTACTAACATTATTATATTTGTAGCAATAATTGCACCAACATATACTGAAATATTAGGAAAGTAGAATATAATGAACAAATTATTCATCATACTATCCCACATATCAAGTATTGCAGTATTATAAATAATTATTATAGCTAGTAATACAACTAAATATATTCCAACAATTATTTTACTCTTTTTCTTTTTATCTTTCTTACTAAGAATAAAGAATAAGATAGTTATGAAAGTAAGTAAAGCAATTGCTAATATAAATAATTTGTTTTTACTTGTTAAATCAAGTACTACTTTCAATTTATCTAATATAGATAATTGTTTCATATCTTCACCCCCTCTTTATAAATTAATCTAAATATGCGATATATATTGTTTGCGTTTTTGAATCATTATTAGTACATGTAACTAATGTTACTGTATTTTTTGACTGATTTCTATATATTGATATAGTACCAGTTTTTTCTTGTTTATATATGTCATCAATTATATATGTATAATCTCTATTTTTATATGATATATTTATATGGTCTCCTTTTTCTAACTTATATAAGTCATTAAAGAATGCTCTCCAACCAGTTCCTGAGTGTCCAGCAATTATAAAGTTACCATTTTCTACATCAGGATAATCTGATTTAGGAGCTATATAAATATTTTTATCAACATCATTATCAGGACTATTCTTATCAACAAATCCCTTGCTGAAATTTATTTTAGGTATTTCTAAGTAACCTATGTAGCCCTCTGGACTAACTTCTACTTTATCTTCTTCTTCCTCTTTTTCTTCTTTTTCAACTGTTTCGATAATTATTAAAAAGAAAGAATCCCCCAATTATAATAAACAAACTAGACATAGCTGCTATTACATTAGTAGAGATTCTTTTTTCTACTTTTTTATCTTTGTTTTGCATTATATCTTACAAATCCAACAGTTGATAAGATCATTAATCCACCGATTAGATAGAAGATAATAGATGCATTTGAAGCAGTATCTGGTACTTCATAATTAGTTGGAGTTTTACTATTTTTGAATGTTACTGTTATTGGTTCTTCACTATCAGTAACTTCAAATGAAACTACTTCATAACTTAAATCATATCCTTCTGGTGCTTGTACTTCACTAACAAAGTAAGTTCCTTTTTCAATATTAGAAATTACATATGCTTGATTAGTAGTTGTAAATCTTGCGATTTCTTTTCCATCAGAATTTTTGATTACAAGTATAGCTCCACTTATTGCTTCTCCAGTTGCTCCATCCACTTTTAAGATACTTACTGATTTTGGTTTAAGTGTATTATATAGTTTTAATTCTATATCTTGTTTCTTACCAGTAACAGTAAATTTAAGTGGTGTTGTATCTAATACATAACCTTTAGGTGCTTCAACTTCTTGTACTGTATAATTTCCTTTTGGTAAATTAGTAAGTACTTTGTAATCAGTTGTAGTTACCCATTTAGCTACTTCTTCACCCTTACTATTCTTAACAACTAATGTTGCTCCTGCAAGTGGTTTATTTTTGTTAGATTTATCTAACTTAATAATTCTTACAGTTCTATTTTCTAATTTATTATATAGTTTTAATTTTACATCTTGTTTCTTACCAGTTACAGTAAATTTAAGTGGTGTTGTATCAAGTACATAACCTTCTGGTGCAGCTACTTCTTGTACTGTATAATCTCCTTTTGGTAAGTTAGTAAATACTTTATAATCTTTAGTAGTTACCCATTTAGCTACTTCTTCACCCTTACTATTTTTAACAACTAATGTTGCTCCTGCAAGTGGTTTATTATTGTTAGATTTATCTAATTTAATAATTCTTACAATTCTTTGTTCTTGTTCATTATATAGTTTTAATTCTATTTTTTTATTCTTATTAGTTATAGTAAATTTAATTGGTGTTGAATCAAGTTTATAACCTTCTGGTGCTTTAACTTCTTGTGCTGTATATTCTCCCTTAGGTAAGTAACCTAATGTTTTGTAACTAGTAGTACTTTCAAATCTTGTAACTTCTTCACCTTTACTATTTTTAATAGCTATTACTGCTCCTGCTACAGCTTTATTTGTTTTCTTATCTAATTTAATAATCTTAACATTATCAAAATGATGATTATATAATTTTAAAACCATTTCACGATTAGTATCAGTAATAGTAAACTTTTGTACTTCTGTATTTAAGTCATATCCTGCTGGTGCTTTAATTTCTTGTAATGTATAAGTTCCTTTAGGTAAATTTTCAACTACGTGAACACTACCTGTAGTAACCCATTGTGTTACAACATTACCATTAGCATCTTTTAATACTAATGTTGCTCCAGCTAATTGTTTATTTGTATCACCATCTACTTTAGTAATAGTTACTTTTGATTTAAATATACTTAAATCAATTGATGTTGATACTTGTTTAGTTACTGGATATAAATATGTAGGCATAACATTTTGTACATAAGCATTGTTTGCTCTATATTCATAAGCTCTATTATATGAATATGAACTTGAAATGTTAACTTTTAAATTTGTTAATGAATTATTAACACTTGTTACTGGTACATATACGTTAAATTTTTCACTAGCACTAAATGTGGTTTTTATATTTCCTTTTGCATCAGCTGCAAAACTTCCACTTGGTGCTCCTGATAAACTAACTGTATAGTTACCTGGTGCATTAACTGTAATAGGATCAGAAATATAGTATTTCTTAGTTTGACCTATAGTCATTTGTTTTTTTGCAATACTTGCTGAAATTGTTTTTACTGGATATCCTGCTGTTCTTGCATTTTTAGCTTGAGCAACTAAATTTTTAACATATGATCTTAAGTTATAAGGATCATAACTTGTATATTTAGCTGCATACCATAAGTTAGATGAACCTGTAGTTTCATCTAAATACCACCATACTGCCATTTGAGTAATATAACGGTCTTTACCAGCATCTCCTGTAAAACTTTTGTGTGGATAACCATTTTGAACTAAATATGCCATACCAGCATCTAATTCTTTAGTTAGATAAACTGTAGTATTTTGAGTTGTATTTTTATTGATATCCATACAATATACTACTGTACCATCTGTTGTTTTCATTGGTTGGAAAAATAATCCACTAATATATTCTAATTTTCCACCGGCTGAACCCATACTTAAAGATTTAGGTGCTTCTGCTGCAATAGCTTGTGTACTACCGATAAAGAATGTAGCAACAGCCACTAATAACGCTAGTACTTTCTTACTTAATTTTTTCATTCAAATCAACTTCCTCCCCGTAAGTGCTTTTTATTATAGCACATTAACCTAAAAAATGCAAGTTATTTTTAATAAAATCAATAGAAAATAGACTAATCGAATAACTTATTAAATATAAAAGCATATAATACTTTGAAATGAAAGGAGGATTATTTTGAAAAGAATTATAATATTCATTTCTGGATGTGTAGTTATACTAATAGTTGCTCTTGCTGTAATGCTTAATTTTAATAATAAAAAGGAAAAAACAATTAAAGTAAAGGTAGCAGAAGTTGCTCATACTATTTTCTATACTCCACAATATGTTGCAATAGAAAAAGGATACTTTAAAGAAGAAGGATTAGATGTTGAATTAATACTTACACCAGGTGCTGATAAAGTAACTGCAGCAGTACTATCAAAAGATGCAAATATTGGGCTATCAGGAAGTGAAGCAACTATATATGTTTATAACGGAGGAGAAAAAAATTACTTAAAAACTTTTGCTCAACTTACTCAAAAAGATGGATCATTTATTGTATCAAGGACAAAAGAAAAGAACTTCACTCTAGATAATTTAAAAGGAAAAACTATCATTGGTGGAAGAATTGGAGGAATGCCAGAAATGACTCTAGAATGGGTTTTAAAAGAACATGGTATTGATCCACAAAAAGATGTAAATATAGATACATCAGTTACATTTGCTGCTATGGGTAGTGCCTTTATGGGTGGAACAGGAGACTATGTAAGTTTATTCGAACCAACTGCTCTAGAAGTAGAAAAAGAAGGTTATGGTTATGTAGTTGCGTCCTTAGGTAATTTAGGAGGTAATGTTCCATATACCTCTTATAGTGCTCAAAAAAGTTATATAAAAGAAAATAAAGATGTAATAGAAAAATTTGAGAAAGTTATTCAAAAAAGCCTAGATTATGTTCATAAAACAAAAAGTATTAAAATAGCAAAAGATATACAAAATCAATTTCCAAATACTTCTCTAAAAGATTTAGCTGAAGTAATAGATAGATATAAAAAAATAAATGCTTGGCCTAAAACTACTGACTTTAAAAAAGAATCGTGGAATCACCTTCAAGATATAATGATAAGTGCTAATCAATTAGATAAAAAAGTACCATACAAAACTTTAATATATGAAAAATAAAATATTAGAAATAAAAAATCTATCTAAAAATTATCATGATATAAAAGGTGAAATAAAAGCTATAGATAATATAAGTTTTAATGTTTATGAAAAAGATTTTATATCAATTGTAGGTCCTAGTGGATGTGGTAAATCTACACTTCTATCCATACTTTCTAATATAGAAGAAAAATCAAGTGGTGAGATAATTTGGAATAAAAATGATATTGTAATTGGATACATGTTACAAACTGATTGCCTATTTCCTTGGAGAACAGTTTTAGAAAATGCGTCACTTGGTCTCGAAATAACTAATAAGAATACTAAAGAAAATAGAGATTATTTATTATATTTACTTAAAACTTATGGTTTAGAAGATTTTATAAATAAGTATCCAGATTCACTATCCGGTGGTATGAGACAAAGAGTTGCTTTAATTAGAACACTTGCTATAAAGCCTGATATATTACTATTAGATGAAGCTTTTTCAGCACTTGATTCACAATCTAGAATGAAAGTAAGTGAAGATGTTTATAATATAATAAAAAAAGAAAAAAAGACTGCAATAATGGTAACTCATGATATTAATGAAGCTATTACTCTATCAGAGAAAGTTATAGTGTTAACTAAAAGGCCTGCCAAAATAAAAAATATTTATGATATAGAATTCAAGAATAAAAGATCATCACTTAATACTAGAAAAGAAGAAAACTATAATACTTATTATGATGCTATATGGAGGGATTTAAATGAATAGTCCTGAACATAAAAAGTATTTAAAAAAATTAAAAAAAGAAAAAATAATAGTTGTTATTTTACAACTACTTATAATAATATCTTTCTTAGTAATATGGGAAATACTAAGTAGTAAAAGTATTATAAATAGTTTTCTATTTTCATCTCCATCTAAAGTAATAAAAACAATATCTAGTCTTATATCTAGAAAAGAATTATTTTCTCATATAGGTATAACAGTTTTAGAAGTATTAATAAGTTTTACTATTACTTCAGTACTTAGTTTTCTTATAGCTATTCTTATGTGGAGTAATAAAAGATTCTCTAAAGTTATTGAACCATATCTAACAATCCTTAATGCCTTACCAAAAGTAGCACTAGGTCCACTTATTATTATATGGATAGGAGCTGGTTGTGGTTCTATTATATTTATGGCTCTTATGATATCTTTATTTGTATCTATTATTAATATTTATAATGGTTTTAATTCTACTAATAAAGATTATATAACACTTTTAAAATCACTAAAAGCAAATAAAAAAACAATATTCTTAAAAGTAGTATTACCTAGCAATAAGAATAATTTAATAAGTGCTTTAAAAGTAAATGTTAGTATGACTTTAATTGGTGTTATTATGGGTGAACTTTTAGTATCTAAAAAAGGTCTTGGATATTTAATAATGTATGGATCTCAAGTATTTAATATTAATCTTGTTATTACAAGTATATTTATTCTTGGAATAATAGCCTTTATTATGTATGAGATAATAGTTAAGATAGAAAAAAAAGAATTCACTAGATAGTGAATTCCTTTTTAATTTTGACAGTTTTTAGATACAAATGTAAATTTTATACTTTGTTTATCTTTACATAAAGCATATGAATTATCATAACTATTATAATAGTAGTCTCCAACTTCTACAAAAAAATTATGTAATTGATAATTATTATCACATTCAATACCTAAATATATATTTTTATTCTTATATTTTTCAAAATCTTTCTTCTTTATAAAAATATAAAACTCTGGTTTATTATTACCATTATTATTAATCCAATTAACTTTATATACATCAGATTCTTGTTTAAGATTTTTACAAGAATCACTATCAAGTAATTTATTAATATCTACAATAGAATCTTTACTTAGTGTCATATCCCCATTTACATCTGATTGTGAATTAAAATAAATAATATCATCAATTTCTTTTATATTAAATTTATAATAATCAGATGTTGAATGATCAATAAAATTACTAAGAAGATAAGCACTTTCTATATATAAAGCATTTTGATTTAGTCTTCCTTTTATATTATCAAAATTATCGTCAAATCTTTTTGCTTGTTCATAATTACTAATTGAATTGTAATTAACAAGTAACATATCAGTCTTATCAAGATTAAATAAATTCTGTTGTTTTACATATTCTAAATTTTTTTGGTTAATATATTCTACTATAATTTTAAAATTATTATTTTTAATAAACTCTTCTATTTTATCTTTTTCATATAAGTCTTTTACTAAATATTCATATTCATAATTCATGTTGGCCATATATTTTATTGAACTTTTATATGCTTCCATTCCTGTTTTAGATTGTATATATTCTTCTACTTGTTTAATAACTTCATCTTTTTGATAATCATCAAACCCATCAATTTTATCACTATCACCATTTATATAAACTTTAAATTTAGTTGAGTTATATTCACATTGTACAATTGCCCTACCTGTAGGTGGTGGTGTAAAATCAATAACTACAGGATTACTCCTCTTTTCAGCTTCTGTAGATAAAATTTTAGGAATAAAGCCGTATTTATCATTTAAATATTCGATAGCATTTTCTCTAGCCCTTATTTCAATTTCTTTAAACTCTATTTCCTCTTCTTTTGTATATCCACAACTAGTAACTGTTAAAACAATTATTAATAATAAAACATATTTAATTATTTTTTTCATATATTCTCCTTTATTTATTTAAGTATAACACGTAGAAAAAAAGCAATCAATTATGATTGCTTTTTCTCTACTTTAAGAAATCCTTTTTCAACTTCCTCTAAAGCACGTCCGATATTCTTTTTACATTCATATTCCCCTTCGGACATTTGTAGGCATCCAGTTTTAGAGATTTCTTTGCTTCGTCTGGCCGCGATGTGAACAAGTTCATATTTCGAATCGACGATATTAAGCAATTTGTCTATAGATGGATAGATCATAGTATCACACTCCCTATAATAATAGTAAACCTTGTTTTACATGTAATCAAGTAAATCGACACAATTAGACATTTTTTATTTACAAAAAAAATAAAAATGTATTACATATTTTTACAAAAGACTATTTTTGATAATCCCAAAGTCCTAATTTTCCTTTAGTAGCAATAAGTTTATCATATTTAATAACTTTCTCTAATTTCCAAGCATACATGCCTACATGATTATTTTTATAGACAACTGGATTACTTTTTCTTAGTTTCTTATCAAATTCTTCGTCTACTAATATACAATCAGTAATAATACATTCACCTATTATGTTTCCATTATTAAAATCTAAATTATAATCCTTAACTCTGGAACATGCCTCTTTATCAGTAGTTTTTCCAGAATGAATTAATATCTTACCTCTATAATTAGTCTTCCAACTTCTAAATTCGTACTCTTTATAACCATTAATAATTAATGTTGCCCAAGGTTCTTTTATAGTTAATGCTTTCATTATAATTTTCTCCTACTAACATCAGTATATATTACTACCTACTATTAATCAATATACAAAAAAATAAAACATGACTTTGTCATGTTCTATACTATTTAAAATCGCAACAAGAACCACATTGAACATTACTTACTACATTTTCTTCACAGCAAGAATATTCAGGTCTATAAGTATGTCTATAAACATGATGATTAATAATCCTTGTTCTTATTGGACATACATGAGGTACTTCATGTACGAAAGTTCTATGAATACATCTTTCTCTTGGTGCTTCACATGTAGGATTTGCCATATCCATTTGTTGATTCATCATGTTATTTTGAGTTACATTAAAATCAACATCATTATAAGAAAAATTATTATCACCATTAATATTAGACTCAAAATCCATATTATTACTTAAATTTTGATCTGAAAACATTACATATCCTCCTATCTAACATATTTTATGTTAAAAGTAAGAAAATATAATAATGTAAAAGCCCAACTATTTTTTTATTTTTACTTTTTCTCTATCAAAAAATTTATCAAATAATTCTCTTGGTGTTTCATTACGAGTAGATGAAATAGATACATCATCAATCGTTCCATCATTCAATTCTAAATTATAATGAATTCCAATCTCATAATCACGTATTTCATCTAGAAATTGATATAAACTTTCTTTTTGTTTTTCTGTAATATTATTAGGCATTAAAAACGATCCTCTTTTCTGAATTTCATTTTTTCTATTGCTGGAAATATTTAAGAATACTATATGATCAAACAAAGAAGTATAAAAATATGCGATTGTTGTTGGCATATGATTTCTATTTAGATTAGCAAAAATATTTACTTCAGGATAATTCTCTTTAGCAAAATTAAGAAGTGTTGTTGAATGAAAATAATCGTCATTAATGTCTCCAACATATATAGTTTTACCATCAGTTATACCTTTATCTAATTTTTCATTTCCACATATAAAAACTATCTTGCTATTCATACTATCTCCTAAAATGGCATTTTAAAGTTACCATTTTTCATTTGTTTCATCATTTTTTTCATTTGTTCAAATTGTGTTAGTAATTTATTTACTTCTTGTACAGAACTTCCACTACCCTTAGCAATTCTTGTTTTTCTACTAGCTTTAATAATATCTGGATTTCTTCTTTCAGATGGTGTCATAGAAAGAATAATTGCTTCTATTTTAGCCAATTGTTTAGGATCAACTTTAATATTATTAAGTCCCATCTTAGATGCTCCTGGTATTAGTTTTAATAGTGATTCAAGTGGTCCCATCTTCTTAATTTGTTTCATTGATGATAAGAAATCTTCTAAATCAAATTTACCATTTTGCAATTTTTTAGCAGTCTTTTCTGCTTCTTTTTGATCTATTGCTTCTTCTGCTTTTTCAACAAGTGAAACAATATCACCCATTCCAAGAATTCTTCCTGCCATTCTTTCTGGATCAAAATGATCTATTCCATCCATCTTTTCACTTGTACCAATAAACTTAATAGGTACATTAGTTAAATGTCTTACAGAAAGAGCAACTCCACCTCTAGTATCTCCATCTAATTTAGTAAGAATAACTCCTGTTAGTTTTAATCTTTCATTAAACCCCTGAATAACATTTATGGCATCTTGACCCATCATAGAATCAATTACAAGAAGTACTTCTTTAGGATTAACTTCATTATAAATATTATCTAACTCATCCATTAGTTGGTCGTCTATATGAAGTCTACCAGCAGTATCTATTAATACATAATCATATCCATTTTCTTTAGCATATTTAATAGCATTCTTACTTATTTCAACAGGATCTTTTTTACCTTCTTCATAAACAGGTATATTTAACTGCTTACCAATTTGTTTTAACTGATCAATTGCAGCAGGTCTATATACATCACAAGCTACAAGTAAAGGTTTTTTAGAATGTTTTTTTCTAAGCAAGTTAGAAAGTTTACCAATAGTAGTAGTTTTACCACTACCTTGAAGTCCTACTAACATAAGTATTGCAGGATATCCAGTTAAATTAAGTGGTGCACTTTCTCCACCCAATAATTCTTTTAATTCATCATTTACTATTTTTACGAATAAATCACCTGGATTAATACTCTTTTTAACTTCTTCACCAAGTGCTTTTTCTTTTACTTCATTAGTAAATTCTTTTACTACTTTATAGTTAACATCTGCCTCTAATAAAGCTAGACGTACTTCTTTCATTACTTCACTTATATTTTCTTCTGTTATAGTTCCATAACCTTTAATCTTATGTATAGCATTTTGTAATCTATCTCACCAACTACTATTATAAAGGATTTTATTAAATTTTAAAAGAAAAAAAGGCTTAATAGCCTTTAATATTATTAATTATTTTATTTTAACTTTTATTTTCCTATCAATAAGAACATACCAACTATCACTTTCATATAATTCCTTTGCTATTTCAAATGCACTATAGTCTTTGACTGTAATACCAGGGTTTAAATCACTAACAACTTTGGAATCGTTATCTTTTCGTTCATAGCTATAATGCCAAGAAGCATCAAAATCACTAGAATAGTTTATTCCTTTACTATTTTGTAACTTTATAGATGGAAAAGAAAATGAACTTTTGGGCTCTTCTGATATATTTTTAATTCTGTAATCAACACATACATATATACCACCATCAGAAGGAGTAATATTAAAATATTGAGTTCCTACTTTATCTCTAATACTTACTTGATCAATAGTTATTTCAAAATCACCTGTAGATACAGCTTGTCCTACATTATATATTATCTCTTTAGGCTCAGATTCCTCTATTTCTTCTTTTTGATTATCTTCTACCTTTTCATATTCCTTTGATGTTTCTATAATTTCAGATAAATCTTGTAAGCTTGTTTCAAAATCATCTTTTGCAATATAGTTTGCTAAAAATATTAAATAACCAACTATGATTACACTACTTATAATTATTCCAACTATAGATTCTGTTTTTCCCTTTCCTTCTAATTTATCACTTTTTAAGTATGCAATACCACAATATAATATTCCTATTATGCTTGTAATTCCAAATGTAACCAATCCACAAATTGAGAGTATAAGACCTATTTTAGCATCATCATTATTTTTTTCCATATTTAACCACTTTCTTATCTATTGATTAATTGTTACATATTTAGCATTAAATTTAGGTAATGTTATTTTAGAACCTAAAGTAGAAGTATATGAAGTTGAACCTTTTAACTCTCCGTACATTGTTATTACATCATCTTCTAATATTTTTGATTCACCCGAACCATAAGTATATGTAACATAGATAGTATCGCTCCATGTCACAGAATCTATGTATTGATATGTTTTCTTCGTTATATTAACTCTCATAACTATACTAGAATCATCTACTTCCTGAACTTGTATAACTTCTCCTGTAAATGTTGCTTTTTTATCAATAAAATCATCAGGTCTTCTAGCTATTTGTTCGTAAGTATAAGCCTGACATTCAGATATATACTCTTCTTTTGTCTGTACAGGTGTTTTGTAATTATCATAGTCATAGTCATAATCATCATAGTCATCGTCATCATAATCATCGTCATCATAATCATAATCATAATCATAACTACTTCCACTATTATTACTTAAAATATTACCTGTCCAATAATAATAAGGTTGTTTACTTATATCGATTACTATAAGTATTGATAAAATACTTGCAATAATAATTCCAATTAATGAAAAAATAAATCCTGTTTCAGTATATTTTTTTCTTCTTACTAGTCCTATTATACAAAGAACTAAAGCAGCTATAGTTGTGATTATATAAAAAGCAATTGTACATATAAATTCAAAACCAATATCACAAATATTAAAATGAACAAAAGAATAATATACTATAGGTCCTACTATTGCACCTATCATTCCTATCAACGCTAAATAATTAAATTTTTTTTGACTTTTTTCCATACTACACTTTTCTAAAAAATACAATTATTTTTTGTAAAATATTATTAATAGGTGATATTAATGAAAAATTTAAAAACTATTCGTGAAAAATATAATATTACACAAATAAAGCTTTCAACTGAAATAGAAGTTTCACAAGAAGCTATAAGTGCATATGAATCAGGTAAAGCTTTACCAAGTGTTGAAACTCTTATAAAACTTGCTAAATATTTTAATACATCGACTGATTACTTACTTGGTCTAACTGATAATAGTCTAAAAATAAGTAATATATCAAAAAATGAACATGATGAGCTATTATCAATTTATAGTCGATTAGATAAAGAGTCAAAAGAAGATGTTCTCAAATATGCAAAAATTAGAGAAATGATGTAGTACAAGCAAATAAATAATATTTGCTTTTTTATTTAAAAAGAAAAAAAGGCTTAAAAGCCTTTATTCTTGTACAATATTTACATCATTACCGAAACCTTCCATAAGTTTTGGATTAATTTCTTGTCCTCCTGGAATAATAATTTGTGGTTGATCAGATTTTATTTCTATATTTGGTGTTAAACTAGATTCAGTATTAATAAAACTTGTTGAGCTAGGTATCGTAGCATTATCTTCTATTGTTATAGATAATTCATTTGGATTAAGTGATCCATCATCAACATTAGCATTATAGTTTTCTACACTATTATAGTTTTGAACAGCTCCACCTTGTGGTTGTTGTTCTGTAACTATTGGCTCAATTTTTTCTGTTGGTGCCTCCATTAAATTAGGTATACTATTATTGTTTTCAACTACAGGTTCCTTAATTTGTTCACTAACTACTGGCTGTGCTGGTATTTCCATTAAATTAGGTTGAGTTGAAGCAGTAGGTTGAACCTCATTATTTACATTATTAACTGCTGGAGTTGGTAATGATACTTGTGCAGGTTCTGTTTGTTGTACATTTTCTGTACTATTTTCTTTATTTTTAAATTTACCATTATTACCATCCCAAATAGCAACAACATCACAGTTACCACTCTTAGGTGCTGGATCTGGCATTTTCATTCTTACTATCAATGGAATAGTAAATGCCATACCAAATGCTAAACATGTACCAGATTGCAATGTTTTTTGTTTTTCAACAATTTCATCGCTAATATTAGGTACCATCTTTCTAATATAATCAACATCTGCAGGGTGATTCATTTTAAATATTAAGAAGTTAGAGCACTGAGAAATAACAGTATCACTCATTTCTACTGGACGCTGTGTTATAAGTCCTAAAATAACACCATATTTACGTCCTTCTTTAGCTATACGATCAAATATATTATACCCAATTAAGAATGTATCTGTATCATTTTGAATATATCTATGAGCTTCTTCAACTATTAAATGGAAAGGAATACTTGCTCTATTAGAAAGTCCTTTAGCAAAACTAAATATTAATCTCGAATATATTTTAACTATTACCTTAGCAAATACATCATCTACATCATCTAAATTAATATTAACAAACTGATATTTCTTACCATTTGTCATTAATAATGATGATACAAATTGTTCTAGATTAACAAAATCAGGATAATCAAAATATTTTGCATTAGGTCCAACTATTAATGAATGAAGTCTTACTTTAATAGTAACTGAATCTCCATATGTATTTTCATTTCTTAACCATCCTTCACTAATCAAAGTAAAGTTTAATGCTTTTTCCAATGTATTTAAATCAAAGAATACATTTCCTTCTGGTTCATAATCATCAAATTCTGGTTTAATAAACTTATTTAAGTATTCTGTCATCAATACACTTTCTGTAAAGTTTCCAAATTGATCTATTAAGAAACATTCTCTAAATTTACGAGTGTATCCTACACCTTCTATAACAGATTCTAAACTAAATTCTGGAGTTGAACATGATGCGATAATTGAGAATATTTCGTTTCTTTTGTTAGGTGCTGTTTCATTAGTATAAAGAATTGTCATTATAGCTTTAGCTATTAGGTGATTCTTATATGCATTAGCATCCATCTCTTTTTGTGAGAATATTCTAGCAAGTTTTAACATTCTTTCAATTATTGGTAATTGTGAATGACTAGTAACATTTAAAAGAAGTGCTAAATCTTGTTCATTTAATAAATATATTGGTACTCTTAGTTTTTCTGCATAAGGATCAATTTCGTTTGTAGATATAAATCTATAGTTATAATTTGCATTTATACTTGATAAATTTTTAAAGGCATTGTAATATTCAGCAGAAGAATCAAACATAATTATATTTGATTTATAAGGGAATAATCTTTCATCTTCAAACATATTTTGAAAAACTCTAGTAACACCACAAGATTTACCAGATCCACTGTTACCAAAAATAGCAAAGTGATTACTGAAGAAACCATTTACATCCATGTAAACATCTTTATCATTATAGAATGGGCTCGTACCTAAAAGCATATATCCATATTCATTTACGCCTGTAATCAATGGTATTTCTTGTTCTGATACAACTCTACAAGTAGCATCTAAAGTAGGCTTTCTTAAAGTACCAGCCATTACTTTACCATTTCTTATTTCACCTAAAAATCTAATCTTAACTATATTACCATCAAGATCATCTACTTCTCCTAATACCTTTTTGTCCTGGTCTTCAAAAATAACATGCAAATTCATTAAATTGAATGTAATATCTGCATCATCTTTTAATTTAACGTTTGCACTTTTATCACTAATATACACTATCTTATCAAACATAACTCTTCCCTCTATTCTTTCTATGCACCCTATAATAGATATTATACTATTTTACTAGATTTCTTTCAAGTAAATTAAAAAAAATTATGGTAATAATATATCCATAATTTTGTTTTTTAATTCTTCATTTATATCAAGTTCACTAATTTTTTTATTTTTTTTATATAAACCTAATTTTGCTTCATAATCAGCAAGTTTTTCTTTTATAACATTTAATTGTTTAGAAATAGCATTTCTACTTACATTATAGTTTTCTGCCATCTCACTTAATGATAAATTATTGAAGAAATATTCTTCAAAATATTCTTGTTGTTTTTCTGTTAATAAATTCTTATATAAATCATATAAGTCATTATAGTATACTAATTCATCCATCTTATACACCTAATATTGTTAAAACTGCTAAAACAGCTAAAACTAATCCTAATAAGAAATATAATATAGTAAAGAATTTTCTTTTATATGTAATCATGTTATTAATACCAGTTACAAATAATGTAAGTGCTAAAGATATTTGAAGTCCTGCAAGTACACTTTTCTTAAACAAGAATAATACTACAAATACTAAAGTTATTATTGATAGGAAAAATTGTACTACTAACATAATCATTTTTATATTCTTATTTCTTAATTTTTTATCTATATTTTCTTCTTTTTCTTTGTTATCAACATCAATAACTTCTATTTCTTCAACTACAACTTTTTCTTTTTTACTACTTTTCTTTGCCATACTAACTCCTATAAATCTTTAAATAATCCATATATATATTTTTCAATATCAAATACTTGTAAGTCTTCTTCTCTTTCTCCTAAACCAATATATTTAACTGGTATATCTACTTCATCTTTAATAGCTAGTACTATACCACCTTTAGCTGTACCATCTAGTTTAGTAAGAACAATACCTGTAATATTTGTTATTTCTTTAAAACTTTTTGCTTGACTAATTCCGTTTTGTCCAGTAGTTGCATCAATTACAAGTAATGTTTCATGTGGGCCACCTTCTATTTGTCCACCAATTACTCTATTAATCTTCTCCAACTCATTCATTAAGTTAACTTTATTTTGAAGTCTTCCAGCAGTATCTATTAAAACTACATCATAATTTTCTTCTTTAGCTTTAACAAGTCCATCAAATACTACACTAGCAGGATCTGCACCTTGTTCTTTACCAAAGAAATCAACACCTATTTTTTTGCCCCAATCTTCAAGTTGAAGTACTGCTCCAGCTCTAAAAGTATCTCCTCCAACAAGAAGTACTTTCTTACCTTCTTTTTTCATTTTAGAAGCTATTTTAGCTATAGTAGTAGTCTTTCCTACTCCGTTTACTCCTACAAACAAAACTACTGTAGGACCATCTTCTGCCATATTAATCTTATTAACTAATACTGCATCATTAACATAAATAATAAATAACTCATCAATAATTATTTCTTTTAATTCTTCTGTACTTTCTATCTTTTCATGTTTAACTCTATCTCTTAATCTATCCATAAACGACATTACAGTATTAACACCAATATCAGCCATTATTAAGATTTCTTCTAATTCATCAAAATAGTCATCTGTAATCTTTTTATATTTATTAGTAAGATTAGCAAGTCTACTTACAAAACCTTCACGAGACTTAGTAAGACCTTTCTCATATATTCTTACTTCTTCTAATTTCTTTTGTTCTTTTTCTTTCTTCTTAGCTTCTTTTCTAGCTTTTTTCTCAGCTTTCTTATCTATCTTTTGAACTTCTTCTTTGAGTTCTTCTTCAACTACTTCTTCCTTAGGTTCTTCTATTTTTTCAGTTTCTTCAACTGTTTCTTCTACTTCATAATTTTCTTCTACTGATTCAACTTCTTCAGTATTTTCTACTTCTTCTTGTTCTTCTTCAAGTTCTTCCTCTTCTTCATCTTCAACTTCTTCGTCTAATTCTTCATCTATCTCTTCTTCTTTAGAGGAAAACATATTCTTAATTCTACTAAATAAGCCCATTTCATCATCTCCTTAATTACACATATTATTGTATCATAAACATAAATAAAAAAAAATAAAAATAGTAGTTATCTAGACAAAAATATAAATATATAGTATAATGTTAGCGTTAGTTCTTTTACGAGTTAAATTAACATGAAAGGAGAAAATATAAAAATGAATAATAAACCTAATGGAACAAAGATTGTTGTT
>CADAWN010000019.1 GCA_902791625.1 uncultured Erysipelotrichaceae bacterium | reverse complement strand
TAGTGGCATAGAAAAATACACCTCCTTTCGGAAGTGTATTATAACATTTTTTATTGAACTGTTTTTTTATTAGTGTCTACTCTAAGGGGTGCAGTTCATTAATGTACGTTTATTTTATTATTAAATAAATTATCAATCCAATTAATGCAAAGAATAATATATTCCAAAAATATCTTAATTTGTTATACCAACTTCTATGATTATCTTCTTTTATATAATTATTTATATTCTTTATGTATGTAGAATTATTAGATTTATATTTCTTTGGTTTAAAATCTTTTACTTGTTTTAATACTTTTTCGAAATCTTTTGTATCATCAACTTTTAAAATATATCCTTCATCATAGAAACTATCTACCATTTGTATTTGATGATCACTTTCATGTTCATCATATTTTTTAAGTCTTGGAACTGCAATAACTTTTTTATTATTTATTAATCCAGTTAGAATTGATCCTACTCCACCATGAGTAATTATTAAATCAGCATCTTTAACTAACTTTTCAAATTCATGAATTGGTATTAAATCAAATATCTTCATATTCTTTGATTTATATTTTGTACAACCTGCTTGAACAATTACTTCATCCTTTATTACTTTATCTTCAATTGCTTTATCTACTGCTCTTAGAAGTCTTTTAAATTCTTTATCTTGTGTTCCTAATGTTACTAAAATCATAAATACCTCCTAAAAAATCCATCCCCAGCAGACAGCTTTAGGATATAGTTTTAACATTGTATTCCATTGTACAACAAACAAGTTAGCAAATTTATATATTAATCTACCAGTAAGTGTTTTTGTCTCTTTATTCGCAAAAGTTTCAATAAATATTACTCTAGACCCAAATATCTTACCAAATAAGCACATAGGTCCAGCAGTATGTGCACCTGTAGTTATAATATAATCGGGATGAATCATAAAATAAAGAACTATAGTTTTAAATATATTATATAATCCTTTAAAGATATAAGTAAAAGGATAATGTTTAGTACCATATACTAAATAATGTACTCTTTTTTTATACTTTTCTTTTAGACCTAAATTGGATTTAGTCTTTTCAGTAACTATATAATATTCGTAATCTTTAAAACATTTTTCTAATTTTAATAATTCAGATAAATGTCCACCTGTACTTGATATAAATAAAACTCTTTTTTTCATTTAATCACCTTTTTCAATTAAGCTTATCCACTCTTCTTTTATAATAGAAGAACTATACTTATCTATACTTTCTCTAGCATTAACTCCTAATTTTTTTCTTAATTCATAGTTATCCATTAATTTTTTAACTTTTTCAATATACTCTTCTTTACTACGATTATCTATTAAATAACCATTATAACTATCTTTAATTATTTCATTAGCTCCTTCAGCAGATTTAAAAGCTATACATGGAAGTCCTGCACTCATTGCTTCTATTAAGACTATACCAAATGATTCTGTATGGGATGTCATTAAGTATATTGATGACTTATTAAATAAATCATAAATAAACTTTGTATCCTTAAAACCATGTAGTGTTACACTTTTTTCTAAGTTATTTTCTTTTATATAATTCTTCAAGTTTTCTTCTTCATTACCAGAACCTACAATATCTAGTTTCCAGTCTTTATATGTTTTATTAAGTTCTTTAAATATTTTAAGTAAATCATCATACCCCTTTTCAGGAGACAGTCTTCCTACAGAAACTAGTCTTTTATCTTTTAGATTAGAACTCTTTTCTGGAATATAATCTATAACATTTGGTATATAAATACTTTTAGGAATACTATCAGAATAATAATCTTTTAATGCTTTAGATACTAATACAAAATAATCTAAGTTTTTAGAAGATTTAATAATATTATTACTATACTTAGTATTTCCATGTGGATGATTATGTTCCCAACCTATTTTTAAAGTATTTTCTTTTCCATACTTTCCTAACCATGTATTAAATATATCTCTTGTTGAAATAATTACATCACTATTACATGATTTAATATATTCAATTGTTTTTTTCTTTCTTTCTTTTAATATATTTAATGATTTTTTACCTTCTTTAATAGTAGTAATAATTTTATGATTTTTAAGTGCATCTTTAAAATCATTTTTATTTGGAATAACATCTGTTAAATAAATTATTTTTACTCTAGGATCTATATAAAAACTAGGTTCTTCATATAACTTATATACTGTTGCGATTTCTACTTCATAGTTATCAACAAGCATATTAGCAAGTGAAGATACACATTTTTCTATACCACCATATCCCAAATGTAATGATAGAATTGTTACTTTCTTCATATTACCACCTAAAATAATTATATAATAAAAAAAATAGAAGGTCAAAAAATTCCTTCTATTTAATTGTATATTTTTTAGTCTTACTATTTTCTATAATTTCTCTATCTTTTCTAGTATTTTCTTCTAGTTTTTTATAAATAATAGTAATATCTTTAACTAGATTAGCATTTGCAGTTTCCTTTTCTAGTTTTTGTTGTTGTAAAGCCAAAATTTGTCTATCTATACTTTCTATTTCTTGTGTATTAGATACAAGTTCACAAAGTATTCCTGAAAATTTTTCCATATAAGTTTCATCAGTTAAATCTTTAAGATTTTCTTGTATTAACTTATCTGTATCAATCTCATAAACTCCTTTTTCATTTACTTTAAAACTTAAACTCTTAAGTTTTTGATCAAGCTCTGTAAATGTTTTTTCACCTATATTTCTAATATTCTTAATTTTATCTGGACTTTCACCTACTAAATCACCTAGAACTACATATTTATGTCTTTTCAAAGCATTAAGACATCTATTAGATATCTCTAAATTTGATATTTTAAATTGTTCTAATTGTTCCTTTGTCATTTATATTCCCCCTAAAACAAGGCATATTATATCACAAATTTCTTTATTTGTCAAAGAAACAAAAAACATCCGAAGATGTTTATTATTGTAATTTATCAGTTGATTTACTATTTAGACTTAAGTCTGCAGATCTATTATCAAGCATTGCGAAATATCCAGCTGCAGCAATCATTGCAGCATTATCTGTACAATACTTCATAGGTGGGAATGTATATTCTACATTTAATTCGCTACACATTTTCTCTACTTCTTCTCTTAATCCTTGATTAGCTGCTACTCCACCTGCTACTATTAAGTTCTTGATATTTCCTTCTTCTAATGCTTTTTTAGTTTTATTTATTATTTCAGATATAGCAACTTTTTGAAATGAAGCAGCTAAATCTTCTTTTATGATAGGATTACCTCTTTGTTCTTCATTATGTACTAAATTAATAACTGCACTCTTTAATCCACTAAATGAGAAGTTATAACTATCATCTTTAAGTGGTACAGGTAATTTATAACTACATTTACCAATATGAGCTAATTTATCTACTTTAGGTCCTCCAGGATATTCTAAGTTAATAACACGAGCTACTTTGTCATAACACTCACCAATTGCATCATCCAAAGTACCACCTAGTTTATTAAAACTATAGTGTTTATCCATCTTAATTAACTCAGTATGTCCTCCACTTACTACTAAAGCAAGTAGTGGAAACTTCATCTCTTTTACTAAGCTATTCGCATAAATATGACCTGCAATATGATGAACTGGTATTAATGGTTTATCATATATAAATGATAATGTTTTAGCAGCTTCTACACCTACTAGTAGTGATCCAATTAAACCTGGTCCATAAGTTATCGCAATCGCATCTATCTCGTCCATAGACATCTTTGCTTTTTCTAGACATTCTTCTATTACAAAAGTAACATTTTTAACATGATTACGACTAGCTATTTCTGGTACTACTCCACCATAATCTTTATGAATATCTATTTGTGATGAAATAATAGTTGCAATCTCTTCGCATCCATTCTTAACTATTGAACAGCTTGTCTCATCACAACTACTTTCAATTCCTAATATATATGTATCTTTCATTACTTATCACTTCTCTTTTCCATAAGTATTCCATCTACTCCGTTATAATAACCTTCTCTTATTGCTACCTCATTAAATCCATACTTTTTATATAGATTTATCGCAGAGATATTAGTCTTTTTAACTTCTAGAGTTATACTTAAGTTATTTTTAATTAGGTACTCCATTAATTTAGAAGCTATACCTTTTCTTCTTTCTTCTTCTAATACTTCAATTTGATTAATCTCTATTCTATCATAAATAAGGCTATAATATAGGTAACCTACTATAATACCTTCTTTTTTATACACAATAAAATGACCATAAGGATTAACTTCTAGTTCTTTTTCCACATAATCTGTTGATAAAATTTTATTTTCTTCTACTTTTTTAACTTCCTCAATCATTTTTATTATTTTTTTCCTCAGCTTCTGTTAATTTTAAGTATTCTGGATTTACAAAATGTGGATTAACATTTTCTCTATCTTTATACTTTTCTACTATTTTTAAAATATCTGGTTTATACTCTTCCTTGTTATATTCTAAATCTAACTCATCATTTGTAATTATAACTACATCTTTATCAAGTTTATTAATATCTTCTTTTAGTTCTTCTAGACTTATATGACAAGCCTTAAATACTTCATTATTATCTTCGTCAAATATCGCACCATAAACATATCCACGTCTAGCATCAATTAATGGTACTTTATATCCTTTAAAGTTAGAAGATATAGCCATTGCTTCTAGACTAGTAACTGTAGTTATATCTTTTTTTAATCCCCAGGCATAAGTTTTAGCTATAGTTATACCTACTCTTATACCAGTAAATGAACCAGGTCCATTAACAACTAGAATTTTATCTATATCATTTGGTTTTAAATTATGACTATTAAACATTTCAGTTCCTGCATATAAAAAACTTGAAGATGTATCTAGGTAAAGATATCTCATAGGACAGCCTCACACAAATCTTCATATTTTTTACCATGTGGATATATACTTATAATTCTTTTTTCTTCACCAATTATCTTGAATTTAATATCAAGTCTTTGAGCAGGTAAGTATTCTTCAATAGATTCAGACCATTCAATGATGCAGATACCACCTTTTTTGTAGTACTCTTCTAGTCCTAAATCTTCTACTTTACCATCTAATCTATAAACATCCATATGATATAGAGGCATTTCTCCTGAAGTATATTCTTTAATAATATTAAAGGTTGGAGAAGTTACACTCTCTTCTACTTCAAGGGCATGAGCAAAACCTTTAGTAAATACTGTTTTACCACTACCTAAATCTCCATCTAAACATATAACCATATTCTTAAATTTTTCTGATTCAAAATTTTGTGCAAGATCAATAGTATCTTGTTCAGAGTAAGATGTTACTTTGTAATTCATATTTATCACCATAATAATTATAAATTATACTATTTTTTATGTAAACAAAAAAAATTCTTGGCAATGTCCTATTTTCGCATACACTATCGTCGGCGATGAAGGGCTTAACTTCTGTGTTCGGGATGGGAACAGGTGTACCACCTTCTCTATTATTACCAAGAAAATTATTTAGAGAAAATAATTCTCTGAAAACATAGATACTGTGTTCATCAAATTATAATAATGTGGATAAATCCTCGATCTATTAGTACTGGTCAACTCAAAATGTCACCATTCTTCCATTTCCAGCCTATCAACCTCATCGTCTTTGAGGGATCTTACTATATACATATGGGAAAATTCATCTCAAAGGAGGCTTCCCGCTTAGATGCTTTCAGCGGTTATCCTTTCCATACATAGCTACTCTGCGCTGCAGCTGGCGCTACAACAGATACACCAGAGGTATGTCCATCCCGGTCCTCTCGTACTAAGGATAGCTCTCTTCAATTTTCCTACGCCCACAACGGATAGGGACTTGGAAGCGACTTCACCTCCAGGATGTGACGAGCCGACATCGAGGTGCCAAACACCACCGTCTATGTGAACTATTGGGTGGTATCAGCCTGTTATCCCCAGGGTAACTTTTATCCGTTAAGCGACGACCATTCCATACTGAATCGTCTGATCACTAAGCCCTACTTTCGTATCTGCTCGACTTGTTGGTCTCGCAGTCAAGCTCCCTTATACCTTTACGCTCTATGAATGATGTCCAACCATTCTGAGGGAACCTTTGGGCGCCTCCGTTACTTTTTGGGAGGCGACCGCCCCAGTCAAACTGCCCACCAGACACTGTCCCTGATCCAGATAATGGACCTAGGTTAGAAATTCAATACATTAAGGGTGGTATTCCAAAGGCGACTCCACTAGAACTAGCGTCCTAGTCTCAACGTCTCCCACCTATTCTCTACAAAATATACCGAACTTCAATATCAAGCTACAGTAAAGCTCCATGGGGTCTTTCCTCATTACACCTTTCGTGCGGGTCAGAACTTACCTGACAAGGAATTTCGCTACCTTAGGACCGTTATAGTTACGGCCGCCGTTCACTGGGGCTTCAATTCGTACCTTCGAATAATCGACTTGCGTCTATCTAAGCACTCCTCTTAACCTTCCAGCACTGGGCAGGTGTCAGCCCCTATACATCGTCTTACGACTTAGCAGAGACCTGTGTTTTTGGTAAACAGTTGCCTGGGCGTCTTTAGTGTCGGTCACGAATGACCACCCCTTCTCCCGAAGTTACGGGGTTATTTTGCCGAGTTCCTTAACCATAGTTCTCTCGCTCACCTTAGGATACTCTCCTTGACCACCTGTGTCGGTTCTTGGTACGGGTACCTATAAAATTAGCCCTAGAAGCTTTTCTTGGAAGCGTGGTGTCAAAAGATTTCGTTGCAAGCAACTTCACCATCACACTTCAGTCGTACAATAAACGGATTTCCCAATTTATAAACCTTTGTGCTTAGACCAGAATCCAATTACTGGCTCTTCCTAACCTTCTCCGTCACTCCATCAGTTTTATAGGCAGTACAGGAATATCAACCTGTTGTCCATCGGCTACGCCTCTCGGCCTCGTCTTAGGACCCGACTAACCCTGGGCGGACGAACCTGCCCCAGGAACCCTTAGTCAAACGGTGGATGGGATTCTCACCCATCTTGCGCTACTCACACCGGCATTCTCACTTCCAAGTAATCCAGCTGTCCTCACGGTCAACCTTCAGCTCAACTTGGAACGCTCCCCTACCACTTATGCATAAGCATAAATCCGCAGTTTCGGTATTGTACTTAGCCCCGGTACATCTTCGGCGCAGTGTCACTCGACTAGTGAGCTATTACGCACTCTTTAAAGGATGGCTGCTTCTGAGCCAACCTCCTAGCTGTTTTGACAACTCCACATCCTTTCCCACTTAGTACAAATTTTGGGACCTTAACTGGCGATCTGGACTCTTTTCCTTTCGCGCATGGACGTTATCACCCATACGCTGACTCCTGAGTATACTGCTATGGCATTCGGAGTTTGATTACATTCAGTACCCCTAGACGGGGCCATCATATATTCAGTGCTCTACCTCCATAGTGCTAAACCTCAAGGCTAGGCCTAAACCTATTTCGGGGAGAACCAGCTATATCCGAGTTCGTTTGGAATTTCACCGCTAGCCACAAGTCATCCGCGCACGTTTCCGGGTACGTCGGTTCGGTCCTCCATTCAGTTTTACCTAAACTTCAACCTGCTCATGGCTAGATCACTCGGTTTCGGGTCTAATACTGCATACTAATTCGCCCTATTAAGACTCGCTTTCGCTTCGGCTCCGTCTCTTCAACTTAACCTCGCATGCAACATTAACTCGCCGGTTCATTCTGCAAAAGGCACGCCATCATCCATTAACGGACTTTGACTTTTTGTAAGCACATGGTTTCAGTATTCTATTTCACTCCCCTCCCGGGGTTCTTTTCACCTTTCCCTCTCGGTACTTGTTCACTATCGGTCACTAGAGAGTATTTAGCCTTGCGGGATGGTCCCCGCGGATTCCAACAGAGTTCCACGTGATCCGTTGTACTCAGGATACCTCAGAGAGATCATTACATTTCGTTTACAGGACTTTCACCTACTACGGTTCTACTTTCCATTAGATTCAACTATATAATGATTTTGTAACTCTCATATAGAGGTCCTACAACCCCAATCCGAAGATTGGTTTGGGCTATTCCCTTTTCGCTCGCCACTACTAAGGGAATCGATTTTTCTTTCTTTTCCTCTGGTTACTAAGATGTTTCAGTTCGCCAGGTTGCTCTCACTATCACTATGTATTCATGATAGGATAACAGTACATTACTACTGCTGGGTTCCCCCATTCGGAAATCTCCGGATCAAAGTTTACTTACAACTCCCCGAAGCATATCGTTGTTCGTCACGTCCTTCATCAGCTTCTAGTGCCAAGGCATCCGCCATGCGCCCTTACTAATTTAACCACCATTAATTTGATATTTCTATCCTAATTTGATGAGATTTTAATAACTATACACTTAATAAATATAGTTACTTGTTTAATTAAACGCTCGTTTGTTTAATTAAACTCACAATATCTAGTTTTCAAAGAACTATTTTTGAGAGAAATGATCTCTCAAAACCAAGCAAAACTTATTTCGAGTAGTTAGCGATAGGAATTACTCCTTAGAAAGGAGGTGATCCATCCCCACGTTCCCGTAGGGATACCTTGTTACGACTTCACCCCAGTCACCGATCCTACCTTAGATGGCCCCCTCCTAAAAGGTTAGGCTACCAGCTTCGGGTATTATCGACTCCCATGGCGTGACGGGCGGTGTGTACAACACCCGGGAACGTATTCACCCCAACATTCTGATTTGGGATTACTAGCGATTCCAACTTCATGGAGTCGAGTTGCAGACTCCAATCCGGACTGGGACTGGTTTTGGAGATTTGCTCCGCTTCACAGCATTGCATCTTATTATACCAGCCATTGTAGCACGCCTGTAGCCCTGGACGTAAGGGGCATGATGATTTGACGTCATCCCCACCTTCCTCCGGTTTATCACCGGCAGTATCCTTAAGGTTCTCAACTAAATGTTAGCAATTAAGGAAAAGGGTTGCGCTCGTTATCGGACTTAACCGAACATCTCACGACACGAGCTGACGACAACCATGCACCACCTGTCACCAATGTTCCCCGAAGGGAAGGGTTAATGTTTCCAAAAACTTTCATTGGGATGTCAAGCCCAGGTAAGGTTCTGGTTCTTCGCGTATCTTCGAATTAAACAGCATGCTCCACCGCTTGTGCGGGTGCCCGTCAATTCCTTTGAGTTTCAGCCTTGCGACCGTACTACTCAGGTGGAATACTTAATGTGTTAACTTCAGCACCGGAAATTCCGACACTTAGTATTCATCGTTTACGGCGTGGACTACTAGGGTATCTAATCCTATTTGCTCCCCACGCTTTCGTGCCTCAGCGTCAGTGATGGCCCAGCAAGTCGCCTTCGCCACTGGTGTTCCTTCTAATATCTACGCATTTTACCGCTACACTAGAAATTCCACTTGCCTCTACCATACTCGAGTGAATCGGTTTCTATGGCGAACCGAAGTTAAGCTTCGGGATTAAACCACAGACCTAATAAACCGCCTACGCACCCTTTACACCCAATAAATCCGGATAACGCTCGCTCCCTACGTATTACCGCGGCTGCTGGCACGTAGTTAGCCGGAGCTTTCTTGAAAGGTACCGTCACAACTGTATCATTTCCTATACAGTTCGTTCTTCCCTAACAACAGAAGTTTACAATCCATAGGACCTTCATCCTTCACGCGGCATTGCTCGTTCAGGGTTTCCCCCATTGACGAATATTCCTAACTGCTGTCTCCCGTAGGAGTCTGGGCCGTGTCTCAGTCCCAGTGTGGCCGATCACCCTCTCAGGTCGGCTACGCATCGTTGCCTTGGTGAGCCATTACCTCACCAACTAGCTAATACGACGCAGGCTCATCTTCAAGCGAAGCTTTAAAGGCTCCTTTTAATATAAGAAAACGTATCTTCTTATATATAATCCGGCATTAGCAATCATTTCTAACTGTTATTCCAAACTCGAAGGCAGATAACCTACGCGTTACTCACCCTTCCGCCACTAAGTGAAAAATCCAAATCAAATCTTGTGCAAGCACTCAATAATCATTGGGCCACTTCGTACGACTTGCATGTCTTAGGCATGCCGCCAGCGTTCATCCTGAGCCAGGATCAAACTCTCAATAAAAATTTATTTAAGTTTGTTTATTTTATTATTAATAATCCTAGCTACTCAAAATTGACGTTTTGCTTAGTTTTCAAAGATCATTTTTGGTGAATTTACAAGAAATTTACACCAAAATTCTCGCACTTTTCGCAAGTACTTTTTTAATATATCAAAGTTTTTTCTTAAAGTCAACACTTTTTTTTATTTTTTTTCAATATTTTTAAAAATTTGTTTTTCTTTACAAAAACCTTGACAAATTTCTCTGTTTTTCCTGAGTTGCATTACTAATATAACAAAAAAGAAATACCATGTCAACAAAAAATTTAAATTTTTTTATTTGACATTTTTTTTACTAATTTTAAGCAATAAAAAAACTGTAGTTAATTTATTTTATTATGAGTAATATTCATATATTCCTTATAATATTTATCTACAGCATTTTGCTTAAAAGCCATTTCTTTATTTCTAACCATATTGATTAATTCTGTCAATTCCTGTTTTAGTATAAAATCAATATCTTCTGAATAATTCATAAGTTGTTTATGATACTTATATTCACCTCTATCTAAAACTTTAAATGATCCATCTGGAAAAACACGCAAATCCAAATCATAATCAATATATTTAATTGTATCATCTTCTATAATATATGGCGATGCCATATTACAATAGTAATATATACCATTTTTTTTATACTGAACTATAATATTGAACCATCTATCTTTAAAAAAGTATAATATGGCAGGTTCTTTGGTTCTCCAAGTTCTACCATCTGATTCAATTACTTTAGTTCTTTCATTACCGAAGATAAGATCTTCATCCCATGCTCTATGAATACTACCATCGTGTTTATAGCTGTGTATTTCATAGCGCTTACCTATTTCGAAATTTTCCATAAAATAACCTCGTCCTTTTTCATTATATACCATACTTCTTTTTTTTTCAAATAAAAAAGTCCCATATTGAGACCTTTACATATTTACAATCATATATATTAGTAATGTAATAGATACAAGAAATAATATTATTACACTAATATACTCAGACTTTGAACTCTTTGGTTCATCATAATTTAATATTTCACATTCGTTATTATTCATATAATACCTACTTACTTGCAAATTTTTTAACAACAACAATAACAATTATTATTAAAGCTAGTGTTATTAACATGGCAGTTACACCACTACCGATGTATTTGTCAATTATGCCTTTGAACCATTCCCAAAAATTTTCTACCTTTTCACTGAACCATCCTAAAACATTTATTAGGTTCATAATTATTTATCCTTTTTCTTTTTACTTTTCTTCTTTGGTTTTTCTTCTTCTGCAGTTTCAGCTTCTTTTACTTCTTCAATATCAGCATCTACTACAGTTTCAGTCTTCTCAACTGTTTCTAATGTTCTATCAGCACTTACTACTGGTTCAACTTTAGAATTAAAATCAGCTACATTCTTTTTTAATTGATATGTTGAAATAATATCCATAATACCATAAGCTATTAAAGCTAGACCAATAAGCATAAATACTATTGATTATTCCAACTAAAGCACTAATTCCTGAAGTAATTAAAGTAGTTTTCCAAATTGGATTATTCTTTCCTTTTAATTCAAAACCATATGCAACTTTAAATGCACTCTTAAATAAAATCCAAGCTCCTAAAACAAATGGAATAATACTTGCAACTAATTTTGGATTAATAATTATAAAGATACCAAATACAATGGTAACGATACCATATATAATATCAAAATTATCAGGTATATTCTTTTCACTGTTTTTGAAGAATTTAATAAATGCCACTATTCCAAGTGTTATTAAAACTCCTCCAACTAAATATGAAATTACTTTTAGTGTTTCTTCTGATTTAACTACTAATACTAATCCTAATAAAATTAAAATACTAGAAGTAATATAAGAAGATTTAACTAATGATTTCATTATTCTTTCCATAAATCATTCTCCTTTTTTCTATAATTCTAAAATAAGTTTAACAAAAATATTATTTTTTTTCAATATATCTATATTATACTTTACATATTAATTACTCTTTTTCTATTAAAAATGACAATATCTCTTTAGGATTCTTCTTTCCAGTTACTATATCATATATTAAATTAATCATAGGAATCTTAATATTTCTATCTTTTAATAGTTTATGTATAGAAAGTAATGTATTATATCCTTCCACAGTTGTTGTGGATAAATATTTTTTTATCTTTTTAGGATTCTTTTCTTTACCAATAAACTTACCAAAACTATAATTTCTACTCTTACTACTATTACATGTTAATAATAAATCTCCAAAGCCTGCATAACTAAGTATAGTTTTTTCACTTCCTCCTAAATTAGTTATTATACTATCCATATCATGAAGTGCTTCAGTAAGTAGCATTGCCCTAGTAGATTCACTTGAATTTAATCCATCAAGTATACCTGATGCAATTGCTATAACATTTTTAATGGATCCGCATATTTCGGTTCCAATAATATCTTTATTCTGTCTAATTTTAAAATAACTATTTTCAAAAACTTTTTCTGTTATATCTGCAGTTTCCTGATTAATACTAGCTAAAGCAAGCCCAACTTGACTCTTTTTAAATAAATCTATCGCAAATGAAGGACCAGAAAGTACACATATCTTATCTGTATTTAAATACTTCTTAACAAGTTCATGCATAAATAAACCAGTTGATTCTTCTAATCCTTTAGTTGCTATACAAATATGTACATCTTTATTAAATTTATCTTTAATAGAATCTAATAAAGTAGATGTATTTTTAGCAGGTATAGCTATTACTAACAATTCTGAAAAATCTAATACTGTTTCTATGTTTGTAGTTACTTTTATCTTTCTATTAAGTTTTATCCCTGGAACACTTCTTATTAATCTAGTTTTCTCTATATAATTCTTTTCTTCTTCAAATGGTGTCCACATCAATACTTCATTATCATTATCTATAAGTACAGTTGCAAGAGCACTACCAAATGCACCTGACCCTAATATTCCTATTTTCATATTGTCTCCTATCTATTGTACAAATATAATAATATAATATCACAAAACATAATTCAAAACAAAATAATTATTTTTTAAAGTATTGAAAGTAATGAATGGTTATGCTATAATAATTTCGTTAACCAATTTAGGGGATTAGTTAAATGGTATAATAATGGTCTCCAAAACCACTGTTGGGAGTTCGATTCTCTCATCCCCTGCCATTTAGAAATTAAAACACTAACTTAATTGTTAGTGTTTTTTTGTTTTTATATTATAAAAATCTTGATATTGTTTTTCTAATCTTTCAAAGTTCTCATTATTAATTAAATATTTTAAACCTTTTAATGTTTCATTTACATCGCTATTCTTATTGAAAGACTCTTTAAAATTATATTTATAAAGATCTACTAATACTCCATCTTTAAGTTTTAAAAATTCATTATTATCATGTTCATTATTAAATCTTTTTAAATCATCAAATACTATTGATGCTTCTACTACCAATTTATCAGCATATATTCCACAGTTTAAATAATTCTCTACAAACTCTAAAGGTAATTCTAATTCACATATACCATAATAACGTGCAGGTGATTCTTCTATAGAATATAAATTATAATATGGTTCTATATCCTCAGAACTTTCTTCAAAACTATGACCATATGTAATCGCATCTTCTTTTGTTAAGAAAAAATGAATTCTTTGTGATTGTTTATAATCAGTATAATTTAATCCTTTATTTACAAAATAAGGATCCATCTTATTACATATTAAATATCCTTTATTTAATTGATCAAAATCATTTTTATTAATTACTCTAAAAACTTTCATAAATTTCTATCTCTAATTCTATCATATTGTTTATATAAATATTGAACTCCATTTTCTAAATGGAAATAATGTATTACATAACATATTAAAAATATAACTAATATCAGTGTAACAACAATAAAAAGATAATGAATAAAACATAAGACTGTAAATATGATAAATACTAGTGCATAAAATAATGTTACTAATAAATGTATTAATCTTTCATGTTGAAAAAAGCTAATCTTAATAAGATGTTTTTCTATAATATCATTTGTTATTTTTTTGTTACTATTTAATAAATCATCTATTTCTTTTATATAATCATATAAATACTTTTTCATAACTACACCTCTTTATTCTTTATTTTATATGTAGCTGTTAAATTCATTTCACTTTCATGATCTTCTTCTTTAAATAACTCTCTATCATATTTAATATTTTCATGTTCTAAACATAATTCAACAAAGTATAAGAATATACCAATATCTATTTGGTTATAATAGATAACTCTATCTTTAGGCATTATACCTCTTTTACCTTGTTTTCTATATCTATATATAGTTAATTCATTTTCTTTTGATTCAACTTTCCATGGTTGAGTATTACATGCACTTGGAGTAAATCTAACAATATTAGCTATATCTAAATAATAATCTCCACTCCATATCTCACTTAGTTCTTTTCTTTTACTCTTATACATATCAGTTCTAAACTTATCAGAAGAATCAACTTTAGCAATAGCTATCATTATAACAAAGTCAAGTCCATCTAACTCTTTTTCTTCAACCTTACCTATTCCAAACCATAAAGTACCAATATTCTTTGATACAAGATATAAGTCTAATTGTTCACCAATATATCCTATATTTTGTAAATAATTATCTTTTTTTTCAGAATAGAGCAAAATACAATATTCTTGTCCTCTATGACACTTTGCTCCTTCTTTGACTATTTTCATCTTAACTTTAATATTGCTATCTAGTGGTTTTAGCTCATTAAAATAATTTTCTATATCTTTTAACCCAGCTTCACTAATATGTTCATTACCAATATTTCTAAATAAGTGAAAAGACTTTCTCTTGAAAATCATATCATACAAGTTATTCATGAAATCACTCCTATAAATATTATATCATATTATAAAAAGCACTAACTATTTGTCAGTGTCTTTTCTTTCTCTCCTTTTAGGTCTTCTTCTAAATAATCTTATTCTTCGCTTAAACATTTTCTTTTGTTGTTTTTTCAACCATTTTTCAAATTTTTCTTCTGATAGTTTTCTTTTCATAAAACGTGCATAATTATTAAAACTAAGAAATTCTTTTTTAGAAGTTGGTGGTTCAACAGAATAATTATTAATTAGATATTCTGTTATTGATTCGAGTTGTGAAGAAATATCTTTTAAATTATTACTTTCTATTTTCCAATAATGCATATGTTGTCTTTCTTTACTAATATCTTCTATTAATCCTGCTTTTATAAATATATCATTATAAACCTTATATCTATTATCGCTTATAAAAGTAGCTTCTATATAAAATTCATATTTATCTTCTTCAGTATGTTTAAATCTAAATAGTAATCCACTTTCTTTATCAATAAAAAATTCTAGTAATTTTAATAATAAATGTTTATATGTTTTCTTACTTTCTTTCTCTAAACATTCTGTTAACTTATCAAAACAAATATCTGCTTCTTCTTTATATTCTGTATCAAAACCTAAACCAATATATGGTAAATACCATTCAGGTCCACTAAAAGGATTACCTCCATCAACACAAATTATTACCTGTGATCCTTTTATTTTTTGTGTAGTATCAATCAACTTAGAAAGCTCATCTATTTTATCTTGATAATTAAAGTCTATATATGGACTTGCTCCTGCATGACATCCATCTGTTTTTATATTTTTGTTATAACAAGTCCATAGTAGTTTTTCCATAGCTTCATCGCCTTCAGCCCATTCTTTTATAGCTTGAGCAATTTCATCTTTTGGAATACTATCAACTGGAATTGAATTTGAATGATTATATTTACTCATGATACACCTCTAAAATCCATATGTTATATATTTATATTTCTTCCAATGCTACAGCAGTAGCATCTATAATCTTCCAGTTTTCTTTATATTCACTTAATTCACTTGTTTTAACCGATTTAATTTTTTCATCAGGCCATGTATCAATAACATTCATTGGAATTATATAACATATTCCTACCTGTTTATCTACTGCAACGTATATATCGCAGTCCTTACTTGTAATTCTTTTTCCCTTATTTCTTTCATGAGTATGATCGATTCCACGTCCTCCCCTATCTCTATCCTTAAAACTTATAATATCTGAACTAATTCCTTTTACCTGAACCTTTAACAATTTTCCTTTATAATCAATTATTGTATCATATCTACTAGATCTAACATCAACATTAGATGCATTATAACCAGCTAAAATTGCTCTAGATAAAAATAAAAATTGTGCTGAATCACCAGCATTAGCAGTCATCACTCCGCTTTCAACATTAATAATATTAGTTGGAAACCCATTTGTTGATGCTACAAATAAACTCTTAGCTAAGACTTTCTTTAAATCACTACTAATATATTTCTGTTTTCCTTTATCCATTCCAATTGTTTCAAAAATATTATTAATCAAATTATCGATAATTATTGTCTCATTTTTTTCTAATCCTGAATTTAACTCTTTAAAAAGTGTTTTTTCTATTAATCTTTCTAAATCTTTTTTATAATAAATATACTTATTTGCTATTTTAATAATCTCTGATTTTTTAAAATCATATTGCGAAAATTCATTAATTACTTTATCCAAGTGTTCTGGATTCATATAAAGCTCATCATATATTTTTTCTCTTAAATAGTTTTTTATTTCAACATCACTATATTCTCTTTCTTTTTCTTCTTTAAAACTATCAATAGATTCATTGATTTCTTCGATATTTTCTTTTATAAACTCTTTTATATTCATCTAACCCTCCATAGCATTTAATATTTCTTTAGCAACTCTTTCAATAACACCAACTGAAACAGCATTTCCTGCTTGTTTATAAATTCTAGAATCACATAATTCTTCAGGAATTATAAAATCTTTCGGAAATCCCTGTAGCAATAAACATTCCCTAGGTGTAAGTTTTCTTATTACATTATTATTAGTAAGTATTAATGGTACATTATGTCCACCTGTACCCATATTAGCAGTTAAAGTAGGACAAACTCCTGTTTTATTAGCTCGTACATATACTCTTCTATATTGATATATAGTATTTTTTTCTTTAATACTATTCTTTAAAAGTTCATAACATTTTTTTTCAGGTCCATAATGATATTTTATATCTTCATCTAAATCCCAATTAACTACTTTTTCTATTTTGTTATTCAGTTTTATTTTAGGAATATTATCCCATGAAAATCTATCAAAATCTTCTTTTTTTAAAAAACCAATAATAAAAATTCTTTCTCTGTTTTGAGGTATATTACCGTATTCGCAAGTATTTAATACTTTTTCTGTAACATAATATCCATTATCTTCTAAAGTCTCTTTTATTACTTTAAATGTATTACCCTTATCATGTGTTTTTAAATTTTTAACATTTTCTAAAAATACTACCCTAGGTTTATTATTGTTTTCTTCCATTTCTTTTATAATTCTCATTATTTGAAAGAACATATTTCCTCTATCATCTTCAAAACCTTTTCTATACCCTGCTATAGAAAATGGTTGACAAGGAAATCCACCAGTTATGATATCAACTTTTGGTACATCTTTACCTTTTATATTACATATATCATCCACAACTAGTTTCGTTTTAGGATGATTAACATTAAAAGTAACCGCACAATACTTATCAATTTCATTTGCCCAAATTGACTGTGCTCCAGCTTGTTCAAATCCTAAATCTATTCCACCAATTCCAGCAAATAAACTTGCTATCTTTCTTTTCATATATAAATCATCCTTTCTATATATATTATACCATATAGATTTTCAAAAAGCAGCAATTATAGAAAAAATTATTTATTATATATAAATAACACACTAATCAATTTTAGTGTGTTATAAAATTACTTGAACTTTTTTTATTTTATGTATCTACCCCATAATAATATAATAAATTATTATCCATATCATAAACTGTTAATGTAAAATTCTCTGAGTATCTACTTAATAGTTTTTCATCACTATATATATTTTTTACGTCTTTATGTTCTCTACTATATTGATCAATGAAATAGTAATAACCATTTTCTATTTTTGGAATGGCATAATCTTTTTCATCTACTGGAAGATATTCTATTCCATTCTTTTTTGCATCTCCATATAATTTAATATTAATATTTTCAGTAAACGGAATCTTTTTCCATTTCTTTTTAATATTCTTAGTATTAAACTTATCACCGCATTTATAAATTACCTTTTTATATCCATCTCCATGAAAGCCACCATGTGTATCGCTACTTTTAATGATTTTACATTTTTTAAAACTTAAATTAGTTTTCTTTTCTATATCTGAAAAATGATATTGTTCATTTGTTTTAAAGAAAACTGGTAACAATATTATAGCTAATATTATAAGTAAAATAATTTTGAAAATATATTCTGTCATTCCCATTGTCATATTTAATACTCTATCTAAAAATTTTCCCATTAAAATTACTCCTACTTTTTAAATATTTTCTTAATGTACTTACCACTTTCTGATAAACTATCATCACTTACTAATTTATTATCTTGTTTTAATAGAGCAGAACTTTCATTCTTATTTGCTAAAGACCAGTTAACAAAACTTAAATTATTATTCTTAATAAATTCCATCCATTTATCTGCTTCATCTAAGTATACTCCACCATTGCCATCTGCAGCACTTACACCAAATTCAGTAATAAATATAGGAATATTATTATCAAGCGCTTTTTTTGCTTTATCTCTTATATTATCTTTATGAGTACCACTATAGAAGTGAAGTGCATACATTGTATTCTTATCATCTACTTTATTATTTATAACACTATCAACATCTTGAGACCATGTTGGGGTACCCACAATAATTATATTATTACTATTCTTTCTTATAGTTTTAACTACATCATCAGCATAACTTTTTATATCACTCCAGCTAGTACCTCCATTAGGTTCATTACATATTTCATATATTATGTTAGGAGTATTCTTATACTTAGAAGATATTTTTTCAAAAAATTCAATTGCTTCATTCTTATAGTTATTAGGATTATTATCACTTAGTATGTGCCAATCAACTATAACATACATATCATTAGATATAACTAAATCTATATCTTTTATTAAATCATCATAAACACTCTTATTATCAATGTATCCCCCCTCTTTAGTATACATTGCTAATCTAAATACATTAGTATTCCATGATTTTAAAGTTTTAATATTTTCATCAGTTATTAAATAGTTAAACCACTGTAATCCATGTGAACTCATTCCTTTTAAAACTATCTTTTCTTTATACTGATTTACTATATTATTACCTTCAAGTGATAAATTACCATTGTAAGATACATAGTTATTCTTTTCTACTTTCTTTTCAGTAACAGTAGTTTCTTTTTTATTAGCATTATTCTTCTTTGCAGTTGTTCCAGTCTTACCACAAGCACTAGTTAATAATACTAAAACCATTAACAACAATATGATTTTCTTTTTCATAATTATCACCTAATCTAATTATAACATATATTTAAAATTAAATTTAAAACACTAACTATTTTGTTAGTGTTTTTTCATTTCTAATTATTATATGTTCAAAATATTGTTCTTGAAATTCCGTTAAAGCATCTATTGCATCATCTGAATAATTCTTACCTGGTGGTACCACAACTAATTTGTCATCATCATCATTAGTTCTATGAATTATTGCAATACATTTACCTTCATAATCTTCAACAGGTTCAAATACTCCTAATAAATATGCATCAAGCTCTTCTCCATCTCCACTTATAGTATTAGGAACAAAACCATAATTAACTGGATAAATAAATCCATGTTTAGGATGTTTAGAGCCAAGTCGTCTATCTATCTTTATTTTTATATTTTTACCTATATAATCTAGATTATTCATATTACCTTTCACCTCTTTAATAGAACATACATAATTTCATTAAAATGATTTTTGATTTCTGTTATTCCATATTCTATAATTTCAAAATTGTTATTTTTAACTTCTTTTAATAAAGTATCAAAATTAACAATCCTACAACTTGTAGCAGCTATACTTATTTCTTTACTAGATTCTTGATGTATTCTCTTAATATCATCAAATGCTTTATTAATATCACTCTTACTTTCTTCTATACCATTTCCCATACTTAGTATCAAACAATATCCATTTTCTTTTAAATGATTGTATATGTATTTATAAAAATTGTCTCTATCTTCATCTAAAACTAACATATGTATACAAGCAATTGAATAAATAAAATCAAACTTTTCTTTTAGTGAATTATCACTTAATACATCTAAAACTTTATAATTATCTTTATGATCTATATCATTCTTCTTACAATAATTAATAGCTTCATTTGAAATATCAGTGGCTAGAACATTATAATTTTTATTTAGTAAATATCTTGCATCTCTTCCTTCACCACAACCTATTTCAAGTATTTTACCATTCTTTAAATTATATTTATTAATTATATCATCTACTATTTGAGTATTATTATTACAAGACCAAGATAATCCTTTATCATGAACTTGTTTATATCTTTTATCATAAGCTTCATAGTACTTTTTCATAACTAATCACCTACTTTATTATAACATATTATGTTCAATAAAATAATCATAATTACCACTATACTCAGTAACTCTATTATCATTAATATATAATATTTTATTAGCTAATTTATTTATAAAATATCTATCATGTGAGGCAAAAAGTAATGTACCATTAAAATCCTTCAAAGCATCTTCAAGAGTTTCCTTTGTATAAATATCTATGTGATTAGTTGGTTCATCTAAAATAATAAAATTACATTTATCTTGTATTAGAGCAAATAACTTTAATCTAACCTTTTCTCCACCTGATAACTTAGATATCTTTTTAAATACATTTTCACCATAGAAATGAAACTTATCTAAAGCACTTCTTAAATGAGATTCTTCTCCATAGAAATACTTTCTAGAATAATCAAGTACTGTTTCATCTTTTTCAAATACTATTTGTTGAGGAATATATCCTATTTTTACATTACTACCTATCTTTATATTATTATTTTTATTATTAATTATTTCTTTAATTAATGTAGTTTTACCACAACCATTATTACCGATAATACATATTTTATCACTATAATTTACTTTTAAATTTATATTTTTAATTAGTATTTTATCATCTATAGATAAATCAAGTTTATTAATTACTAAAGCATCTTTACCAGATCTTTTATCAAACTTAAAATTAATAGGCAAACTACTCTTCTCCATTGGTTTACTTTTTATATCTATTCTTTCCAATCTTTTTCTTATATTTTCTGCACGTCTAAAGAATTGTTCTCCCATGGGATAAGCAAGTCTACCAAACTCTTCTAATTGTTTAATTTTCTTTTTCATAGCACTAATCATCTTTTGTTGATCTTTATACTCTTTAAATTCTTTTTCTATTCTTAATTCGTTTTCTTCTAAATACTTAGAGTAATTACCATGAAAAACTATTTCTTTACCATTTTCTATTAATATTGTTTTTGTTGTAACTTTATCAAGAAAATATCTATCATGTGAGACTACTATTATCGTACCATTATATCTATTTAAATAGTCTTCTAACCATTCAAGAGTACTAATATCTAAATGATTAGTTGGTTCATCTAATAATAATATAGTAGGCTTCTTAATAATTAAAGATGCGAGTAAAACTCTTTTTTGTTCTCCTCCTGATAATAAAGAGAATTCATTATCCATCAAATAATCTATATTTAAGCCATGAGATATTTTTTCAATTCTAGTATTAATTTCATATCCACCAATATTCATAAAATTTTCTTGAGCCTTTAAATACTTATTTATAATATCTATATTATTAGGATCATTACTCATCTTTTCTTCATATCTTTTCAAGATTACTTCTGCTTTTAGAATATTATTCTCACTTTCATATAATATTTCTTTTACTAATTTTTCTTTATATTTAATTTCAGGTTGTTGAGTTAAATAACCTATTGTTGAATTTTTTCTAATTGAAACAACACCACTATCTATATTTTCAAGTGAACTAATTATATTTAATATAGTTGATTTACCACAACCATTCTCACCTATTAATGAGACTTTTTCTCCTGTTTTAATTTCAATACTTAATCCATCAAGTATATTTTTAAAGCCATAAGACTTTTTTATATTATTTAAACTTATTTCTATCATATCTATTACCTTCCTTTAATTCAAATAAAAACCAAATAGACGTACTTACATCCATTTGGCGGATGCAGGCACGACAAAAACTGTCATACCTGCCTAATAGATTTTTTATTTCTTATTACCAGGTATGACTACGCTAAAATATACATGATTGTACGTTCATAATAATTTAACATAATCATATCTCCTTTTTCACGTTAAATATTATATTATTTCTTCTAAAAAGTCAAGTTTCCTTTATTTTTTAGCAATTATTCCATAATATCTTCTTAAAAGTTTTATCTTTCCATTATAAGTATTTTTTTCTATGTATGAATCTAATAAATCTTCTTCTAAATCATCTGTATAATAATCTTTATTATCACCAAATTCTTCAGAAAAATCATCTATTATTGGAACTTTCTTTAAAAATTCTTTAAATAATTCTTTACTCTTAAAAAATTCTCTATCATAAATAGGTACTAATTCAACATCTTTAAAACCTGCATCTAAAATATTTTCATAATCAATTATACTTATAGCTCTACTATCATTGTAACCTTGTCCTCTTCCAAACTCTTTTTGTAAGCTCCAACAATCATATTTGTCTACTCCATGAAGTATTAAATAACCATCTTTCTTTAAACATCTATAAATTTGTTTTGGATCAGTTACTGTGTTTCTTGCAGTTACTATATCAAAGTATTCTTCTGGAACATCCATATTCAAATTATCCATTATTCTAAAAGTTATGTTTTTTCTTCCACTCTTCTTTAAATTTTTATTAGCTGTTTCTATCATTCCTTCTGAAAAATCAGTACCTAATATTTCTTTACATTGAGGATAAAATTCTAAAACTTTTTCTCCTCCACCTGTTCCTAAATCTAGTATTCTTGAATCTTTATTAGATAATTCATTTATTAACTTAAAAAAATTCCAATCTGTTAATGTTTCACTTTCAATTTCAAACTTGTCAAAATCCCAATCTTTTATTTCTTCATAATATTTTAATTCATCTTTCTTTTTCATAATATTACCTTCTTTCTATATTTTTGTGTGGTATTAAAAAAGAACCTCCTTTCATGAACAGCAAAAATCTACCACAAAATTTTTCTGCGATATTTTTTGTCATTCATGATGAGATTCTTAGGTTCTTATCATTATTAACCCCACTTATAAAAAGTGTCACGGTAATAAAACGCGAATAACTAATTGATTTATTACGGCTTAATTATATCACTTATTTCTTAAATAAGCAACTATTGTTGCAATTACTGTTATTACTTCAAATACAATTGCAGAATAAGATACATGTATAATTGCATATATTAACCAACATGCTGCTGATATTATTCCTATAAATCTAATTTTGTTTTCATCTTTACTTAAGAATGAATTAAATGTTATTAAACATGCAAATACTGGAAATAAAGAATATATGTTTTCATATGATAAAAATGACATAGCAATTAAAATAGGTATTAATACAAAAACCAATACTTTTTTCTTTTTTTCATCATTAGAAAAGAAATATATAAGAATAAGTGCGATAAAACCTAGTATGTTACATGCTGTACCAGTTAATGCATCTAATAACAAGTAATGTGTAGTAAATCCAATATAAGCAAATATTTGGATAAATAGTATTTCTTTTTTATTCTTTTTAAAGAAACTAAATGCAAGTAAAGCATAACCTACTGCACCTAATATTTGAGCTATTATAAATTTCATAATCTCACCTTCTTAATTTCATCTAAAATTGTTTATAATTTACATCTATTATATTACTCATAGCTTCATTCATGGTATCTTTGCTTAAAGTACCTTCTTTTTTAAGCTTTAAAAATATATCTACCGATTGTTCTTTATACTTATCAATAATTTCTAGTATATCAGTATAATCATTATTTAAAAACTTTTTTTCTAATTCTTCTGATGTGATTCCTAAATATGATAAAACCGAATGAAATGCTATATAGTTCCTATCTGAAGCTGATAATTCTTCTTTATATTTCATAGTATCTACATAATATATAGGTAACTTCATTTCTAAAGCAAGCATTTTTGTATCATAATAATCAATATTTAAATCACCTTCGCCTAGTCCTAAAACTAGAATTCCACATGGTTTAGCATTAACAAGTATTTCGTTATAATAACTTGATGAATATATATCTTCATCTTTTTCTTGTGTTATTTTTTTACCAATTTTTTCTAAAATTTCTGGTGTTGCAAGAGTTGTTCCCATTTCTTTATTCCTAAATCCAGTACCAAACACATTAGATGAAAGATCATATGCACTAGCACAAATAATTTCAGAATCACTTGGATATATAAATCCAATTTTTCTTGTATCACTTCCATAAGTTGCTATAAAATTAGAACTAATCATACTGCAAGAATGTTGATTTGCTCTATTAACTAATCGATTAGCTTGTTCTCTTAAATCACCACCTGATATATTTGAAAATAATACTCTAAATTTTCCGTTCTCATCAATTTTATCTGATAATGAATTACTCCAAATCTTTTCTATTAATTGTTTATATTTTTTCTCTAGATTTTCAATTTTTGAAATACCCTTGTTCAGTTTAATACAATCAATAACAATTTCACTTATTTGATTATCAGTAAGTAGTTTTCTATATTCATCGTTGGTTATTAATGACTTTAAAGATTCTACTGCTAAATATAATCCTTCTTTTCCTTGAATATTTTCATATTTATTATCTATAAAATTCATATTTTTAATATTAATTAAATAACTATTATATATACTTGAAACATAATTATATTTTGCAATAACATCATCACTATTTAATGAAATACCATCAACTATATTTTTTAGATTTTTAAATTCAGGATTAGTGTTTATGATTATACTTTCAAATCCATACTTTAATCTAATCATCCCTATTAGTGATATTAATTTATCATAAATAGGTTTTATACTTGATTCATCAACATTTTTTAGGCTTTCTTCTATAGAATATATATATTCCATATCATTATATAGTTCTTCATTTTCACTATATTTCCATGTTTCTTTTTCAAAACTATTTATTAAATCTACTATATCATTTTTAAGCATTAATATCACCCAATTTAATTATATCATAAAAAATACTAACAACATGTTAGTATTTATTCATCTCCCAAAGTAAATCCATATATACCAAGTACCATCGTAAATACTACAGCACTATAAGTACTGAATCTTTCTACTATCCCAAATACACTCTTAGGTAAGGCACTTCCTACTGCACCAAAGAACATTAAAAGTAGTGCGACTATTGATAAAGTTCCAAGTAATTTTTTCTTTGATTTGAATGCTCCTACAGAAATTAGTATTAAAGATATTATTGAAAGAAGCACTACTGCAATAGTTATTACATATACATGCATAAATGATTGAAACGATCCATCATAACCTTTACTGGAAAGTGGGAATAATGAATATCCTATTGCTGATATAAAATTCATAGTAGTAAATAAATATACTCCTAATCTAAGAGTTTTCTTTTCTTCTTTTTTTACTAATATACATACAAGTAATGAACATAAACAACTAAGTATTCCATATACTAAAGAAAGACTATGAGCAATTCCATAAACTGGTGAATCAGTAGCAGTTAAATCACTTACAGCTTGTCTAGTCCAGTTATATCCTGGATAATTAAGTGTTCCTACTACATCATGTAATATATAAAATATTAAACTTATTATTCCAGTTAAACATAACCAGTTAATTAATTTTCTTTTCTTCATAATTATTTCTCCTTACAAAACCATTTAATATATTCATCTATTAAATCTTTATTAATACTATCTCCAATACTCTTTTTATCTAACTCATAATCTATTAAAGAATGAATTGTCATTGCAAAAGATATAGAACTAATATCAATATTATCAATATCTAGTTTTTTACTTTCTTTTAAATATTTAAATAACATCTTAGTAGCTTCAATCATCTTATTAGTTTCTTCAACTATTATTTCAGCTGCATCACTATTAGTAGTTCTTTCTGAATAAATAACTTTATAAAATTTAAACATCTTTTCATTAGAAACCATCTTTTTATAATTAGATACATATCCACTTAGTATTTGATAAGCACTTTTATCTTTCATGTATTCACTGTAATCTACTTGTGAAAGAGATAAGTTTTCTTTAGATTTTTCTCTAATATAGTTATACATTTCCTTAATCAAACTCTCTTTTGAATCAAAATGATTATATAGAGATGGTTTTTTTATACCAACACTTTCTGCTATTTGTGACATTGATAGACTTTTTAAGCCATATACTGATGCTAAAGATAAAGTAGCTTCTATTATTTCTTCTTTTTTTGTCATATATTTTCTCCAATCAACATTACTATACTACCGTTCGGTAGTTTTGTCAATTTTTTATTCATAAAATAATAAGTAAATGATATACTTTTTTTAGGAGGTAATTATGAAAATTGTTACAACAGATACTATTGTAGGGGAAGAAATAGTTGAACAACTTGGTATTGCAAAAGGAGAAGTTGTTCAATCAAAACATATTGGTCAAGATTTCTTATCTGGTTTAAAAAATGTAGTTGGTGGTGAAATTAGAGCCTATACTGATATGATTAGAGAAGCTAGAAATATGGCCACTGCTAGAATGATGGAAGAAGCAGATAGAATGGGAGCTGATGCAATCGTTAATGTTAGATATGCATCATCTTCAGTAATGCAAGGAGCATCAGAAATACTAGCTTATGGAACAGCTGTAAAACTAAAACAAAAAAGAGAAAAATAATTATTTTTTCTCTTTTTTTAATACTTTTTCTAATTCTATTTCTGCTTTTTTAACAAAATAATTTGATTTATCTATTGGAAGATTATATCTATTAATATCTTCTTTTAATTCATCTATATCTTTATATACTCTATCTATGTTACTACACTCTGCTTCCATTTCTATAAATATATATTCATCATTTACTAGTTGTACAACAAGTTCAGTCTCACCATTAGTAAACACTATACACTTATCATATATTTTAAATAATACTTTATAGTCAATTGATTTCATAAAATTAACAGCTTTATCAACATCTATTATTGGACATTCTACTTTTCCTTGTTCTAATATATCACCGTTATCACTATACTTTTTATATTTATAAAGGAGTGCTTTTTTTATGTCTACAATATCTCTTACTAGAATACACTTTTTTAATATTTCTAAGTTACTTAACTCATTTAAATCAATATTCTTATTAATCATATAAATATCATTAAGTTCATATTCATCTATAATTTTAAAATTATATTTTTCAAGTTCTTTTCTTAAAGTTTCATAACTACTATTAACTAAAACAGTTATTTCAGTTTCCATTTTCATAATATCACCAATTAAATTATACCATAATTTTACTAATATATTAATTTGTGTATTTCAAAAGAAAAATAAAAACTATACTAGAAAGCGAATCAAAGCATATGTAATAAAAAAACTAACAATTAGTGAACTGCACCCCTTAGAGTAGACACTAATAAAAAAACAGTTCAATAAAAAATGTTATAATACACTTCCGAAAGGAGGTGTATTTTTCTATGCCACTAA
>CADAWN010000018.1 GCA_902791625.1 uncultured Erysipelotrichaceae bacterium | reverse complement strand
TATTAGGTAAAAGATTAATAGTTTTTAATTCTTCTAAAGTAAACCACTTAAAATGATGATTAATAATAAATCCATGATCATCTTCTACTCTATTATAATCTATACTATTAATATCATTTATATCTTTAAATCTTACTTTATAATAAAACTCTATTGCATGTGTTTTATCATCTCTAAAATTTGTAAAGAAGTTTTCTACTACTCCTAAAAACTTATCTATTACAAATTCTTTATCTATTTCTTCATTTAATTCTCTTAACATAGCTTTTTCTGATGTTTCACCTATCATTACATATCCTCCTGGTAAACACCATCCTTTATCGCTATATTTTTCTAAAAGTATTTTATTATCATTAACTATTATACCTGAAACTCTAAATTTAAACTTTAAACCATTTTCTTTAATTCTAACATCCATAGTATTTCTCCCTTTAATTCTATTATATAAAAAAATGTAGTGAAACAAAATAGAATATCACTACATTTTTTTTACTTTTTGATAACTCTTTTTAAGTGGTTTTGTAAGTTCTCCAGAATATACAACATCAAGTTCATGTAAAGCTCTAGTAATAGCTACATATAAAAGTTTCATATCTAATGAACTATCTGAAGAATATATTTGTTCACTAGCATTATTTATTATTACAGCATCAAACTCTAAACCTTTTGATAATTGATTAGAAATAGTACACACATTAAATTGATCATCTGATAAATCATCAGTTAAAGTAATATTTGGTATTTTCATATCAAGCATCATTAAATCATCATTCATATAATTAGATAATAGATTCGTTTTACTTATAACAGCTATTGTTTTGTAGCCTTTTTCTTTATATTCTTGTATTTTTTGAGCAACATATAATGGTATATCATCAATTGAATCTATTTCTGTAAATTTTACATCCTCACCATGTCTTACAACAAGTTCTGAGCGGCCTAAACCTATACTCTCTGCTACATCATCGGCAACACTCATTATTTCAGAAGTAGTACGATAACTCTTATTAAAGTTTATAATTTGACCAGTTCCATTAAACATTACATCATTTACAGTATCCCAATTATCAACACCTCTATAATCATATATTGATTGAGCCAAATCACCAAAAATGCTAAAAGTTGATGATGAAAGGCATTTCTTTAAAACAAAGAAATCAAACTCACCTAAATCCTGTGCTTCATCAACAACTGTATGAGCATATCTATTATAATAACTATTAGGTGAAATTACAGACTTTATATACATAAGTGCCGCCAAGTCCTCAAAATCATATTCATTATTTTTTATTTTATCTAAAGTTTCTTTTTTTAGAGAGTTAATGTGTTTGTAATTATAAATATCAAAGTCATTAATAGAATTTATAAACAATTTATATAATTTTGTTGTTTCGACTTTAGCTTTAGAAAAATATTTTCTTAAAGTACTTCTACAATTTTTTCTAATTTCTTCACGATCATTTAATGCTTTTTTTCTTAAAATATCTTTTTCTTTATTTGTAGTTGCATTTTTAAATTTAAGATATGAATAATCTCCATATGCTGAATAAATTTCATCATTTTTATTTTCTATTATTCTACATAATCTATCTATAGTAAATTCGATTCTGCTTTTTAAATCAGTGCAATAGTTACTATCCACATTTGAAAAAACATTTCTTATAACTCTACTATCCAAAATTTTAAACTCTCCTAGATTTAAATCAGATGATGTTAGACTCAACATATACACTTCTAGAAATTTATCAATCATTTCTTTATATTTCATTGAACATTTGAATTTATCTATATCATTATTCATTTTAGCAGCTATATTCATTACAACTTTTTTATCAGATGAATTAATCTTTATATCCTCATCTACATAATTTTTAGCTAACTGTTCAAAAGTACATTGTTCTACTCCATCAACATCTAGTTCAGGTAAAACCGATTTAATATATTTTAAAAATACAGGATTTGGTCCAATTACTATATATTGACTTGGTTTTATATCTTTTATATAGTTATATACCAAATAAGCAATTCTATGAAGTGCAACAGTTGTTTTTCCACTACCAGCAACACCCTGAATTATTAAATTATCAAACATTTTTTTTCGAATTACTTCATTTTGTTCCTTTTGAATCGTTGCAACAATACTCTTAAGTCTAGTATCATTATTGCTATTCAAATATTTTTGTAACAATTCATCATTTGATACTAAATCAACATCAAAATAATTAATTAATTCTCCGTCTTCAATTTCATACTGTCTTTTTAAATTCATTGTTCCAGAAACATTTCCTATAGGAGCTTCATAATTACATTTACCTATTTCAAAATCATAATAAAGAGAACTAATTGGAGCACGCCAATCCGTTACAACAATATTTTCATTTTTTCTAATTCCATTTTTTCCAATATATATTGTTTCTTTCTTTTTTAATTCATCTGATATAAAATCTATTCGAGCAAAATAAGGTTTTTGTGAAGAGGCTTTAAGGTTCTTAATATGAAGTTTCATTCCACTTGCAATTGACCATAAGTCTTCTCGTTCGCCAACAAATTCCCTATAAAGTTTATCTAAATCAGCTTCTGCCAATTCTAAATTATCATTAACTATACCAATAGTCTCAGATAATTTTTGCTTTTCCTTCTCTAATTCATTCATCATTTATCCCCCATTACATTTCATTATCTCAAAATAATTGACTGAAAATATTTTTCTTGAAATTCAGTTAACGCTCTAATAGCATCATCTGAATATTTAACATTTCTAGGAGCCACAACTAATTTATCATCATCATCATTCAATCTGTGAATAACTGCAATAACTTCACCACTAAACTCAGCAATTGGTTCAAATACTCCAACTACATATGCATCAAGTTCTTCTCCGTCACCACTTATTGTATTAGGTATAAAACCATAGTTTAGCATATACATAAATCCATGTTTTGGATGTAAACTTCCTAATGTTCGATCAATCTTTACATTAACGCTTTTACCTAAATAATTTTTTGAATTAATTTTTTTCATATTACACACCTCACTGTCATTATATCATAAAAATCAAAATATATAAATTTATATAAAAGGGTTAGCTATTGCATTATATTTAAGGCCTGCTTCATTATATAGTTTTTTCACCTTTTTATGGATTTTATTGTATTCTATTTCTGTTTCACAAATCTTTTCTTCTATATATTTTTCAACATCTAATTTATGATTTTCTTTTAAACAAAACAATAATTCTCTAAACAATTGCAAATCTATTTTCTTTAATTTCATAATATTTTCATAAAAATCACTCATTGATTTTTCTGAAATAGCTTTCGGTGCTGTTACCGGATCAATTGTCATATCATATATTTCACTATGACTCTTATGCCATTTTTTTAAGCCAATATACGCTTTATCAACTAAATAGTTATCAATTATATATCGATTATTATTATTAATAAAATCACTTTCTATTAAATCATCATTCTTTCTTAATCGATCATTAAGTCTAGTTCCTTCAGCTGAAAACATCTCAGAAAAAATACCTTTTGTAACTGCAAAATCATATTTAGATAAAAAATAATAATTTTCTTCTAACTCCTTCATGGTTGTTTCTTTATCAAATAATATATAACCCATTTGAACTATATACCCATATTTTTTAAATAATTCTAAAGCTTTTTTATTGTCTTCTAATGTTGCTTTTTTATTCATTCTAGATAAAGATGTTTGAGAACCATTTTCTATCCCACAAGCAAAAGAGAAAAAACCTGCTCTCTTTAATTCCTTTAAAATTGCCTCACTCACTTTATCTGCTCTTATTTGTCCTCTGAGTTTTAATTTAATATGTCTATTTTCTATTTCATCAGCAAACTGTTTACACCATATTTCATCTCTATTCCCATCAACAAATGAATCATCTACCATTTTAATATGTGTAACCCCTTTTTTATACAACATTTCCATTTCATCTACAATATTCTTTATACTACGAGTACGCCATACTTTTCCATCACTTAATCTAAAGAATGATATTACTGAACAGAATTCACAATTGCCTGAACACCCTCTTGAGGTTATCATATTTACAGTAGATTTTTTATCTAAAACTACATCCATAGTATCTCTACTAGGAAATGGTAAAGAATCTAAATCATTTTGTAAACAGCGCATTTCATTCAAAATAATCTTATTATCCTTTATATAACCCACATTTTTTACATAAATAGGATCATTATTACTATTAATACATTCTGCAAGTTCACAAATAGCTTCTTCTCCTTCACCTCGTAAAATATAATCTGCCCCAGACTTTAGATAATCACTAGGATAAAAAGTTGGACCAAAACCACCACAAACAATCTTTATATTCTTATTATTAGTCTTTATCATTTTTATTAAATCTATAGTTGGTTTAGTATTAGACATATATGACGAAATACCAATAAATAGTATTTCATTTTCATTATCCATTATTTTTTTATAAACAGTTTCCACATCCAATTCATTTAACCACGCATCAATTATATCCACATTATATTTTTTTTCTATTAGCGCTGATTTTAAATACTCAATACCAAGATTTTCCTCAGATGTTCTATGTGTTTTAGGAGATAATGTAACTAAAAAAATTTTTTTATTTTCCATATTTCTTCACCAATTTTTTTGAAAAGGCATCAATATCACCTTTTCCTTCATATATATTACAATTTTCCATCATTAATTTGCAATTGTTTGCTAATTTTTGTAAAATTTCTTCATTTTCTATTGATGGCATTGGATAATTAAATCCTGTTATATAATTGTAAGTACCTTTTATAATTCTAGAAATATTCTCATAGATAAACAACAATTGATCAATAGGTTCTTTTTTTCTTATATATGTATTGCCATCATTACAAATATCTAAGCTATACATATCTGTCACCGTTGAATAATCATTCTCATATGATGAAATATTATCGCTATTTAAATATTTATTTATTATTATTTTTTGATCCCATATATCCTTACTGATATTCACTAAATTTTCAGATAATACTTTTTTATATAATTCTGGAAAATATAATTTAATAGCGCCTACTCTCATTTGTATTTCTTTTGTTCCTGCATATATTTTAATTCTATTATCTTCTATTCCTATTATAGAATGATCATTAGAAATAAGTTTAAAATCATATTTGTCAATTAATTCATAGGCAAGTGAAGTTTTCCCAGAATTAGCATTTCCTACTAATAGAATTGAAGAATCATCATTGTATTTCAAAGCTGAACTATGAATCAAATATTTATTTTCTCTTTGTAAAACATTAGAAAACATTGGTAAAATAATATATACAAGATCTAAAAACCGTATTTCTTCTTCTTTCGCAAATATAAATGCTATGTTTTTTTCTCTATCATATTTCATGTGTTTTTTATCAAATTTTTCTATTATAATAGAATCTTTTTCATAAGATATAGCCTGGTTTTCTATTGAAGAAATACTAATACTGCTTATAGGAATAGTTCGTTTAATACTACAATTATAATCACTAAATATATTCTTTATATTTTCAAAAGTTGTATACAAATTTATACTTGCCATATTATATATTTTTAAATTAATTCTGTACATATATTATTCCTCGCTTTGCAATCTATTCTTTATACTATCAATAATTAAATCTACCAATGCATCACTATAATCATTATCATAATAATAATAATTAGTATCTGTTAACAAATGTATACCTTCCACCATAGGAGAATAATTATAATCTTTTTTTAAGAATATATTCATTTTTTTACTATTAGATGATGCCCATCCTATCTCAACATGTACTCCACCAGAATTTGGTACACCAGGAATAACGCAAACTAAATCACACTCTTTAATAGTTTTAAAATCAATCATTGTACTTTCTTCTGCATTTGAATAATCTTTTCCCCATTTTTCTCTTTCATGGGCTAAAAAATATTCGTACCCCTCATCTTTAACTCTTTTAATTAGTTTTTCAAAAAAGCATCTATATTCCTTCTTAACTTCATATTTATTTGTATCACACAATTGTGAATATGGCATTGCAAAAAAAACTTTCATATTTTATTTTCCTCCTTACTCATAAAATTCATCTGGAAACTCTCTAAAATTATTGTTTTTTCTCGACATTTTAGAGCAAATATCACACCTAAATCTTTTATAATCTTTCAAAAACTGTAAAACAATTTGTGACGTTCGTTTTCTACAAGATTTAATTGATTCAACATATTGTTCCTTTTTATTATTATTCTTTAAATTTTTTATATAATCATATCTACTATTTGGATCATCAATTTGAACAGCAACACCTGCATAACATATTTGATTTAATCTTGCTAATGTTGCTTCTGGATCACATGTTTGCCCAACAACATCCCAACCTTGACTATTATAAAATTCAAGTTCTTTTTTTGTCTCTATTCTTGGATATCCATAAAATGTCACATAGGTTGCATTTTCTTTTACAGGAAACGACATTTTCCTTGCAGATATATTCAATTGCTTAGTCAATTCTTCACAAAATGGTTCAAACATTTCTGCATTATGAAATGAATCGTTTTGATTCCAATTAATACTATATCCTCCACAACCTACCAAATCGCTTAGTATATAAACACTTCCCTGTGGCATACTTGGATTTATACCACCAACTACAAATGTGCCAATAAGCTTTTTTGCACCAGAATTTTTTACAGCTTCAATTGTTTGCTGAAAATTTATTTGATTTGAAGGGACTTTTTCTCCGTTAAACCTTCCATATATTATTAAAACACTAACATCAAATATTTTTCCAATATAACATCTATGAACTGGACCAAATGAAGTATTAATTGTTATTCTTTTTAAATTATTTTTTTTTATTATTTCATCATCTCTCATTATAATAGCAATTTCAACTTTTAAATTTTCTATCATTATTAACTCCTACCTAATTTCTAAAAAACATAGTTGGCAAATAACCATCATGAACAGAAATTCTTTCCTTTTTTAATGTTTTAAATTGTTGTTTTTCAACAGAATCATTGTTTTCATATGGACAATATGGATCACGTTCTTCTAAAGAATTATACCAAAGTAACCTTCTATCAAATACACCACCCCTACATCTTTCTTTTATTTCACATGCCTTACATTTTTTTGGAACCGGTGCTTCTATAAAATCAGTAAATTGTATTTTTGATAAAACATTCTTATTTTTAATACTATAATTATTTTTGTACTTTTCTGTTATCAAATAAGTAGATGGGCAAATACTACCATCTGGTAAGATTCTAATACTATTTATACCTGTATTTTCATCTATTTTTTGATTAACAGTATAAATATTACCAAATAATATATCATTTAATGATACTATACTATATTTTTCATTAATATACTCTAAAGCATCTGTTAATGTATCATAACTTAATATAAATCTTTCATTAATCGCTTTTTCATTACTAACAGGTCTATAAATATTCAATCTAAGCAATGCATCATATTTTCTTGCAATTTTAAATAACCCATCTATATTTTCTTTTTGTAAGGTTTCTTCAAATCCTACAAATACTATTGTTCTAGTCTTATTATCTCGTTGTAGCATATCCAAGGCATTTATAGCCCAGTCATATGCCTTTGTTTGTCCTCTAAACTCATTGTGTTTGTATTTGTCACAAAAATCTAGTGAAATGTCAATCTCATCTATGCAATTTTTATATATTTCATATAATTCTGGTTGATTATATATTTTCTCATAGATATATCCATTTGAAGTTACTGCTTGAGTGATTTCAGGATATTTTTGTCTAACATATTTTAAAAATTTAAAAAAATCGTCACAGCAAGCATTTTCGCCTGTTCCATAATTAATAGAATCAATTAATTCATGATTTTCATCAATAAACTTTATCCAATCAGCTAAACCAATACTCTTTGTATTTTGCCTTACATCTTTACTATAACAAAACTTACATTTCATATTACAAGCATTAGTAATTCCCCATCCAATATTATATTTTTTCAATTTGATCACCTGGCGTTATTATATTATAAAAACACATATAAATCAATTATATATTTTTTATAATAAATATAAAATAATTTTATATGTGTTTTTATTACTTATTATTATTTTTATTAACAAATTTAATAAATTCTAATACCGCGTTTGATAATAAATAATCTCTATATATCATATATATATCGAAAGAAGGTAAAATACAATCAATATCTATTTTTTTCAAATGCTGATATTTATCAATTGTTTTTTCAAATAAGAAACCTATACCTATATTTCTTTCTACCATATCTGCAATCATATCACTTGTTGATACTTCATATAAAGGATTAAAATAAATATTTTTTTTATTATATATTTCCATAAGTTTTTTCGTACTACTAGAAGTTTTTAGTGGAACTATTAAATTATATTCATTTAATTCTTCTAAGCTCATTTTTTTATTCAATAACTCAGCATTAATTTCATTGCATGCAAAAGCACATTTTTCTGTAGCAATCTTAGTAATAATGTATTCCGAAATATTTTCCTCCAATGGTGATGAGTCAATTACTAAATCAATTTCATTCATTCTAAAAACTCTAAATAGTTCTTTTGTTGAAGCACATACAACTTTTATTTTTATATTTGGATAAATTGAATTAAATTTTTTTATAATGTTAGTTAGTAAAAAAACTCCAACATGTGACGGAATACCAATGGAAATCTGACCTTTCTTTAAATTGACCAACTCATTAATCTTTATTTCACCATTTTTTAAATTATTTAGTGCTCTTTCAACATATGGCAATAATTGTTCACCTTCAGTTGTTAATATAAGAGTATTACCTCTTTCAAACAATTTTACATTCAAATGTTCTTCCAATTTTTTTATGCTATAGCTAATACTTGGTTGTGTTTTACCTAAAATATTTGCAGTTTTAGAAAAACTTCCATTTTGGCAAACTAAATAAAAAATATTATATAATGATAAATCATGTATACTATTATCCATAAATTATACCTCCAATAATTAAGATATATTTTAACACCAGAATAATTTTGTGTAAATATTATTTATATATTAGTTTAATAATTAACAATTTTAAAAATATATGTTATCTTTATATAAGTGATATTATTATTATGAGGTAATATATGAATGATTTAAAATTTGAAAGAATAAAATTAGAAGAAATTAAAAAAAAATACAATGAAATAATATGTGATTTGAAATTGAATATTAAATCACTTTATGACAATAGAAATATAAATAATGATGAACTAACATCTCTTATATATAAATTAGAGAATAGAATTAGAATTATTTATGATAATCTAAATAAACCTTATTTTGCAAGAATAGATTTTCAAGAATCGCATTCAACTATAAAGGAAACATATTACATAGGAAAAGTAGGATTACATGATTATGACAATAATTTAATCACTATAGATTGGAGGGCACCAGTAGCATCGCTTTACTACGATAGTAACATTGGTAATACTTCTTATGTAGCACCTGAAGGAATAATAAATGGTAATTTATCTTTAAAAAGACAATATAACATAGAAGAAGGAGAAATTAAATCTTATAATGATGTCGACATCGTTTCAAATGATGAAATATTAAAACCATATCTAAATGTTAATTCAGACAACAGATTAAAAAATATAGTTAGTTCAATCCAAAAGGAACAAAATAAAATCATAAGAAACAAATTAGAAGAAAACATAATTATACAAGGTGTTGCAGGTTCAGGAAAAACAACTGTTGCACTTCATAGAATTGCTTATCTTGCTTATAATAATAAAGATGTAATAAATTCTAATCAATATATGGTTATTGGTCCTAATAAATCTTTTATTAATTATATTTCATCCGTTCTTCCCGATTTAGATGTCACAGATGTATCTCAACTCACATTCGAAGAGTTTACTAAACAATATCTAAATGAGAATTTTAACATAGTTAAATCAATTAATAACAACTACCATATTAATAAATTTAAAATGTCTATTTCATATAAAAAAATAATTGATGAATATGTAGATATAATAGATCAAAATATAGTTGTTCCACAAAATGATTTAATAATAAATGGATTTAATATTTTATCTCAAGAAAGAATAAAAGAAATATATTTCAATATAGATAATACTAATTTAGAAAGTATTAATGATAGAATAGATAAATGTGTTTTGACAATATCAACTTATTTAAAAAATAATGCAGAAAACATAATTTTAAAAATAAATTCACAATATGACAAAAAAATTAGTTTATCTAATAATGAACCAGAAAAAAAGAAAACAATTGAAGCATATAACAAACTAAAAAAAGAGATTTCTTCAACAGGATGTTTTTCAAATATAAAAAAATATTTTACATTTAAAAACAAAAAAATATATTTACTATATATTGAAATGATTAAAAATATTGAAAAATATTCTAAAAATGAATATATCAGTGATATAAAAAATCAACAAAAACAATTAAAGAATAATTTAACATTTGAAGATTTAGCAGCACTTATATATTTAAATTATAAAATACATGGTTCTAAAAAATATAAGAATATTATGCAGACAGTAATAGATGAAGCACAAGACTATGGTACATTTAATTTTTATGCATTAAAACTGGTATTAAAGAATAGCAGTTTCAGTATCTTTGGTGATTTGGCTCAATCAATATATGACTATAGAAGTATAGATAATTGGAATGATGTTATAAATCAATGTTTCAATAATAACTGTAAACTAGAATATTTAATAAAGAGCTATCGTACAACTGTAGAAATAATGGATGAAGCAAATTTAATTTTAAAACACATTGGATTAAAAACTTCAATACCAGTTATTAGACATGGAGAAAATGTTCACTACAAAAAAATAGAAAATAATTATTACGAAAATCTAAGTCTTATAGTAAAAAAACTAAGTAATAAGAATTATAAATCTATTGCTTTAATAAGTAGAACAGATGAAGAAGTGGAGGAAGTTTTCTACAATCTTAGAAAAATTGGAATAGATATAGAAAGAATCACCGAAAACAACTGTTTTAACAACAAAATATGCACTTTATCAAGTGAAGTGTCCAAAGGACTAGAGTTTGATGCAGTTATAATAACTGATGCTTCAGAATCAAAATATTCAAAAGATAATACGACTGATATGAAAAATTTATATGTTAGTATGACAAGACCACTTCATGAATTATATATAATATACAAAGATACATTAACATTTCCGTTATCTCAAAATACATTTTTAATTTAGCATTAATACTATTTCTTTTTAAATTCTTTTATTTTTCTTTTTGCATAACTAGTATGAGCATTATTGATCCATCCTTCTCTAGATCCATAAGATAAATCATCTGTAATTATTCTAACAATATCATTATTCTTTAATTCGTATCCTATTGGTACGACTTCATCATTAACTACAGCAGATACCATTGTATTACCTACATCTGTATGTATTTTATAAGCAAAATCAACCACTGTTGCTCCTTTAGGTAATTCTATCATATCTCCTCTAGGAGTATATACATATACTTTAGAAGAAAATACTTCATTTTTTACTCTTGTTACAAATTCTTCATTATCATCAAAGTCATTCTTTATTTCCATAAAGGCATCATAACTCTTCCATTTAGTTTTTAAATCATCTTGCATCTTTTCTGTTGCTTGATTCTTGTTATAATACCAATAAGCTGAAAGTCCATAAGATGCGATTGCATCCATTTCAAATGTTCTAATTCTTGCTTGAATTAATCTATCTTCTTCACCAAACACAGTAGTATGAAGTGAACGATACATATTACTTTTTGGATTATAAATATAATCTTTAAATTTAGTATTTAATGGTCTATATTTTGAATGAATTACTCCTAATGTTTGATAACAATCATTTATATTTTCAACCATTACTCTTAAAGCAAGTAAATCATGTATATCTGGCAATTTATTTCCTTCATTTAATTTTTTATATATACCATATATATTTTTAGTTTTAAATTTTATTTCATTTGGTATATTTCTGTCATTAAGTATATTATGTATTGTTACTAACATTTCTTTTAAAAGATTATCACTTTTATCTACAACTGATTCCTTTTTATCTTTAATACTATTATATTCTTCTGGTTTTAAATACATAAAAGCTAAATCTTCTAATTCACATTTTATTCTATAAGCACCTATACAGTATGCAAGTGGTGCGAAAATCTCCATTGTTTCAATACTTTTTTCTTTTTGTTTTTCTGGGCTTTTAAATTGTAATGTTTTCATATTATGAAGTTTATCTGAAAGTTTAATTATGATTATTCTTACATCTTCTGTAAGTCCATTAATTATTTTTCTAGTATTAGCATAATTTCTATCCATTTTAGATGAAAAATCTATATTACTAATTTTAGTAACACCATCTACTAGTTTTGCAACTACAGGATTAAATTCTTCTTCTATATCTTCATAAGTTGCAGGAGTATCTTCTATAACATCATGCAGTAGTGCTGCACATAAAGTATCAGAGTCAGCATGCATTTCAGCTAACGTATAACATACATTTAAAGGATGAATTATATATGGTTCTCCGCTTTGTCTTAATTGTCCACTATGAAAAGTATCTGCATATTTATATGCTTTTGTTACCTGTTCTATTTCTTCTTTACTATAATCTTTCATTATGTCAATTAAATCTTCAAATTTTAAGTCATTCATATTTTAACCTCCCTTTTAAACAAAAAATGCGGTCAAAGAGATTTTACTCTTTAATCGCATTTTACCACTTTATTCATTTTTGAAAGACAAAATAGGTCAAAAAAGGACATTAATATTAAAAATAAATATAAATTTAATATGAGAATTTCCTTTGCCATAAAAACCTCCAAAAATTAAATTCAAAGTTATATTACTACTAAATTAATTAATTGTCAATATTTTGCTTAATTCTATCAATTACTGTTTTAAAAAATAAGTTATATGTTTCTTCATATGTTAAATTATCAGGTTCAGTATCAAATAATCCTATTTCTTCTATTTCTGATTCTGGTAATTTACCTAATTTATTTATTTTTGCATAACACAATATTCCATAGGAAGAAATTTTATATAAACATATTGGTGTTATTTCAGCATCTATTGTTCCTGTTTCTTCATATAATTCTCTTTTAGCTGCTTCTAACCACGTCTCTCCATCTTCAATATGTCCTCCTGGTATTTCCCAACCATTTCTTTTTTTATTCTTTGAATAAACCCATTTTCCATTATAATTAGATACACATACAACTCTAGTTAATTCACTATCATCAACTTTACCTAATTCATATATATTTACTGGTAACATATATTTCTCCTATTTTCTTATAATTATTTTTAAATTATCTCTTAATGCATCTATAGTACAACTACCACCTATTGGAAAAGTAAATATTGGTGTTGTATGTCCAAAATTCGCATTTATTATAATTGGTATATCTTTTAATTTTTCTTTTAATTTAATCATTAATTCCCATTTTTCATCAGTCATATTTGATTCAAGTTGAGCTATACCAAATACTATTCCTTTAACATATTTAAAATCTTCTAACTGCATTAGTGATTCTAAATTTCTATCAAATTCTACTAAGAAATTCTCACCCGTTTCATTATCATCTTCTATAAACAATACTCTATCTTTTAAACTAGGCATAAACTCTGTTCCTTGTAATAGATTTAATGTACATAAGTTACCACCTATTATTGTTCCAGAGCATTTACCTTCATTAATAACTTTCATTCCATCATTTTTAATAAAGTTTCTATTTTCTTGATCTTTATACCATTTATCATCACTATAATATGGTGAAGACGTTATTTCTACTTCATCATCACTGCATAATACTTTATTAAAATAATCTAGTGTATATTCAAAACCTTTTTCCATTCCAAAATTAGAAAATATTGGTCCTAAAAAAGTAGTCATTCCTGTTTTTGTATAAATAGCATTTAATAAAGCAGTTATATCAGAAAAACCACATATAATTTTAGGATTATTTTTAATTAAATCATAATCTATCTTTTCTAATAATTGATTAACATTATATCCTCCTAAGGCAGCTATTATACATTTTACATTTTTATCTTTAAATGCATCATGTAAATCTTCTAATCTTGCATCAACAGGTGCACAATTATAATACTCAATACTTTCATATACATGTTTTCCAAAAGTTACTTTAAACCCTTCATCTTCTAATCTCTTTTTTGCCACTTCGACTTGTTCTTTTGTTAGTATATTCATACTTCTTGAAGGTGCAATTACTCTAATTTCATCACCTTTTTTTAAAATCATGAAATCACTCCTCTTTACTAATTGAATATGATAAAAGGTCATCATATTCTTTTGTAGTTTTATCTATTATTCTATCTCTTAATGTTCCTTCATATTTCATTCCAGCTTTTTGCATTACTTTACCTGATGCTGGATTATTAGCCATATGCATAGCTACTATAGTATGAAAATTAGCTTCATTAAATAAGTAATCAATAACTCTCTTTAATGCTTCAGTCGCATATCCTTTACCCCAGTATTTACTACCATATACATAACCAATCTCACATACGCTATGTTTTATTTTTTGATGTATACAATCAATTGATCCAATTAACTCTCCACTATCTTTTAGAGTAACACACCAACGAAATGTATAATCTTCTTCATACTCTTTTACCCAATTTTCTAATAACTCTTTAGTAACACTCTCATCTTTATGTTTATCCCACTCAACATATTTACTAACTTCTTCGTCACTTCCTATTTCTCTATAAAAATCTTTATAATCATCAAGCTTAAATCTTCTTAAAACTAATCTTTCTGTTTCTATTGTATTTGTTCCAATATTATTTACCATAGTAATACCTCCTAATTTTATTATACTATAAAATAAAAAAAGAAGCCAAGCTTCTTATTTTGTTGTTTTTAATTCTAATTTCTTTTCATCTGTAGAATCTTTTTGTTTAGTATTTTTTACTAATGCTTTTAGATATTCTAATTCTTTAAGTGTTAATTTTTCATTTCTTTTCATAATATCTGATACATCACCACAAATATGACGAGCACCTAAACGATATAATTCGTATTCTTTTGGACCTAATTCATCACATTTTTTATTATATACTTTTCTTGATACATTTAATGCATCAGATATATCATAGTCTTTAACACTATTAAATATCATTCCAAATAACTCTAATTCATAAAGATCATATTTATTAAAAAATAGTTCTAATTCTTCTTTAGTCATTGGTGGTATAGTTTTACTTAGTCTGTTTTCTATTTCACTATATACATTATCATGTAATTTGGTAAACTCACTTATTTGTTCATCAAAATCTGTTACTTCAACACATATTGATGCTTCATCTACTAAATTATAAAAAAAGTTTAATTCTTTATCTGTTAATGAATGATTTTTCTTATTTAATGAACTAACTTTTAATATATCATTCATTTTCATTCTTTCTTCATAACTAGCATTTCTTATTTTTTCATCATATACTCTATCAAATTCTTTTTTTGTTTCACATAAATCTTGTTTAAAAACAAATTCATATAATTGTCTAAATAATTCTAATTCTCTAACACTATATTTATTAAAAAAACTATTTAATTCTTCTTCACTTATCTCTATATCTTCTAAAATTTCCATAAACATTCTCCTATTTTAACCTTCTATTTTTATATGTACCCCATTTACTTCTTTATATATTCTTTTTTTATTCTTTTCTATTTTATGTAATATTTCACTTTCTAAATCTATTCCTAGTATCTCTGACATTCCAAGTAAGTAAATAGCAACATCTGCAAGTTCTTCCCCTAAATCTTCTTTTTGTTTTAACCATGCCATATATGCTTCACCTAATTCTCCATATGCTAGACAAAACTCCATATTTAAGTCTGTTACATTAAATCCATGATTAACTTTATTATCATATACTTCTTTTTGTAATTTCTTTAACTCTACCATATTATTCTCCTACTCATCACTATTTCTTGAATCTTCTATATATTTTTTTATTAAGTATTTAGATAGTATTACATCTGCATCTGCTAAATCATAATCTAGTAATTCTTCTATATTAACCCATTTATATTCTGAATGAATATTTAATTTAAATTCTCCACTTATATAATCACATTCATATAGTTTTAAATCTACTATATGTCCTGGATATTCACAAATACTATGAGTTATATAGTCATTTATCTTAGTTTTAATTCCTAATACTTCAGTAAATGCTCTTTCTAAAGTCTTCTTTTCATCTTCAAGTCCTTCTCTTCTTCCTCCAGGAAATTCCCATTTACCTTTTAAATGATCATCTTTATTCCTTCTAGCAATTAAACATTTTCCATCTTTCATTATTAAGGCACATACTACATCTAATATTTTTTTATTAGCAGCTACATTAGTTACTTCAAATGGTATACCATTCTTTTTTACTACTTGCTTTAAGAATAAGTTTATAGCAGAACTCATTGATAATCCTAATTCAGTTAATACCATAGTAGCTTCTTTTTTTACATTACTATCTATTTGTATATTAATAGCACTAGTCTTATTTTCCATAGTTTTCCTCCTCAAGCAGTATAATAACACCATAAAAAATAAAAAGTCAATACTTTTTCTACAAAAATACTACAATTTTACTACATTTATATTATTTTATATTAAAACAAAAAAAATCACACTATTTAGTGTGATTAAAGATTCTCTATTTCTTCAATTGTAAGACCAGTTGACTTAGATATTATTTCTATATCAACTCCATTTTGTTTTAAGTTTTTAGCAGCCTCTAATTTTGCTAAACGAGTTCCTTGTTCTATACCTTCTTCAAGTCCTTCTCTTTTATACTGACTCTTTAAGGAATTCTCTATTTTTCTATTATCTTCTTCTGCACTTATATATTCATAAAACTCTGGATCTTCATTTATTCTTTCTACTTCTTCCATATACTTATTTATCACCTTATCTTTCTTTGATAAAATATTTAACTCATTTGGCTTTAAATCTAACATTATTAAATATTTATATTTCTCTATCAACTCTTCATTCTTAGAATACCATAA